>CAZTLW010000006.1:0-39968 GCA_964614585.1 uncultured Acidimicrobiia bacterium | reverse complement strand
CGTCGGATTCCGACGCTGACAACCCTGGGTTGGCGAATGGGCGACGCTCACAACCCAGGGTTGGACGCGGCGAGGGGCCCCGTTTCGGGGCCCCTCGGTCGTCGGTCGTCGGTCGTCGGTCGCTTGCTGGTGGCGGGGCTACAGGTCCCCGGCAGCGGTGCCGCACACCGTCTCGGTGATGAGTGCGGTGACCACGTAGGGGTCCATGTTGGCGTTGGGACGTCGGTCCTCGATGTAGCCCTTGCCCTCCTTGGCGACCTGCCAGGGGATCCGCACCGAGGCACCCCGGTCGGAGACGCCGTAGGAGAACTCGGTCCATGGGGCCGTCTCGTGGAGGCCGGTGAGCCGCTTCTCGACGCCCACGCCGTAGTTGGTGATGTGGAGGTCGTGACGCTTGCCGAGGGCCTCGGCGGCGGCGACGACGGCGTCGTAGGACTCCCGCATCTCCTTGGTCGAGAAGTTGGTGTGGGCGCCGGCGCCGTTCCAGTCGCCCTTGACCGGCTTCGGGTCGAGCGTGGCGGAGATGTCCCAGTCCTCGGCGATGCGGTACAGCAGCCAGCGAGCGACCCAGATCTGGTCGGCGGCCTCGAGCGGGGGGAGCGGTCCGATCTGGAACTCCCACTGGCCCATCATGACCTCGGCGTTGGTGCCCGAGATGGACAACCCGGCGTCCATGCAGGCCTGGGTGTGGGCCTCGACGACCCCACGGCCCCAGATCTCGTCGGCGCCGACACCGCAGTAGTAACCCCCCTGGGGGGCGGGGAAGCCGCCCACCGGCCAGCCGTGGGGACGGCCGTCCTCCATGAAGGTGTATTCCTGCTCGATCCCGAACCACGGCTCGTCCGAGCCGTACTTCTCGGCCACCTCACGGGTCTTGGCGCGCTTGTTGGTGGGGTGTGGCTCGTCGTCGACGGTCCACACCTCGTTGAGGACGATCACGTTGTCGCCCCCGCGGATGGGGTCGGGGATCATGAAGACCGGCTTCAGCACGCAGTCGGAGCTGTCGCCGGGGGCCTGGTTGGTCGACGAGCCGTCGAACCCCCACACGGGAAGCTCGTCGACCGAGGAGACGGGTCCGGGCAGGATCCGCGTCTTCGAACGAAGCAACTGGGTCGGCTCGGAGCCGTCGATCCACAAGTACTCGGCCTGAATCGCCATTGGGGGTTCCTTCCATCGGGTGGCGTCTGGGGTCGCCACGGTGTCGGCTGCGCCGAGAGGGTGGTCCGGCGCCTTTTCCCTCCCGTTACCCGAATGTGAAGACCGTGTTACGGGCACCCCCGAAGGGGCGACGGGTGGGCGGCATCCCCGGTACCCCACTAGCGTGCCGCCCCTACATGTCGTCCGAACGCAGTGCCGAGTACGTCCTCCAGACCGTGGGCAAGCGGGGGATCCGTTTCGTCCGCCTGTGGTTCACCGACGTGCAGGGCTTCCTCAAGTCGGTGGCGATCTCCCCCGCCGAGCTCGAGGTCGCCCTCACCGAGGGCATGACGTTCGACGGGTCGGCCATCGACGGCTACGCCCGGGTGCAGGAGGCCGACATGATCGCCCGGCCCGATCCCGAGACGTTCCAGATCATCCCGTGGCGGGCCGAGCACGACGTCGCCCGGATGTTCTGCAACATCGAGCGCCCCGACGGGACCCCATTCGAGGGCGACCCCCGCCACGTCCTCCAGCGCAACCTCCGAGCCGCCGCCGACGCCGGCTACTCCTTCTACGTCGGGCCCGAGCTCGAGTTCTTCTACTTCCGCGACGCCGGGCCCGAGCCGGAGGTGCTCGACCGGGGCGGCTACTTCGATCTCACCCCGCTCGACACCGCCCAGGAGTACCGGCGGACGACGATCATGCACCTCGAACAGCTCGGCATACCCGTCGAGTACTCCCACCACGAGGTGGCCCCCAGCCAGCACGAGATCATCCTCCGCTACGACGACGCCCTGTCGATGGCGGACAACGTGATGACCTTCCGCCTCGCCGTGAAGGAGGTGGCCCTCTCCCACGGGCTCCACGCCACCTTCATGCCGAAGCCCCTCGAGGCCCACGACGGCTCGGGGATGCACCTCCACCTCTCGCTGTTCGACGAACGGGGCAACGCCTTCTGGGACGGCGACGCCCCCGACGGCCTCTCGCCGGTGGCCAAGTCGTTCATCGCCGGCATCCTCGACCACGCCCCCGCCCTCACCGCCATCACGAACCAGTGGGTCAACTCCTACAAGCGCCTCGTGGCCGGCTTCGAGGCGCCCATCCACACCACCTGGGCCCGCAACAACCAGTCGGCGCTGGTACGGGTGCCCACCCCCAAGACGGGCAAGCCCGAGAGCACTCGCGTGGAGCTGCGCTCGCCCGACGCCGCCACCAATCCCTACCTCGCCTTCTCGGCCGTGCTCGCGGCCGGCCTCGATGGCATCCGGCGCGGGGCGGTGCCGCCCGACGAGCTCCTCGGCGACGCCCACGCCCTGTCGACGGGCGAGCGGGCGGAGCGAGGCATCCGGCGCCTGCCCGAGACCCTGTCGGAGGCCCTGAACGAACTCGCCGCCTCGGAATTGCTCCACGAGGCGCTCGGTGAGCACGTGGTCGACTGGTTCCTGCGCAACAAGCGCAAGGAGTGGGATCGATACCAACACCACGTCTCCCGGTTCGAGCTGGAGCACTACCTGCCGGTGCTCTGATGCGGGTCTCCGTCTCCCCCGGCGCGACCGCCGACGGCCTCGACGACGCCCTCGTGCTCGCCGGGGCCGAGGTGGTCGACGCCGAGGCAGACGAGCCCCCCGCCTGTGGCATCGTCGACCTCTCCGGGGAGGCGGCGGCAGCCGTGCGCGCCGCCCGCGACCTCGTCGCCGCCGGGATCGAGGTCATCGCCGTGGTCCCGGCCGACCGACTCCCACTCATCGAGAACGAGGACTGGTGGGACGACTTCGTGACGGCACCCGTCGACGCCCTCGAGTTCCGCGCCCGGCTTCGGCGCATCGCGGCCCGCTCCGAGGACGCCGACCGCCTCGTGTACGAGGACCTGGTGCTCGACACCGCCACCTACCAGGCCGAGTTGGCCGGGCACCCGGTGGACCTCACCTACATGGAGTACGAGTTGCTCCGGTTCTTCCTGCAACACCGCGGTCGGGTGTGGTCGCGGGAGCAACTGCTGAGTCGGGTCTGGGGGTACGAGTACTTCGGCGGCGCCCGGACCGTCGACGTGCACGTGCGACGGTTGCGGGCGAAACTCGGCGAGGAGCGAGCCGGGTGGATCACGACGGTGCGGAGCGTCGGCTACCGCTTCGGCTGACGCCCGCCGCCACGTAGCGTGGAGGCATGCTCGTCGACGGCACCCTGCTCGACGGTGCCGGTGACCCGTTCGACGTCGTCGACCCGGCCACCGGGGCCGTGCACACCACGCTCACCGCCGCCTCCGCCGACCAGGTCGATGCGGGGGTCGCTGCGGCCGTGGCGGCCTTCCCCGGCTGGCGCGACCGGCCCCAGGGCGACCGCAGCGGGGCCCTGCGGGGCCTTGCCGCCGGGATCGCCGCTCGTCGAGACGACCTCGTGAGGGCCCTGACGATCGAGACGGGACGGCCCGCGTCCCGCAACGGCCTGTACGTGGACATGGCCCGCGACCTGTTCGCCCAGTACGCCGAACTGGCCCGCGTGTTCGGGGGGCGGGTGGCGCCCGCCAACGAGGCCCGCCAACTCGACCTCGTCCTCCGGGTCCCCTACGGCGTCGTGGCCGCCCTCGTCCCGTGGAACTACCCCCTGCTGCTGCTCACCTTCAAGGTGGCACCGGCCCTGGCAGCCGGCAACACGGTGGTCGCCAAGCCCGCCTCCGAGACCCCGCTCACCGCCCTGCTGTTGGCCGAGCTGTTCGCCGAGCACCTCCCGGCCGGGGTCGCCAACGTGGTCGTCGGGGGCGGCAGCACCGTGGGACAGGCGATCGTCGATCATCCCGGCGTCGACCTCGTCGCCTTCACCGGCTCGACCGAGGTCGGCACCGCCATCGGGGCCGCCTGCGCGGCCCGGGCCGTACCGACCCACCTGGAGATGGGCGGCAAGGATGCCGCCATCGTCTTCGCCGACGCCGACCTCGGCCGCGCCGCCGAGGGCACGGTGTGGTCGGCGTTCCTGAATGCCGGCCAGGTGTGCACGTCCACCGAGCGGGTCTACGTCCACCGGTCGCTCATCGACGACTACCTCGACCGGGTCGTCGCCCTGGCGGGCGGCATCGTGGTGGGGGATCCCTTCGACGAGGCGACCCAGGTCGGTCCGCTGCGTTCGGAGCGGGCACGGTCGGCGGTGCTCGGTCAGGTGGCGGCGGCGACGGAGGCCGGCGCCACCGTCCTGGCCGGCGGCCACGCCCTCGACCGGCCGGGCTTCTTCATGGCCCCCACGGTCGTGGCCGACGTCGACCACACGATGGGACTGGTGCGGGACGAGACCTTCGGCCCGGTGCTCCCGGTGATGGCCTTCGACGAGGTCGAGGAGGCGATCGCCCTCGCCAACGACACGCCCTACGGCCTCGGCGGCAGCGTCTACACCTCCGACCCGGTCGTCGCCGAGCGCTGCTGGCGCGAGCTGGCAACCGGGATGCTCCACATCAACGACCCCTTGGTCGACAACGTGGCGGCGCCATTCGGGGGCGTGGGGGCCTCGGGCGATGCCCGGGAGCTCGGATGGGAGGCGATGGCATCGTTCACCGTGCCCAAGCACGTGCACTGGGCGCTGGCTCCCGAGCGCAAGCCCTGGTGGTACGTGCCCGACGGCGGGTAGTCGTGCACTTCGACGGCTCGATCCTCGTCGGCGCACCACCCGCGGACGTCTTCGCGCTGCTCGCCGAGGTCCAGGACCATGCCGTGGGGCCGGGATCACCCGTCACGGCGATGGAGAAGATCCCCCCGGGCCCCACCCGCGTCGGGACGCGGTGGCGGGAGGTCGTGTCGGTGATGCCGGGCCTCACCCTCGAGGTCTGGAGCGAGGTCACGCGCCTCGAGCCGGATCGACGCCTGGAGGAACGGTTCTGGGGCTCGGGGATGCGCGGCACCCTTGTCTACTCGCTCACACCCTCGGGGCGGGGCTGCCTGCTGCGCCAGCAGGAGTCGATGCAGACGGAGGGGGCGCTCCGACTCATCGGCCTGCCCTGGGGCTGGATGCTTCGATGGCGCCTGGTCGGGCGCCTCCGGGAGATCCGGGACGCCGTCGAGGACGGGACCGGCTAGCGGTCGACCGCCACGACCTCGATCTCGACCTTGGCGCCCAACGGCAGCGCCGCCACCTGGACGGCGGACCGAGCCGGCGCCGGCGAGCCCACCGCCACCGCGTACACCTCGTTGATCGTCGGGTAGTCGGAGATGTCGGTCATGAAGATCGTCGCCTTGGCGACGTCGGACCAACCCAGGCCGAGCTCGCCGAGGATCGCCGTGATGTTGTGGCAGACGATCTCGGTCTGGGTCGCCACGTCGGCGTCGACCCGCGGCCCGTCATCGGTCAGCGGCACCTGCCCCGAGAGGAAGACGAACCCGTTGGCCTTGACGACGGGTGAGTAGGGCCCCACCGGGGCGGGGGCCGACGAGACGGAGAGATGATCGGGCATGGACCGGAACCTACCGGGTACGGCCCGGCCTCAGTGCTCGGTACTCGGTGTCCAGTACGTGGTCGGCGGCGAGCCGCCGATCAGGAGAACGAGTTGCCGCAACCGCAGGAGCGGGTGACGTTCGGGTTGTTGATGTGGAACCCGGCGCCCTGCAGCGTGTCCTTGTAGTCGAGGGTCGCGCCCTTGATCATGTCCGCCGACTGGGGGTCGACGACGACCTTCACGCCGTCGAAGTCCTCGACGAGGTCGTCGTCGTCGAAGGCGGAGTCGAAGAACATCTCATAGCTGAATCCGGAGCACCCACCCGGGCGCACGGCCATCCGAAGGGCCAGCGACTCGTCGCCCTCGGAGGCGAGCAGGTCGCGCAGCTTGTCGACCGCCGACGGCGTGAGCGTCACCGGCTTCGTGGGGGTGTTGGTCTTGATGGTGAGCAGCTGCTCCATCTCGGGCTCCAGCAGGTCTCGTGTTGGCGGCAGTATATGGGCGGGATCCGGGGACTCGCGAGGCGGCGTTCCGGCAAGGCCGGGACGCCTCATCCGAATTCCCACTGGCATCGTAGTGTAAATAGCGTGTCGACCGTAACCTCCCACCTCATGCCCACCCAAGACGACGTCTACGGGGCCCTGCGCGGGGTCATCGACCCCGAGTTGGGGGCCGACGTGGTCGACCTCGGCATGGTCACCCACGTCGACATCGGTGATGGGGTGGTCGAGGTCGGCATCGCCCTCACCATCGCCGAGTGCCCAATGCGGGGCCAGATCGACGCCGAGACCCGGCGCAAGGTCGGCGCCCTCGACGGCGTCGACCGGGTCGAGGTCGTGACGACGGCCATGACCAAGGCCCAGCGCGCCGCTCTCATGGAGACCGCCCGCCTCCGGGCCCGGGAGAACGCCCAACCGACCCGGGTCCCCACCTCCACCCGGGTCCTCGCCATCGCCTCGGGCAAGGGCGGGGTCGGGAAGTCGACCACGAGCGTCAACCTCGCCGTGGCCATCGCCGACCTCGGCTTCCGGGTCGGCATCCTCGACGCCGACATCTGGGGATTCTCCATCCCCCGGATGCTCGGCACCACCGACCGGATCGAGGCCGACGCCGACAAGCTGATGATCCCCGTCGAGGCCCAGGGGATCCAGGTGATCTCGACCGGTCTCATCACCGAGGACGAGGGCACCGCCCTGATGTGGCGGGGGCTCATGCTGTCGAAGGCCCTCGAGCAGTTCCTCACCCAGGTCCGCTGGGCCGAGGACCTCGACTACCTCGTCATCGACATGCCCCCGGGCACCGGTGACATCCAGATGGCGCTGGCCCGGCTGCTCCCCCAGGCCGAGATGGTCGTGGTGACCACCCCCCAGCAGACCGCCCAACGTGTGGCCGTGCGGGTGGCCGACATGGCCCGCCGGTCCCACATGCCGATCGTCGGCGTCGTCGAGAACATGTCGTCGTTCGTCTGCGACCACGGCGAGACCTACGAGTTGTTCGGCTCCGGGGGCGGCGACGGACTGGCCGAGGAACTGGCCGTCCCCCTCGTCGGTCGAATCCCCCTCGACTCGAGCCTCGTCTCCGGCGGCGACGACGGCGTCCCCGCCGCCCGCCACGACGACGGCCCGGCCGCCACCGCCTACCGCAACGTCGCCGCCGAGCTGGTGCGCCTCGTCCCGCCGTTGGAGGACGAGACCTGCGTCGGTCGAATGGCGAAGCTGATCGACGCGCTCTGACGAGCGCGTCAGTACCGAGTACCAAGTACCGAGTACTGAGAAGGGGGTGGCACCTCCTGGCGGCCGGTGATATGTCCAGCTTGTGCACAACTTCCGCAAGCTGCACGTATGGCATCGGTGCCACGCCCTGACGCTCGAGGTGTACCGCCAGACGCGTTCGCTCCCGCCAGAGGAGCGGTACGGCCTGGCCGCGCAGATGCGGCGTGCCGCCGTTTCGATCGAATCGAACATCGCCGAGGGTGCCGGTAGGTCGACCGGCGCCGACTTCGCACGGTTCCTGTCCCTGGCCACCGGATCGGCCTCCGAACTGTCGTGCCACGTCCGAATAGCCAGCGACCTCGGTTACCTCCCAGAGATCACCAGCTCCGAGTGGGAGGAGGAGCTCGGAGAGATCGTGAAGATGCTGGAAGCCCTCCGTCGTCGCCTGGGCAACTGACTCCCGATCTCAGTACTGCAGTACTTGGTACTCGGTACTGCCGGCGGCCGGAGGCCGCCGGTCAGCACAGGTCTCGGACCAGGGGGTACGGGTTGATCCAGCTGCTGCCGGGTGGGGCGTACTGGAAGTGCAGGTGGGGGATGTTGGCGGGGGCGTTGCCGGTCGTGCCGTTGTAGCCGAGCAGCGTCCCGGCCGTGACGCGGCTCCCGGAGCCGATGCCCGAGGCGAAACCGTCGAGGTGGGCGTAGTAGTAGTACGACCCCGAGTTGCCCGTGAAGTAGACCGACAACCCGCCGAGGGACGAGTTGGACAACCGGTTCACCACGCCGTCCTCGATGGCCACGATCGGGGTGCCGCGGGGACCGAGCATGTCGACGCCCTTGTGGGTGCGGCCACCCGACCGGGGAGCGCCCCACGAGTCCGAGAACGTGGTCGCCCCGGCGACCGGGCAGACCTTGCCCCCGGTGCTCGGTGGCGGCGGCGGTGGCGGCGGCGCCGTGGTGGCTGGGGCCTCGGTGGTCGGGGGCGCCTCGGTGGTCGGCGTCGATTCGCCGCCCGACGACCCACCGGACCCTCCCGACGAAGCAGGTTGGGTGGTGGTGGTGGCGGCTGCGGCAGCCGCTGCGGCGGCAGCCGCCTCCTCGGCAGCGCGACGGGCGGCCTCCTCGGCAGCCCGACGACGGCGCTCCTCCTCTTCGCGGGCCTGCTGTTCCTTCAACTGGTTGATCTTCTGTTGGGCGGCATCGAGCTTCTCGACGATGAGGGCGACATTGGCGTCGAGGTCGTCGACGGCGTCGTCGAGGTCGGCTCGGGCCACCCCGAGTTCATCCTGCTGACGGTCCAACTCGATGCTCTGGACCTCCAGTTCGGCAATGAGCTGGCGGTCGGCGTCGGCGACCTCGTCGAGGTAGCCGAGCCCGGCGCCGGCGCCGTCGATCGAGCCGGGGGCGAAGAGCGTCGAGAGGCCGGTCATGGCGGCATCCATGTACATCTCGGCGGCCCGCTCCTCGGCACTACGGGACAGGTCCTCGACGCTCAGCGTCGTCTCCAGAAGGGCCTGTGACTGCGCCTCCACCGCATCCTGGAGGAGCACCTGGCGCGCCACGGCCGCCTCCCACTCGTCCGTGAGAGCCGACAACTCGACCTGCAGGGCCGCCAGTTCGGCCTCGGCCCGGGCGATGTCCTCGTCGGTGACCTGGGCAGCACCTGGGAGGGCCAGCATCGAGAGGGCCAGCGCGATCACGAGGACGCGGGCGGCGGCGCTCACGGGGCGGCGAGTCGGACGACGGCGTTCCACAGGTCCTCGGTGTCCTTGAAGTCGACCCGACCGTCGTCGACGAGCTTTCGCACGTGGGCGGCGACCGAGTGTGCGGCCAATGGGTGTAGTTCAACAGCCACGTCGGCATAGACCAAGCCGACGACGTCACCGATGGTCTCCTCCCCGGCCTCGATGGCGGCCACGATCTGTTGCTCGCGCTCCAGCCGATGGTCGATGTAGTGGTCGATGACCTCGTGGGGACGGCTGATGGTGGGGCCGTGTCCGGGGTAGAGCCGGGTGAGGGTGAGGTCGCGGAGCCGTCGCAGCTGGGCGAGGTAGGCCGACAGGTCCTCGATCATCACCGTGGAGCCACCCATGATGTGGTCCCCGGTGAACATCTCGGTGCCGACCACGAAGCAGAGGTGATCGGTGGCATGGCCGGGGGTGTGGAGCACGGTGAGGGTCTCGCCACCGAAGTCGACGGCGTCGCCCTCGTCGAGCCGTCGGTCGGGTTCGAACTCCGGCCCGGGCGCGTGGCCCAGCGCCGCGACCCCCAACTCGCCGGCGAGCGGGTTGGCGAGGGGTGCATGGTCGGGATGGGTGTGGGTCACCAGCACCCCCGCCACCTCGCGGTCGCCGATGGCGTCGACGATGGCGTCGGCGTGCATGGCGATGATCGGTCCGGGATCGACCACGAGGACCGCGCCGTCCGACTCCAGGATCCAGGTGTTCGTGCCGGGTCCCGTGTAGCGCCCCGGATTCGGGGCCAGGAGGTGGGTGACCTCCACCGGGCCTACTCCCAACTCTCGACGTCGATGACGTCGCCGGAGCCCCGATCCACGGGCGGGGGTCCCTGCGTCCACGAGGTGGCGCCGCCGGGGGTGACGACCGTCATGCGGCTGGTGACCCGCTTCGCAACGGTCCGGTGGACGAGCTCCTGGACCGGCGGCGTGAGCAACAGGAAGCCGATGACGTCGGTCAGGAAGCCCGGGGAGATGAGCAGCGCCCCCGAGACGAGGACCGCGCCCCCGCGGCTGAGCTCCTTGGCCGGAAGCTGGGCTGCCGAGATCTTGCGGTTGATGTCGGCGATCACCGCGACACCGGCCCGACGGACGAGCACCGACCCGATGAGGGCGGTGGCCACCGCGAGTCCGAGCGCCCAGCCGAGGCCGATGCGCGACTCGACCCAGAAGAAGGTCGCCATCTCGGCGAGGGCGATGAGCGTGAACAGGGCGAAGATCCGCATCGGCCTTCAGGGTACCGACGGTGCCGATTTGGCGGTCAGGGACCGCAGACGAAACCCTCGGGCGGCACCTCGAGGTCGACGAGGAAGTCGTTGATGACCCCGGTGGCGCATCGCTGGGCCTCGTTGCCGAACTTGTTGTAGCTCACGTGTTGGTCGTCCTCGACGACCAGCACCGTCTCGTTGACGAGTTCCTCGGCGAGGGCGTCGGCACTGCCCTTGGGCGTGACGGGGTCGCCGGTGGCCGTGACCAGTAGCACCGGACCACCGCCCTCGCCCGAGAGCGGGCTCGGCAGGAGCTCGGGCCCCACGGGCCAGCGTTCGCACTCCCCCGGCAGCTGTACGTCCTCGAGGAACTCGGGCGTCGGGAAGACGGAGGCCCGGGTCGGGGCCACCTCGTCGACGAGGTCGTCGATGTCGTCGGGGTACGGGGTCTCACCTCGGTAGGGGTAGTCGAGGCAGACGATCTGCAGGAAGCCCGAGAAGAGCTGCTGGAAGTCGGCGGCGTCGGCCACGTACTGCTGGAGCAGGGAGCCGTCGCCGTCGTCGGCGGCCGCCACGGCCGTCAGCAACGGCGCCGTCGGCCCGCCGTAGGCGTGGGGGCCGGCGGCGAGCACCCAGCTGAAGAGCTGCTGGTTGACGGCGACGAGGGCCGGGTCGTCGTCGAAGGGCGCCTCGTCGGCGGCGGCGGCCACCCGGCCGAAGGCGTCGATGGCCGGTCCGTCGATCGGGCAGTCCTCCGACGCGTCGCACCCCTCGAGGATCCGCACGAGGAGTGCCTCGTCCGCCTCGGCATCGGCGAGCAGCTCGGCGACGGGGTCGCCGTAGCCGACGTGCTGGCTGGCGCCGTCGAAGACCGCCGCCCGGATCAGCTCGGGGTACTCGGTCACGAGGGCGGCGCCGAGGGTGGTGCCATACGAAAACCCGAACCAGGTCGCCGTCTCCTCGCCGAGCGCCTCGATGAGCACCGCGTGGTCGTGCACGGTGTCCATGGTGGAGACGTGGTCGATGAGGTCGGGGTCGGCTCCCACGCACCGGTCCACCTGGCCCTGGATGTGGCGGTCGAGTTCGTCGAGCTCGCCCTGGTCCTCGGGCGACCAGTCCACGGCGCCGAGGTACTCGTCGATGCCGTTGCCGCAGTCCACCGCCGTGGACGGCGAGGTGCCGCGGGGATCGATCGCCACGATGTCGAAGACCTCGAGCAGTCGCTCGGCGTAGATGTTGTCGGCGGCTCGGACGAGCCCGTTGGCGGCGACACCCGGGCCACCGGGGTTGACCAACAGCACCCCGATGCGGGCGTCGGGGTCGTCGGCCGGTCGAAGCCACACCGGCACGGCGATGGTGGGACCGCCGGGGTCGTCGTGGTCGAGCGGCACGGTGAGCTCGGCCCGACCGTTGACGAACTCCGTCAGGGCGCCGACGCCGTCGGCGGCCGACTCGGTGGTCGTCGTCGACGCCTCGGTGGTGGACGTCGGCGCGGAGGTCGTGGTCGTCGTGGCGACGGCCCCCGAATCGGTCGCCTCGGTGGTCGTCCCGCCGGGGTCACCGGAACAGGCGGCCGCCACGAGGGCGACCACCACCGACACGAGCACGACCTGGCACCGCATCGGCGGGAGGGTAGGAGTGCCGGCGCCGTCAGTCGGCGGCGAGCCGGGCGTTGGCGGCCTCGATCCGGGCGACCAGCTCCTCGATGACCGCCTGGGCGACGTCGGGGTTGCCCCGCACGTAGGGCAGGAAGTCCCACCGGGCCAGTGCCACCACGGTCGTGTCCTCGGTGGCGATCACGTCGGCGGTCCGGGAGGTGTCGGGGGACAGGAGCGCCAACTCGCCCACGGAGGCACCCGGGCCGAGCTCGGCGACCACGGTCCCCTCCGATCGGATCTCCACGGCGCCGTCGATGATCACGTACATGGCCGAGGCGCGGCTGTCGCCGGCGCTGATGAGCACGTCGCCGGCGGCGAACGTCCGCTGGCGCGCCATCGCGGCGAGGCCGGCGAGCTGTTCCTCGCCCAGTGCGGCGAGCAGGCTCGAGTTGCGCAACGCGTCGACCGTGTCCATGCAGTCCTCCTGGATCGACCACCGACGCTAGCCGTCGTCACGTACGCTGGGGCGACGAGGAGGCAGGGGATGGGACTCGACGAGGAACTGCACGCGATCATCGCCCTCACCGATGATCCGGTGACGGTCGACGAGGCTGCCCGCACCCTCGGCGTCGATCCTGCCGAGATCCTCGACGCCGGTGAACGTCTGGAGCGGCAGGGCGCCATTCGGGAGTCGGGCGCCGGCTGGGTCGCCGTGACCGAGCCCGACGTGTCGGGCCCCCGACGCGCCCTCCTCGCCGGCCGGCTCGTCGAGGTGATCGGCGACGACCGTCCCGCCCGCCGTGGCCGGCTGTTGCTCATCGCCGGTCGTGGGGACGTGGCCCTGCCGATGCTCACCGCCGCCGGGGAGGGCGGCGACCCCGAGGCTGCGTCCCTGGCGCTGGAGGCCGGACCCCCGGCCGACCCCCAGGCGGCCGGCCGACTCCACCTCGTCCTGGCCGGCCACCACCGATCGCGGGGAGACTCCGACATCGCCCTCGGGCATGCGAGTCGGGCCGTCCCCCTCCTCGACCCGTCGGCGGCGGCCGACGCCATCGGGTTCATCGCCCAACTCCATGACGACCTCCAGCACCCGCAGGAGGCGGCCACGTGGGCGACGTTGGCGGCAGGCCTGGCCCGCAACCACGACCTCCCCGCCAAGGAGGGGTCGCTGCTCACGCTGGCCGCCCGCTCGCTCTCCCGGCTCGGATTCGCCGAGGAGGCCGAGGCCGCCGCCACCAAGGGCAACCAGCTCGTGGAGGCGCATGGTGACCCGACCCAGCGCGCCCGGGCGAGGATCAACAAGGGCTGGGTGCTGTTGGACCACGGCGACGCCGACGACGCCGCGGCCACGTTCGCGTCGGTCGCCGACCTCGCCGAGTACCTCGGCGGCGATGCCGCCCAGGCTTCGCGCTACGCCAACGAGGCCCGGGCCCTGTTCCACACGTCACGGTCCGCCGAGGCGATCGACGCCTACCAGTCGGCGATGGACCTGGCCGGCGACGCCTCCGCCCCCCGCTTCCTCGCCCACCTCGCCTTCGCCGAAGGAGCCACGCTCCATGGCCTGGGCGAGGGCGCCGTCGATGCCGCCGAGGAGGCCCATGCAGTCGCGATGGCGACGATGCCGGCATGGCAGAACGTCACGCACCTGACCCTGGCCCGCGCCCATCGGGTGAACGGGGACGCCGCAACGGCGGCCGAGCACCTCGCCCGGGCGATGGAGCTGACCGATCCGGGCATCGACGGGCTGCGGGTCCGACTCCGCTGCGACGTCGAACGGCTCGCCCAACTCGAAGGCGGCCCCTGGCCCAGGGACGAGGCCGCCCGGCTCACCGATCTGCTGTTGCAGGGCCGGTGGTATGCCACGGCGGTGGAGCTGATGACGCTCCGGGCCGCACACGAGAAGGGTTTTGACCTCGGGGCCCAGGCCGTCGCCCTGGCGGCACGGCTCGGCAGCCCACTCCTCGCCGCCCGGGCGGCCGACACCGCCGGCCTGTGGGCGAAGCCGGAGGGCGCGGCCGCGGCCACGCTCGTCCGGCAGGCCGACGAGCACGTCGCCGAGCCCTGGCGAAGCCACTGGGAGGCGCTGCCCGCGGTGGCGGCCGCCAAGGCGGTCGACGTCGACACCGACGCCGAACTCGACGCCTCGGCCCTCGAGGGCGCGCTGCTGCGGGCCGGCCTCGACCCCGAGACTCCGACCCTCAGCCCCGCCCAGCGATCGTCGGCGGGCATGGAGTTCCGGGCCCGCCGGACCGCCCGGGGCTGGGTGCCGATCGCCCTCGCCGGCGCCGCGGTGGTGGTGGCCATCGCCGCCCTCGCCGCGACGCTGTGGCCCGAGGCCGAAGCACCCCCCACCACCGTCGCCGGTCCGACCACCACGACGACCACGACCATCCCGGTCCCCGACCCGTGGGCCGGCGGGTTCCACGCCCACCGCGGCGATGCGGGCGGCACCGGCCTGAGCGACGGCGGCATCACCGGACCCGAGGGCCTCTATTGGCGAGCCACACCCAGCGGCGAGGCGCAGGTGGGCGCCATCGCCGCCGGCACGCGGCTCTTCGTGGCCTCCAGCACCCGGGACGAGGTCACCCAGATCGACCAGCCATCGGGCTCGATCTCCTGGCAGGAGTCCGTCTCCGACCGACTGCTGGTGCCCCTGTCGGTGGGACAGCTCGACGTCGAGGGTGCCCCGACCTACTACGTGGTCTGGGTCGCCTCCGACGGCGTGGTGGGCGCCTTCGACCAGACCGGCGCCTCGGTCTGGCGAACGGTGCCGGCCGACCTGCCGGGCGTGACCCGGGCGGCGCCGGTGCTCGACGGTGGGGTCGTGTACCTGAGCCGAACCGCCGACGACGGATCCGGCTACGTGGCCGCCCTCGACCTCGCCAGCGGGTCGGTGCTCTGGCGGACCGACGAGCTCGGGGTCGAGATGGGCGCCGTGGAGGCCTCGGTCTCGATCGGCGACGGGACCGTGTACGTGGCCCCCCAGGGCAACCGCCTCCACCTCCTCGAGGTCGACACCGGGGCCGAGCGCTGCAACCTCATCCAGGGCAACGGCGAGCGCCCGTCGCGGCCCGTGGTGGCGGATGGCTTCGTCGCCGTGGCGGCCGATGGCGGCGGCATCGGCATCTACGACGGGTCGTGCAACGACATGGCCAGCTTCAGCGTCCGGTGGGAGACCGACACCGGCACCGACGTCGCCTCCGCCGACGGCGTCCTCTACTTCGTCTCCGAGGGTGGGCTCCTCGCCATCGATCCGGCCCTGGCGGACTCGTCGGGCGACCTCGTGAACCCGCCGGAACGGATGTGGCCGGTGGTGAACCCGACTGCCGAGGGCGACGGCTGGGTCACGAGCCCCGTGGTCACCGGCGACCAGGTGCTCGTCGGCAGCGAGCAGGGCGAGGTGGCGGCCATCGACCGGGCGACCGGCGAGAAGGTCTGGTCCTACGACGTCGGGGCCGAGATCGTCGACGACGAGTTGACCCCGGTGAAGGGCGCCATCTACGTCGTGACCGTCGATGGCGAGGTGCTCGCCGTCGGCGGCCCCAGACTGGACGGCTGAACGCTCCCTACGCTTCGGCGGATGGACCGCCGTTCCCTGCCGCCCGTGCACCGGCTTGCCGACCAACTCGACCTGCCGCGGGTCCTGGCGGTGGGCGTGGCCCGGGCCGCCGTCGATGCCGCCCGGGCGGCCATCGAGGCCGGGGAGCCGGCCGATGCCGTCGCCCTCGCCACGACCGACGCCGAGCGACTCCGGCGGCTCCGTCCGACGTCGGTCGTCAACGCGACCGGGGTGCTGTTGCACACCAACCTCGGACGCGCCCCGCTCCACCCCGACGCAGCCGAGGCTGCCCGCACCGCCGCCCTCGGGTACGGCAACGTCGAACTCGACCTCGCCACCGGCGAACGCGGCGGACGCGGCGCCTGGGTCCACCGCCTCCTCACCGAACTGACCGGGGCCGAGGCGGCCCTCGTCGTCAACAACAATGCCGGCGCCCTCTTGTTGGTGCTCATGGCGCTGGCCACCGATCGATCGGTGCCGGTGTCGCGCGGCGAGCTCATCGAGATCGGCGGCTCGTATCGGCTCCCCGAGCTCATGGCGGCAAGCGGTGCCCGGCTCGTCGAGGTGGGCACGACGAACCGCACCCGGGTGGACGACTACCGCCGGGCCCTCGACGACTCGACTGCCCTGTTGCTCAAGGTCCACCCCTCCAACTACCGGGTGGAGGGCTTCGCCGAGGACGCCGGCATCGACCAGCTCGCCCACCTCGGCGCCGAGGTCGGGCTCCCGCTCGTCTTCGACGTCGGTTCGGGCCTGCTCGACGCAACCACGCCCTGGCTGGACACGCCGCCCCCGGCGTGGCTCGGCGACGAGCCGGCGGTCCGCCAATCGTTGGACCACGCCCACCTCGTGCTCGTGTCGGGCGACAAGCTGCTCGGCGGGCCGCAGGCCGGCCTCGTACTCGGCTCGGCCGACCTCGTCGCCGCCGTCAAGGCCCATCCCGTCGCCCGGTCGCTCCGAGTCCCCGGGCCGACCCTGGCCGCCCTCGGAGTCACCCTGGAGCTCTACGCCGACGGGCGCGCCCGGGAGATCCCGTTCTGGGCGATGGCGACCGCCGACCCCGAGGTCCTGTGGTCCCGAGCCGAGGCCGTGGCCTCGGCGGCGGGCGGGTCGGTGGAGGAACGACCCGGCTCGATCGGGGGCGGATCGGTGCCGGGCTCGGAGTTGCCGGGTCCGGTGGTCGTCGCCGACCACGGTGACCGACGCTGGCGGGCCCTGTTGGGCGGCGACCCGCCGATCGTGGCCCGACGGGAGGCCGGACGGCTCGTGGTCGACCTCCGCGCCGTCCCACCGGCCCTCGACCCCGTCGTCGCCGAGCGGCTGGCGGCGAGCTGACCCATGCCGCTCGTCGGCACCGCCGGCCACGTCGACCACGGCAAGTCGACCCTCGTCCGACGCCTCACCGGGCGCGATCCCGACCGGTGGGCCGAGGAGAAGCGCCGGGGCCTCACCATCGACCTCGGGTTCGCCTGGTCGACGCTGCCGTCGGGCACCGTGGTGTCGTTCGTCGACGTGCCGGGCCACGAGCGGTTCATGAAGAACATGCTGGCCGGCGTCGACGGGTTCGAGACGGCGTTGCTGGTGGTCGCCGCCGACGAGGGCTGGTCGCCCCAGACCACCGAGCACGTCGCCGCCCTCCATGCCCTCGGCGTCGAGCGGGCGGTGGTGGCGGTCACCAAGATCGACGCCGCCGACCCGGACCTCGTCGACCTGGTGGCGCTCGAGACGGAGGAACGTCTGGCGGCCACGTCGCTGGCGGGCGCCCCGATCGTGGCGGTCTCGGCCATCTCCGGCGTGGGCATCGACGAGCTCGAGGCGGCCCTCGACTCGGCGCTGTCCACCGTGCCCGACCGGTCGGGGCTCCCGGTGCGACTGGCCATCGACCGGGCGTTCACCGTGCCGGGGGCCGGCACCGTGGTGACGGGCTCGCTGGGCAGCGGGGTCGTGGCGACCGGCGACGAGCTCGAGCTGATGCCCGCCGGTCGGGTGGTCACCGTGCGCGGCCTCCATCGCCACGACGAGCCGGTCGAGCAAGCCGCCGCCGGTTCGCGGGTAGCCGTCAACCTCGCCGGCATCGACCGCGACGACCTGGCCCGGGGCATGGTGCTCGCCGAACCCGGCACCACCACCGCCACCGACCGGATCCTCCTCGAGCTGCGAGCGGTGCCCGACCAGCCGTCACCCGACGAGCGCGGCGCCTTCCACCTCCATCTCGGCACCGGGGTCTGGCCGGTCGTCCTGCGCCCCGTCGACCACCGTGCGGCCCTGGCGGTGGCGGAGGAGCCGATGCCGACCGCGGCCGGCGACCGGGTGGTGCTCCGCGAGGTCGGGCGGCGGACGGTGGTCGGTGGGGGCCGGGTCGCCGACCCCGACCCGCCCCAGCGGCGCCGGGATGCCCTGGCCCTGTTGGATCGACTGGTGCCGGTGGCGGCCACCCCGGACGGTCGGGCGTCATCCCTCCTCGCCGTCCATCGGTCGGCGGCGGTGGCCGACCTCCGACGGTGGAGCGGGGGTGGTGGGGTGACCGGCGCCACGGTCGTGGGCGCCATCGCCTTCGCGTCCGGCGTGCTGGAGGAGCTCGCGGCCCGGGCCGGGCCCCTGGTCGATCGCGCCCACGCCGACCATCCCCTGCGGCCCGGCCTTCGTCGCGCCGAGCTGGCGTCGGCACTCGGCGTCACCCCGGAGGTGTTGGACCAGGTCGTCGCCGGCGGTGGCCTGCAGGAGCGGGGGGCGTGGGTGGCTCGCCCCGGGCACCGACCGCGCCTCGACGACGTCCAGCTCGATGCCTGGTCGGCAGTCCGCCGGGAGCTCGCCGAGGCGGGTACCTCGCCCCCGCGGGCCGACGAGCTCGGACTCGACGAGGAGGTGCTCCACTTCCTCTACCGGGCCGAGGAGCTGGTGCCGGTGGGGGCCTTCGCCTTCCTCCCCGACACCATCGACCAGGTGGTGGCCACCGTCGACGCCCTCGGCGACGGGTGGACCGTGTCGGCGTTCCGGGAGGCGCTCGGCACCTCGCGCCGCCATGCCGTGCCGCTGGCGGAGTGGCTCGATGCCCGCGCGATCACCCGCCGGGACGGCGACCGACGGAGCCGGCGACGACCCGGGACCGGGTGACCGCCTCAGGAGACGAGTTGGCGGCGCCGGTCCAGTTCCGTCATCCCGCCCCAGATGCCGAAGGGCTCACCGATGGCGAGGGCATGGTCGGCGCACGGCTCGAGCACCGGGCAGACGCGGCAGATGGCCGTGGCTCGGGCCTCCCGTCGGAGTCGGTCCTCCTTGGGCTCGAACGCATGCGGCGCGAAGAACAGATCGGCGTACCTGCCCCGGCACATGCCCTCGTCCTGCCACCCGGCAACCCTCACGATGCGTCCTCCCAAGTGTCGAAGGTACCACCGGGAGTGGCCGCCCGCCACGGGCAATCCGACGCGGACGCGACGAGACCCCGGGGGGTTGGCCCGGGGTCCCGGCTGGTCGGGACGGCCGGATTCGAACCGGCGACCTCATCGTCCCGAACGATGCGCGCTACCAAGCTGCGCCACGTCCCGATCGGGTCGGCCATCCTATCGGGGTCGGGCGGTCTTCGCACGGTGGACCCGCAGGCCGGCGACGCGCCGGCGATCCATCCGCTCAACCACGAACTCGACGCCGGCGACGGACTCGGTCGCCCCCTCGCGGGGGATCTCGCCGTGCTCGGCGAGGAACAGACCGGCCACGGTCGCATACGGCCCTTCCGGAAGGTCGACGTCGAGGGCCGTCTCGAGCTCCTCGACCGACAGCCGCCCATCGACCGTCCATCGGTCGGGTGCGAGGCGGACGATCCCCGGGGCCCCCGGGTCGTACTCGTCGCGCAGTTCACCAACGAGCTCGCCGACGACGTCCTTGGCCGTGACCAACCCCTCGAAGCCGCCGTGTTCGTCGGTGACGACGGCGAAGCCGATCCGGCGACGACGGAACTCGCGCAGCAGGTCGAGCAGCGGCTGGGACTCGGGGACCACGTGCGGGGTGCGCACGAGGCGGGCCAGGCGATCGGGGTCGACCTCGCCGCCGAGCCGGAGCAGGTCCTTCACGAAGATGACACCCAGCAGGTCGTCGAGTCCCCGATCGGGCTCCACGACCGGATAGCGGGAATGGCCGGTCTCGGCCACCGCAGCCGTGATCGCCTCGGAGGTCAGCGGCGTCGTCAGGGCGACGACGTCGACCCGAGGGGTCATGACCTCCCGCACCGGCCGGTCGGCCGCCTCGAACAGCGCATGGATCATGTCCGACGTCTCCACACCGATGGCACCGGTCCGCACGCCGAGCGTCATGAGCGCCCGGACGTCGGCCTCGGTGACCGTCTCGGCCGACACCCGCCCGATCCCCAACAGGCGCAGGATCCCCCGGCTGATCCCGACGAACACCCGGGAGATCGGCGCCAGGGCCCGCCCGATCAACCAGAGCGGCCTCGCCACCGCCAGCCCGTAGCGCTCGGGGAACCGGGCCGCCATGGTCTTGGGGGTGATCTCGCCCACGACCAGCACGATCGCCGTCACCACGAAGGTGGCCACGACGGGGCCGATGGGCCCCAGCCACTGGGTGGCGAGCACGGTGGCGATCGAGGTGGCGAGGATGTTGACGAAGTTGTTGGCGACCAGCACGGTGCCGATCGTCGACTCCGGGTCGTCGGCCAGTCCGGCGAGGCGGGCACCGGCCCGGCCGCGCTTGCGCAGCTGGTCGAGCCGCTCGCGGGGGATGGCGACGATCGCGGTCTCGGAGCCCGACAGGAAGCCCGATGCGAAGAAGCAGGCGACCAGGATGGCGAGGAGGACGGTCTGGGTGACCGTCATGGCGGACTCAGCCGGCGACTCCCGCCGACGCCGCGTCACGGGCGGCACGCAGCTCCTGGGCCGTGAAGGGCTTCTGCACCCAGGCGTCGGCGCCCGCCCGTCGGCCGAGGAAGACGTCGGCGGAGCGGTCCAACAGCAGGACGATCGGGGCGGCCCGGAGGATCCCCTGGCCGACCGCGTCCTTGATCGCCCGGGTGACGGCCATGCCACCCATCGAGCCCACCTGCATGTCGACCACGTAGAGGTCGGGGCCCGCCTCGTACGCCTCGGTCACCACCGCCCGGGGATTGGTGACCGTGTGGACCCGGGTGGTCGGCTCGGCGAGGGCGGCCTCGACGTCGTGGCGGATCCAGTCGTCGTCGGCGACGAGCAGCACGGTGGGCATGGGAGCAGGCTACCGCCGGGCGGGAGGGCCGACCATTCGCCCGGGGCTACGCTCGCCGGCCGATGGATTGGATCCGGTTCGTGCACCTCCTCGCGGCCGCCATATGGACGGGCGGGCTCATCGTGCTCGGGGCGTCGGTGGTGGCCCTCCGTCGGGCCGGGGCGGAGCGCTCGCAGCTGCAGGCGGTCGCCCGGATGTTCGGACGGGTCTCGTGGACGGCGATGGGCCTCGCAGTGGGGACCGGCGTCTGGCAACTGCTGCGCTATGGCGCCGCCGCCTCCAACCCCGCCACCGAGTTCGGGCGGGCGTTGTTCGTCAAGCTGCTGTTGGTGGGCGCCGCCGCCGGCCTCGCCCTCTGGCACCAGCTCACGGCCGGGTCCGTGACCCCGCGCACCCGCGGCATCGTCCAGGGCCTCATCCTCGCGGTCAGCCTGGCGATCTTCGCGGCGGCCGTGTGGATGGGCGCCGCCCCGCTCGCCTGAACCCCGACCCCTCCCCCGGCACCGCAGCCCTCCACACTCGTTCCTGTCGGGCTCAGCCGTCACCAGGAAGGACCAGCCCGACAGGTTCGGACGTCGGGCCCCGGCCGATCAGGCCAGCGAGCTGGGGTCGACCTCCAGCCAGAGACCCTGCAATCCGGTGACCTCGACCTCGGCGCCCTCCGGCAGGTGGGACTCGCGGTGGGCGCTCGCCCGCCAACGGGCGCCGTCGACCTCCACCACGCCGGCGCCACCGACGAAGCCCTCCACCACCACCCCGGTCGACCCCACGAGATGGGACCGCCCGAACGTGCCGGTGCTGAACCTCGTCCGGGCGACCACCGGCATCGCCACCGCGAAGAAGGCCGCGGTCGCCGCCGCCGACAGCCCGGCACCGAGCCAGGACGCCTCCAGCAGGGGCGCGCCGTCGACGAGGTACCGGCCACCGACCAATACCAACAGGGTCCCACCCACGCTCCAGGGGCCGAAGGCGCCCGCCTGGTAGTCGATCACCATCAGCAGCAGGCCACCGAGCAGTAGGAGCAGGGCCCACCACGCCAGTGGCAGATGGGCGACGCCGTAGCCCGCCACGAGCAGCGGCAGGAGGGCGGTGGCGGCGGCGACGCCCGGGCCGAGGGCATAGAACTCGAAGGCGGCGACGGCCAGGCCGGCCAACAGTAGGAAGACGAGGGTGTTCGGGGAAAGGGCGGCATTGAGCAGGCCCGTGAAGACGCCCGCCTCCACGAAGCGGACGGTGACCGATTGCTGGAGTCGGGCGGTGCCGTCGTCGTCGGTCACCTCCTCGGCGGTCTCGATGGTGGTTTCCCCACCGGCCCAGGGCACCGTGCGGCCGTCCAGCCACACGACGATTTGTCCCACGGCCGCCTGCACGGTGGCGAAGCGATCGTCGTCGACGGCGACGACCTCGGGCGCCCCGGCGAAGACGCCGCCGTGGTCGGGGTCGGCGTCGCCGCCGATGCGGTCCCACGCCGACCAGCCGACCTCGACCCCCGGGGCGGCCGTCGCCACCGCGGCGGACTCCACGAGGCGGGCGGCGCTTCCGAGGGCGGTGGCGGGGGCGTCACCGACCCAGACGACGACGGGGAGCGGGGGGGCGGCGACGAGGTCGACGAGTCGCTCGGCCGCCTCGGTCACCGCGCCGGAGACGTCGACCTGGAGGATGACCGCCTGGGCGCCGGAGGCGGCCGCCTCCTCGATGGCACCGACCGCGAAGTCGATGGTCGGGTCGTCGAGCACCCCCTCCACCACCACGACGTCGACGCGCCCCTCGTCGGACTGGGCGGCGACCGGGAGGGCACCGAGGACGGTGACCACGGCGACGACGAGGAGGACGAGGCGGCTGAGGCGGCGCACGGACGGCAGGTTAGGAACGTCGCCCGGCTTGGCGGCCGCCGGGGACCTCAAGGCGGACCCCCGACCGACCGATCACCGGGGAGACGACCGGGATCACATTGACGCACCGACGGCCACCCACCACGCGGGGCGTCGCCTTCCCCAGCGGGAGGGCGCGCCGCCATGCATGACTACCTCTTCAACGTCGAGGTCGTCCGGTTCGCGTTCGTCCTCGGGATCCTGTTCTCGATGCTCCAGTACGAGCGTCGCCACCTCACCACCGGCTCGATCGTGGTGCCCGGCTACATCGCCGTCGCCTCGCTGCAGCCGCTGGTGATCGCCGCCACCCTGGTCAACGCGTTCCTCTCCTTCTGGCTCGTCAACAAGGTGCTGCCCCGGTGGGTGCTCCTGTACGGACGAACCAAGTTCTCCGTCCTGGTGGTGCTTTCGATCGGCATCCAGTTCGCCCTGCTGCGACTGAGCCCGAGCACGGGGTACCTCTGGGAGTCGGACATCCCCCTGTTCGTGGGCGTGGGCTACGTGATCCCGGCGCTCATCGCCCACGACATGGCCCGACAGGGCATCCGCAGGACGATGGGCTCGGTGGCCCGGGCGGCGGCTTGGGTGGCCGTCCCGCTCTGGATCGCCACCCTCGTCCTGCCGGAGCTCACCCTGTCGGGGAGCCCGGTCGGGTTCGGGAGGGCCGCCATCCTGGCGCCCTCCTGGATCCCGGCCGCGGTGATGCTCTCGGCGGCCGCGGCCTGGGGGCTCCTCCACAACCGGGGCCTTCGGGCCTCGGGGTTCGTCGGGGCGGCCTACCTGGGCATGTTCGCCGCCGACTGGGGCCAGATCGCGCTGTTGGTGGCGGTCGCCATCGTGACCTGGGTCCTGGTCACCCGGGTCCTGATGCGCGTCATGATCCTCTTCGGGCGGCGGAAGTTCGCCGCGATGCTCATCGTCGGCGCCCTCCTGTCGTGGGCGTCGTTGCTCACGGTCGGACCGTGGCTCGGGTGGGACCCGAGTCACTACCTGTCGCTCTCCGCCCTCGCCCTCACCCCCCTCTTCGTGCCCGGGCTCATGGCCAACGACATGGAGCGGGCGTCGGTCGCCGTGACGCTGGGGGGCACGTTCCTCAGCGCCCTGTTCGCCATCCCGGCCGCACTGGCGGCCCAGTTGCTCGCCGAGGGCGGAGCCTGGTGGCAGGCCGGGCTGCTCCTCGCCGTCAGCCTCGGCGCCGGGGCGTGGGTGTTCTGGCCACAGGTCGTCCGGGGCGGGCAGCTGCTGGCCGGCCGCGTGGGGGCGCTCGGCCGGTGGCTGGGCCTCGTCCGGCCACCCGCCGCCCACCGGCCGGACCCGCCGGTCCCCGGCGCCCATCGGGCCCGACCCGCCACCGCCGCCGCCGGCCAGTAGCCCGCAATCCCGGGGGGCCGGGGACCGCACCGATACGCTGGTCGGTCCATGGACCTCCCGTGGTTCCTCCTCGCCTCGGCCCTGGCCGCCGCAGTCGTCCTCCTCCGCTGGGCGCTCGAGGCGACGGGCCATCGCCGTCGCCTCGCCAGGGTCCCCGTGCGAATCCACGTCAACGGGATCCGGGGCAAGTCCACCGTCACGCGGATCCTCGCGGGACTGCTGCGCGAGGCCGGGCTCACGACGGTCGCCAAGTCCACCGGCACCTTCGCCGCCGTGATCGACCCCGCGGGCGAGGACGTGCCCATCGAGCGAAAGGGACCGCCGACGATCCTCGAGCAGATCGAGGTCGCCGACCGGTGGCTCACCCCGGACGTGGAGGCCTGGGTCGTCGAGTGCATGGCCCTCAAGCCGAGCTACCAGCGCATCTCCGAGGAGCGCATCGTCCGCAGCACGATCGGCGTACTCACCAACGTGCGAGAGGACCACCAGGACGTCATGGGCGAGACGCTGCCCGAGATCGCCCGGTCCCTGCTCAACACGTGCCCCGACCACGGCCTGCTCATCACGTCGGAACAGGACCCCGAGATCGTGGCGATCATCCGCGAGGTGGCCGCCGCCAAGGGCACCGAGGTGCTGGTGGCCGATCCCGAGTGGGTCACCGACGAGGACCTGGCGCGCTTCGACTACATCGCCTTCAAGGAGAACGTCGCCATCGGCCTCGCCGTCGCCGACGAACTCGACATCGATCGGGAGACGGCGATGCGAGGGATGGTCGCGGCCCCGCCGGACCCGGGCGTGCTGCGCCTCGACCACCTGGACATCGGCGACAAGCGGGTCACGTGGGCGAACCTCTTCGCGGTCAACGACCGGGAGTCGATGATCGCGGTCATGCCCAAGCTCGAGCCGTGGATGACGGAGGACACGACCACGGTGGGCATCCTCAACAACCGGTCCGATCGCGAGCGACGGGCGATCCAGTTCGCCGACATCGCCGTGCGCGATCTCGACTTCGATCGGCTCGTCACCTTCGGCGCCTACGAACAACGGGTCACCGACCGGCTCATCTCGAACGGCTATCCCCGCGAACGGATCATCAACCTCGGCGAGGAGCGCGACCCGTCGGTGGACGAGATCATCGAAGCCATGATCGGGAACCAGCCCACCGGCCACGTCATGGTCGTCGGCTTCGTCAACATCCACACCCACCAGGCGGAGGTGATGCTCGAGTACTTCGAGGGCGCCACCGCCGGCGTGGCCTGAGCGTCCCCGATCGTTCCTGTCGGGCTGGGCCCTGACCGGGATGGCTGGGGCCGACAGGAACGGGTGGGACGGGGCCGGTTGGTAGATTCCCGCCCGTGTCACTCACCGTGAAGACCCTCGATGGCGAGGTCGTGGCGCTCGACGACGTGCTCGACGGGCAGCTGACCGTCCTCGCCTTCCTCCGCCACTTCGGCTGAATCTTCTGTCGCGAGCAGGTCGCTCGCCTCGCAGAACGAAAGGACGAAATCGAGGCGGCCGGTGCCCAACTCGTCGCCATCGGGAACGGGCCCCCGGAGTTCGGGAAGGCCTTCGTCGAAGAGGAGGGTGTCGACTTCGCGGTCTACACCGACCCGGGTCGGTCCGTGTACGACGCCTTCGACATGAAGCGTCGAGGCAGTCTGTCACCCCGACTCCTCACCAACGCCGCTCGCGCCCGTCGGGCGGGGTTCCACCAGTCCGCCACCCGGGGCAGCGCCAGCCAGATCGGGGGGGTGGTCGTCCTCGGCCCCGACGGCGAGCCCCGCTACGCCCACATCGAGGACGTGGCGGGCGACCTCGCCGACCTCGACGAGGTGCTCGCCGCGCTGTCGGACGCCTGACGCCCGCGGTCACTCGGGAATCGCCAACGCCTCCGTCCGGCGAGGCCTGGCCCGCCACGTCCGGACCGCCGCCCAGGCCAACGCCACCGTTCCGGCCAGCGCCTGGGCGAGGTTCAGGAGGTCGAAGTACTCCCTGATGGCCGCCACCTCCCAGCCCTCCGTCAGCGCGAACACCGCCGCGGCGGCCGCCGGCATCGCCAGGAGGACGACGGTGTCGCCCAACCGCACGCGACCGCCGAGCTGGGCGAACACCGTCGGCTCGTCGCCGCGCGATCGCCAGAGGAGCCACACGACCGGCGCCAACAGGGCGACCAGTTTGACGGTGGCCCATGGGACGACCACCACCGCCGCGACCACGTGGTAGCCGAGGAGCCCCAGCCCGAGTGCGGTGCCGACGCCGCGACTCGCCCGAAGCTCGGTCGGCCACACGAATCCGGACAGCCAGTGCGCCCCGGCGAGCACCACCCCGACGACCAAGGCATACAGGGCGAACGCCGTCGGGTCCGGGGCGGCCTCGGCCGCCTCGAGGCCCTCCCGGGACTCGGGGAGTCGCCATGTCGTGGCCCACAGGCCCCAGTAGAGGCCGAAGGCGATGGAGGCGGCCGCCAGCCGCCCGAGTCGCCGCTCGACGAGCCACCGACGGGCGAGGTACCAGAAGCCGACGAAGGCGACGAGCCCGTGCCAGCCCACGAACAGCATCGCGAGCAGCGGGAGCGCCCCGTCCTCGTAGATCACCGGGGTGAGGACGCCCTCCACCAGGAACGCCAGGACGGCGCCGCCGAGCACGACGTGCTCGACCCGGCTGGCGCGGGTGGCGGCCAGCAACCAGAGGGTGGCGGCCACCGGCAAGAGGTAGTACACGGCGATCCCGAAGAGGTTCTCGACACTGATGCCCCCCCACGGCCAGTACGCCCGCTCGGCCGCCATCACCACGATGACCGACGTGAGGAACCCGAAGGCGAGCGTGGAGAGCGTTCGGATGGCCATGGCGCCAGTCTGCCGGGGGACTCCGGGCGCCACCATCGGGGATCACCCTGAGCCGTCCCCGAGACACCGGCTCGACGCCGGGGACCACCCTCCCGACCCCGTTCTCGTGTCGCTCAGCCCTCACTGAGGAGGGTCAGCGACACAGGAACGGGTGAAGCCGCCTCGATCGGCGTCGGGGCGGCGCCGGGACCACCCGGTATGGTGCCTGCCTGCCCATGGCCGGCACCGCCACCTCCCCGTTCGGAGCCTCGCGTCGCGAGAACCACGACGCCTCGGACTTCTACGCCCGGTTCACACCGCCGGTCATCTCCGCCGATGCCGCGGTCGTGCCGGCCGTCCGCCGCGACGTCATCTTCCCCATCGACGCCGCCGCCATGTCGGACGCCGACGTCGCCGACGACTCGGTGGCCCTGGTCGTGACCTCACCGCCCTACTTCGTGGGCAAGGAGTACGAACGGGACGTCGACGCCGGCCATGTCCCCGAGACCTACCTCGAGTACCTCGAGGGGCTGCGGGCCGTCTTCGAGGTGTGCGCCGCCAAGTTGGAACCCGGGGGTCGCATCGCCGTCAACGTCGCCAACCTCGGCCGCAAGCCCTATCGGAGCCTCGCCGCCGACGTCATCTCGATCCTCCAGGACGACCTCGGGCTGCTGTTGCGTGGTGAGATCATCTGGCAGAAGGCCCGCGGCGCGACGGGGTCCTGCGCGTGGGGCTCCTTCCAGAGTCCCGTGAACCCCGTGCTCCGCGACCTGACCGAGCGGGTCATCGTGGCCTCCAAGGGCCGGTTCGACCGGGCCCTCACCCGGCGGCAGCGGGCCGGGCGAGGGCTGCCGTCGGAGGTGTCGATCTCCCGCGACGACTTCCTGGAGGCGACCACCGACGTGTGGGAGATCCCCGCCGAGTCCGCCACCCGCGTCGGCCACCCCGCTCCCTTCCCGGTGGCGCTCCCCCAGCGGCTCATCGACCTGTACACGTACCGCGAAGACCTCGTCATGGATCCCTACATGGGGTCGGGGACGACGGCGGTGGCCGCGGTGCGGACCGGCCGCCACTACGTGGGCTTCGACGTCGACCCCGGCTACGTCCGCGCCGCCGAGCGGCGCGTCGAGGCCGAGCGGCGACGGCTCGCCGAGCACGACCAACTGGCGCTGCCCGGCGTGAGCCTGCCGGCGCTCCCCGCCGAGGTCCCCGCCGGCGAGAGCCCGGTCGACGCCGCCCGCCGGGCCGGTCTCAAGGCCACCGAGGTGGCGATCGCCCTGGTGGCGGAGGCCGGCTTCGAGGTCACCGGCACCGACGTGAAGGTGGGAGCCGGCCTCACGGTCACCGCCACGGCCACCGACCGGGACGGGCGTGAGTGGCTGTTCGACGTCGTCGGGGGCTTCACGACCACCCGCACGGGCCTCGACAAGGCGGACGCCCTGTGGCGGGCCCTCGGGAAGGTCGCCGTGGTGGCCGCCGAGCGGGCACCGCATCGGTTCGTCCTGCTGTCGACCGGCCTGCCCACCCCGGGCTCGACCGGCGCCGCGGCGCTCGACGCCCTGCGCGGGGAGTTGATCACCGATGCCCTCGACCTCGGCGACCCGGCAACCCCGCCGATCCTCGCCGACATGGCCGGCTGAGCCTCAGACCCAGCGAACCGTCGTCTCGCCCGGATCGGGGAGCGGGAACCCGCCCGCCTCGGTCATCACGGCGTCCCGGACGGCGTCGTCCAACGGTTCCCACGACTCGACCTCGACCCGGCGGCCGGATCGCCGCCACGTGCCGACGACCTCCGTGCCGACGACGACGGCACCTGGCCAGACCCGTGACGTCCACAGGCGCGGCCGCCGGTCCGGATCCGGGACCACCAACTCCCGGTCCCGGCCCCACAGCAGGTACCAGACATCGCCGCTCGGCAACAGCCGGACGGTGTCGGTGGGTTCGGGCGTGGAGCGGGCGCGTTCCTCGTCGGACCACAGGACCCATCCGCCCCCGATCGGTGTGTCCACGGCGAGGATCTCGGAGGCCATGTCGTCGAAGGCCCTCTGCGCCGAGGCCGGTCTGAGGCCCGCCCACGCCGAGAAGCCTTCGGGCGTCCCGGGCCCGAACACCCCGAGATACCGTCGGACCAGTTCGCGCCGCGCGTCGACGGGGTCGATGTCGGGACGGGGGACGAGCCTGATCGTCGGCCGGCGGGCCCCGTCCCAGTGGATCCGCAGCATCCCCGTGGTGGTTGCATGGCGGAAGGCATTCGGGTGGATCCCCACCGCCCGGCTCGCCTCCTCGGAGTCCACGACGTCCTCACCAAGGCTGATCAGGGCTGCGGCCATCTCCTCCGCCCTCCGTCGCCCCGCCGATGACTCGGGATGACGGCCAACCGTGAAGATCGGGGCATCGCTCTCGGTGACGACGTAGGCGCTGAAGCGCGGTCCCC
The DNA here is from genome assembly GCA_964614585.1 of uncultured Acidimicrobiia bacterium. GTDB lineage: Bacteria > Actinomycetota > Acidimicrobiia > Spongiisociales > JAENVV01 > JAHEFX01. Next base: position 10,890 of record CAZTLW010000006.1, on the reverse strand, counting down.
AGATCTGGACGAGTGCCGGGTCGTCGAGCACCGCCGTCGGCGTGTCGTCGAGGCGTGCGCGGAGGGAGAGCACCGCAGCCCGAGGCATGCTGTCGGTCAGCCCGGCGCGAGCGGCATCGGCCAGTGTCCGCGGGCCGATCGCCACTCGACGGCCAAGGCCGCTCGCAGCGTGGCGGAAGGCGAGGATCTCAGACCGGGTGAGGCGCAGTCGGCCCATGGGCCGAGCGTACGTCAGACCGCGCCGAGTCGCTCCAGGGCCTGGGTCAGGAACCGCTCGACCTCGCCGGCCGGATCGGCGGCGTCGGCGACATCCGAGTGGGTGACGGCGACCCCGAAGGAGTGGGTCGGCGCCAGCCGCTCGGCCGCCTCGTCCCGGAACCACGGCGCCACATAGGCGTACGGCTCGGGGATCTCGGCGTCGCCGGGGGCGAACCCGACGGCCGCCCGCTGCTTCGCCTCCTCCGAGCCGACCTCGATGGCGAGGTCGAAGTGCTCGTTCCAGAGCCGCCGCCCGGTGTCGGCGGGCCAGCCGGCCCGCTCGAGGACGCGCCCGAGCACCTCCCACCCGAGGTGGAACCATTCGGCGAGCACGGCGGCGGCTCGGCCGTCGACGGCGAGCTCCTCGTCCGTCCGCTCCGGGACCTCGACGTCGTTGCGCTCGCCCCGCGCCCGGTCGAAGTCGACCCCGACGAAGACCATGGCAGCGTCGAGGGTCGTGATCGCCTCCCGCCGGTGCTCGTTGCCGTACTGCTCCTCGACGAGGTCGACGCCGTCCACCCGCAGGGTGGTGCCATCGAAGAGGACGCCGAAGCCACCCGGCATGGGCACCGCCCACACCTCGCCGTCGGCCCGTTGGCGGGCGAGGGAGACGGCGTAGAAGAGGACGAGGTGGAGACTGCGTCGGGTCTCGGCCAGCGTGTCGGGGACCGTGAGGAGTGCCATGGCGATCCCAACGGACGCTACGCCGTCGGGTATTCCCCGGGTGCGGTTCTCACCGGTCCGAGCAGCTCGGGCCATCCTTTAGTCGTCTCGACTTAGATTCGTTTGAGTGATATGATGAGCGGCGTCGCATCCCGCATCGAAACAGGAGTCTTCCCATGCCCAAGGCCGTCGGTATCGACCTCGGTACCACCAACTCCGTCATCGCCGTCCTCGAGGGCGGTGAGCCCACCGTCGTGCCCAACGCCGAAGGCGGCCGCACGACGCCGTCGATCGTGGCCTTCAAGGATGGCCAGGTGCTCGTTGGCGAGATCGCCAAGCGACAGGCGATCACCAACCCGGGCGGCACCGTCCGCTCCGTCAAGCGCCACATGGGCACCGACTGGACCGGCGAGTTCGACGGCAAGACCTACACGGCCCAGGAGATCTCGGCCCGCATCCTCATGAAGTTGAAGCGGGACGCCGAGGCCTACCTCGGCGACACCGTGACCGATGCCGTCATCACCGTCCCCGCCTACTTCAACGACGCCCAGCGGCAGGCAACCAAGGAAGCCGGCCGGATCGCGGGCCTCGAGGTGAAGCGCATCATCAACGAGCCGACCGCAGCGTCCCTCGCCTATGGCCTCGACAAGGAGCACGACCAGACGATCCTCGTCTACGACCTCGGGGGCGGCACGTTCGACGTGTCCCTGCTCGAGATCGGCGACGGCGTGTTCGAGGTGAAGGCCACGAACGGCGACACCCAACTCGGCGGTGACGACTGGGACCAGGCCGTCATGGACTGGCTCGTCGAGGGCTTCAAGGCCGACCACGGCGTCGACCTCGCCGCCGACCCGATGGCGGCCCAGCGCCTGAAGGAAGCCGCCGAGAAGGCCAAGATCGAGCTCTCCTCGGTGACCGAGACGGAGATCAACCTGCCGTTCATCACCGCCACCAATGCCGGTCCGCTGCACCTGCAGCAGAAGCTGACGCGGTCCGAGTTCCAGAAGATGACCAAGCCGCTGCTCGAGCGCACCCGCGCCCCCTTCAACAGCGTCATGAAGGACGCCGGGATCTCGGTCGACGCGATCGACCACGTCGTCCTCGTCGGCGGCTCCACCCGGATGCCCGCCGTCGCCGAGCTCGTCAAGGAGCTCACCGGCCAGGACCCCCACAAGGGCGTCAATCCCGACGAGGTGGTCGCCGCCGGCGCCGCCATCCAGGCCGGCGTGCTGTCGGGTGACGTCAAGGACATCCTGCTGCTCGACGTCACCCCGCTCACCCTCGGCATCGAGACCAAGGGCGGGGTCATGACGAAGATGATCGAGCGCAACACGACGATCCCGACCCGACGCTCGGAGATCTTCACGACCGCCGCCAACAACCAGCCCGAGGTGGAGATCCACGTGCTGCAGGGCGAGCGGGCGATGGTCGCCGACAACAAGAGCCTCGGGAAGTTCCGCCTGACCGGGATCCCCCCCGCCCCGATGGGCGTGCCCCAGATCGAAGTGGCCTTCGACATCGACGCCAACGGCATCGTCAACGTCTCGGCCAAGGACCTCGGCACCGGCAAGGAACAGGCGATGACCATCACCGGCGGCTCGGCGCTCCCCAAGGACGAGATCGACCGCATGGTCGGCGACGCCGAGCAGTTCGCCGAGGAGGACGCCCGCCGACGCGAGCTCGTCGACACCCGCAACCAGGCAGACCAGGTCGTCCACCAGACGGAGACCCTGCTCGGCGAGCAGGGCGACCAACTCACCGACGAGGAGAAGTCGGCCATCGAGGCGGCCCTCTCGGAGCTGCGGGCCGAGGCCGAGAACGCCGACGCCACCACCGAGTCGTTGCGAGAGAAGATCGAGGCGACCGTGACCGCCAGCCAGGCCCTCGCCCAGCGCATCTACTCGCAGGCGGCGGCCGAGCAGGCCGGCGCCGGCGAGGCGTTCGACGGTGAGACGGCCGATGGGACCGGGAGCGAGGACGAGGAGATCGTCGACGCCGAGATCGTGGACGAGGACGACGAGGCCTGAGCCCCGTCGCCCGAGGAGCCACGACCATGCCCACCGACCACGACGCCGAGCTTCCGGCCACCGCGCCCGACGCGGAGGCCTCAGAGCCCGACACCCACGGGGAGGCCCCCTTCCTCACCCCGACGCCCGAGGAGCTCGGCATCGAGCTCCCGGACGACCGCGACGAGGCCTTCGACGAGCTGCTGCGGCTGTTGGCCGACGCCCGGCACGAGGCCGCCGCCGAGCGGGACCACGCGCTGCGTGCCCTGGCCGAGCTCGACAACGTCCGCAAGCGGGCGCTGCGAGAGGCGGCCGAGGTGCGCCAGCGTGCCGCCGAGGGGCTCATCACCCAGCTGCTGCCGGTCCTCGACAGCTTCGACGCCGGCTTCGCCGTCGACACCGACCACCCCGATGCCCTGGCGCTCGCCGACGGCTTTCGGGGCGTCCACGCCCAGCTGCTGGGCGTGCTCGAAGCCGCCGGTCTCGCCCGCATCCCGACGGTGGGCGAGCCGTTCGACCCCACCGTCCACGAGGCGGTGTCGATGGTCGGCGACGGCGACCGGGTGATCGCCGAGATGCGCCGGGGTTACACCCTGGCGGGGAAGGTGCTGCGACCCGCATCGGTCGTGGTGGGTGACGCCGAGGCCACCGGAGGGAACGAGGTGGCCTGATGCAGCGCGACTGGATCGAGAAGGACTTCTACGAGGTCCTCGGCGTGGCGAAGAACGCGTCACGCGAGGACATCAGGAAGGCCTATCGGAAGCTCGCGCAGGAGAACCACCCCGACACCAACCCCGGCGACACGGCCGCCGAGGAACGCTTCAAGGCGGTGTCGGAGGCGTACTCGGTGCTCTCCGACCCCGAGAAACGGAACGAGTACGACGAGGTGCGCCGCCTCGTCGACTCGGGCGCCTACGCCGGCGGCGGGGCCGGCGGCTTCCCCGGCGGCGGCTTCCCCGGGGGCGGCGGCTTCGGCGGCCAGCGGATCAACATCGAGGACCTGTTCGGCGGCGCCGGCGGGTTCGGCGACCTGTTCGGAGGCGCCGGCGGACGACGGGGACCGGTCAAGGGCCCCGACCTCACGACCCACGTCCGCATCCCGTTCCGCGACGCCGTCACCGGCACCACCCGGACGGTACGCCTCGACGGGGAGACCAACTGCTCGCGCTGTGGAGGCTCCGGTGCCGAACCGGGCACCAAACCGTCGGTCTGCCCCACCTGTGGGGGCGCCGGCCAGGTCACCCAGAACCAGGGCTTCTTCTCCTTCGCCCAGCCCTGCCCCCAGTGCCGGGGATCGGGGCAGGTCGTCACCGTCCCCTGCAGCCAGTGCCGGGGCAGCGGCACCGAGCGCCGGACCCGTGACATCACGATCCGGATCCCCGCAGGCGTCGAGGACGGCGCCATGGTGCGCGCCCGCGGCAAGGGCGGCCCCGGCCGGGCCGGTGGGCCGGCCGGCGACCTCCTCGTGCGGGTGGGGGTCGACAAGCACCCGATCTTCGGCCGACGCGGCGATGATGTGACGGTGACCGTGCCCGTGACGTTCCCCGAGGCCGCCCTCGGCGCCGAGATCGCGGTGCCGACCCTCGACGGCCCCGTCCGTCTCAAGGTGCCCGCCGGCACGCCCACGGGGAAGACCTTCCGCGTGAAGGGCCGGGGCGTGCAGCACGACCGGGGCCGCGACGGCGACCTGCTGGTCACCGTGAAGGTGGACGTGCCCGCCAAGCTCAGCCGCAAGGCCCGCAAGGCCCTCGAGGAGTGGCAGGCCGAATACGACACCGAGGACCCACGAGCCGGGATGGTGGACGCATGAACGAGCACGACCGCGCCGTCTTCGTGATCTCCGTCGCCGCCGAACTGGCGGGGATGCACCCCCAGACCCTCCGCATCTACGAGCGGAGCGGCCTCATCGACCCCTATCGGACCCCGGGCGGGACCCGCCGGTACTCCCAGGAGGACATCGAGCGCCTGTTGGAGATCCAGGAGTTGTCGGAGAAGGGCCTCAACCACGAGGGCATCCGGATGGTGCTCGAGCTCCGCCAGGAGGTCGAGCAGCTCACCGAGGACCGCGACCGCCTGCAGCGCCGGCTCGAGAAGCTGCGCGAGCGGGTCGAGTACCTGCTCGAGGGGCGGGAGACCGAGCCCGGCTACCAGATCGTGCTGCGCCGGGCGGTCCGCCCACCCCGCCCCTCCTGACCCCACGGCGAACCCAGGGTTCAGGACAGGCGGATTCGGCGTTCTGCGGTGCCGAGACCAGCCCCACCATGGTCCTCGCACCGGAGAACCATCGACCGCCCTGCACAGAACCCTGGGTTCGGCGGCTACTCGCCCAGGACCATCTGCAGGAACCGGCGGGTCCGTTCGTGCTGGGGATCGACCAGCACCTCCGACGGGGGACCCTGCTCGACGATGACGCCCCCGTCCATGAAGACGACCCGGTCGGACACGTTGCGGGCGAAGTCCATCTCGTGGGTGACCACGAGCATGGTCATCCCCTCCTCGGCGAGGGTCCGCATGACGCCGAGCACCTCGCCGATCAGTTCGGGGTCGAGAGCCGACGTCGCCTCGTCGAAGAGCATCATGTCGGGGTCCATCGAGAGTGCCCGGGCGATCGCCACCCGCTGCTTCTGGCCGCCCGAGAGCGTGTGGGGATACGCCTCGATCTTGTCGTCGAGGCCGACCTTCTCGAGGTTGCGCCGGGCGATGGCCTCGGCCTCCTCGGCCGATCGCCTCAGCACCTTCCGCTGGGCGATCGTGACGTTCTCGAGCACCGACAGGTGCTCGAACAGGTTGAAGAGCTGGAACACCATGCCCACCTTGGTGCGCACCTTGTCGATGTCGCAGTCGGGGTCGGCGAGGTCGTATCCCTCGATGAGGATGCGGCCGGAGGTCGGTTGCTCGAGGAGGTTGACGCAGCGCAGCAAGGTGGACTTGCCCGACCCCGATGGCCCGATCACCGAGACGACCTCGCCGCGCTCGACCACGAAGTCGATGCCCTTCAGCACGTCGAGGTCCCCAAAGGACTTGTGCAGGTCGCGGATCTCGATGACGGGGGCGGTCATGTCTTGCGCCCCTCCATCCGCCGGGCGAGGTAGGTGAGGGGGATGGTCATGGCGAGGTAGATGATGCCCGCCACGACGATCGGGGTGGCATTGGCGAACTGGATGACGCCGTCGCGGCCCCAGCGGGTGAGCTCCTTGGTGGCGAGCGTCACGCCGAGCACCGAGATGAGCGACGTGTCCTTGATGAGCAGGACGAACTCGTTGGTGAGGGGCGGGATGATGATCCGGATGGCCTGGGGGAGGATGATGAACCGCATCGTCTGGCCCCGGGTCATGCCCAGCGATCGCCCCGCCTCCATCTGCCCGGGTGGGACCGCCTCGATGCCGGCGCGAATCGTCTCGGCCATGTAGGCGCCGGTGACCACCGCCAAGGCGATGACGCCCCGCCAGAAGATCGGGATCGACCGGAAGAACGGGATTGCCAGGGGCAGGCCCTGGCCGATGAGGATGATCGTGAGGAGCAATGGGAGGCCCCGGAAGACCTCGATGTAACCACCGGCGAAGGCACGGTACGGCCGGACCGAGGAGATCCGGGCGAGCGCCATCGTCATGGCGATGACGAACCCGCCGACGAAACCCAGCGCCGTGAAGATGAGCGTGTTGCGGGCGGCGATGGTGAGGATGCCCGGGAACTGCTCGGCGGCGATCTCGAAGTTGAGCAGGCTGTCGAACACCCGGGCCCAGTCTGCGGACACCAACAGCGTGACGATGACACCCGTGACGACGGCGTAGGTCGTCCACCGGACGAAGCGCTCGCGACGGGTCTTGACGATGCCTCCGGCGAACATGCGGTGAACCTAGGGGATGCCCCCACGCGACGAGGCCCCGGCGGTCGCCGGGGCCTCGTGCTTTGGATCGGCGTCGGCTCAGGCGCCGAAGTACTTCTCGAAGATCTCGTCGTATGTACCGGCGTCGCGGACCGCCGCCAGGCCTTCGTTGATGGCATCCATCAAGTCGGTGTTCTCCTGAGCGGTGGCGAAGCCGTACTGCTCCCCGGTGGGGAACGTCTCGGCCAGCTCGAACTGGTCGTCCTGTTGGGCCCGCTCGGCGTTGACCGGCAGGTCTTGGAGGATGGCGGAGACATCGCCGCCTTCGAGGGCCAGGAACATGGCCGCCGGCTCGTCGAAGCTGACGATCTCGACACCCTCCGGGGCGTTCTGGCTGGCGTAGATCTCACCGGTGGTGCCGGTCTGCACGGCGACGCTCTCGCCGACGAGGTCGTCGAGGCTGGCGAACCCGCTGCCGGCGGCAACCATGAGCGACTGGTCGGCGTCGTAGTAAGGGTCCGAGAAGAGCGCCTGGGCGGCGCGATCCTCGGTGATCGTCATCGCCGAGGCCACGAGGTCACAGGTGCCGGCGGCCGGGGCCAACCAGATGCCGTCGAACGGCTGGATGGTCCAGGTCACGGTGAGGCCGAGCTCCTCGCCGATGGCCTCGACGAGCTCCACGTCGAAGCCGTCGGAGACGTTGCCGTCCTCGTCGACGTTCTCGAACGGCGAGTACGGGGCATCGGTGCAGACCAGCAGCTCGCCGGACGTGAGGGTGGGGATGTCGGATGCCTCGCCGTCGTCGCCGCCGCAGGCGGCGACGATCACGGCAAGGGCCGACAGCAGGATCAGGAATCGCTTCATGGTGGTGTTCCTCCGAATGGCCGGGCGGGGCGAATGCCCCCCGGGGACCCGAAGGCTAGGTCTCGGGTCGGTCGTGCGTCCAACGCTTGAGGGGTCGCCCCGACCTGCCGATACCACCGCCGTGACCGACGACGCCCACGACCTCGGGGTCCTGCTGGACTCGTCCTCCCCGCTCGTCCTCGCCGAGACGATCGAGGAGGCCCGCACCCTCGCCACCCTGCGCCGACTCGCCGCGGACCGCGGCCTGGCCGTATGGACCTGGTCGGCGACCCGCGGCCTCGCCCGCGACGGTGGCCCGACCCAGTACGGCACGGAGGCGATCGCCACCGCCCTCGCCACGATCGCCGAGCACTCGACGCCGGCCGTTTACGTCCTCGCCGACGCCCACCACCACCTCGACGAACCGACGGCCCGCCGCCACCTTCGGGAGGTCGCAGCCGGGTTCGACCGATCGACGATCGTCGTGACCGCTCCCACCCACACGGTCGCCCCCGAGCTCGAGGCGCTGGCGTCGGTGTGGCGGCAACGACCTCCCAACGGCGACGAGTTGCGCGCCCTCGTCCTGCGGACCATCGACGACCTGCGGGGCCGGGGCTTCGACGTCCGCCTCGACGAGCCGGGCGTCGATCGCATGGCCCGAGCCCTGTCGGGGCTCCCCATCGGACGCGCCGAACGCCTCGTCCGGCGCCAGGCGGCCGACGACGGGGTCCTCGACGGGGACGACCTCGCCCGGGTCCGGTCGGCGCGGGCGGCACTCTTCGCCGACGACGGGGTGCTCGAGCTCGTGGAGCCGGACGGACCGACCCTCGGCGAGTTGGCCGGCATCGACGACCTCACCGACTGGCTGTCGCTGCGGGGCCGGGTGCTGGCCGAGCCGGTCGACGGCCTCCCCGAGCCGAAGGGCGTGCTGCTCACGGGGGTGCCAGGCTGCGGCAAGTCGGCGGTGGCCAAGGCCGTGGCCGCCGCCTGGGGCCTCCCGCTCGTGTTGTTGGATCCCGGGCGACTGTTCGAGAAGTGGGTCGGCGAGTCCGAGGCGCGGTTGCGCCGGGCGCTCGACGCGGTGGAGGCGATGTCGCCGGTGGTCCTGTGGATCGACGAGGTCGAGAAGGGCTTCGCCGGCTCGGGTGACCACGACGGCGGCACCAGCCGTCGGGTGATGGGCACCTTCCTGCGCTGGCTGTCCGAGCGCGATGGCGGGGCCTTCCTGGTCGCCACGGCCAACGACGTCACGTCGCTCCCGCCGGAGCTCTTCCGGCGGGGCCGGGTGGACGAGGTCTTCTTCCTCGACCTGCCGGGGCCGACCGCGCGGGCCGCGATCCTCGCCACCCATCTCGCCCGCCGTGGCCACGACCCGGCGGCATTCCCCGTCGACGACCTCGCCGCTGCGACCGACGGGTTCTCGGGGGCGGAGTTGGAGGCGGCCGTCGTCGCCGGCATGTACCGAGCCCTCGAGGGGCCCGGCCGGCTCACGTCCGGGCTGCTCGCCACGGAGATCGCCCGAGTCGTCCCGCTCTCGGTGTCCCGCGCCGAGGAGGTCGCGTCGCTGCGCCGGTGGGCCGACGGGCGGGCGCGATCGGCGGCGGCGCAGGCCACCGCCTGAATCGGGCCCGACCCCTGGGTGGGCCCGTACACTCGCCACCATGCGTGCGCCCCGCCCCGCCTTCGTCGACCTCAACGTCGTCGACGACGCCGCCACCGTGACCCTGTCGTGGCGCGGCGTCGCCTACCTGGGCAGCGCCGGCGGCACCGGCCAGCGGGCCGTGGGCGAGGCGACACTCGACGCGGTCGACCAGGTGACCGACGGGGCAGTGAGGGCGACCCTCGTGGCGGTGGCGGCCACCGACCTCGGCGACAGCACGGTGGCGATGGCCCAGGCCGAGTTGGCTCCCGACGGACTGCGACTGGTGGGCTCGGCGCTGGTGCGGGAGGGCTCGCTGGAGGTCGCCACGGTGCGGGCGGTCCTCGACGCCGTGAACCGCACCGTGTCGAGGCACCTCGGGTAGGCGGGCTTCGCCCGCCAGTACCGAGTACGGAGTACCGAGACGTCTCGGTACTGCTTGCCTTCGGTGATCCGTAGGCTCCGTCCCATGCGTGCCTGGTACCTGAACGAGACGAATGGTCCCGATTCCTACTCCTTCGGGGAGGTGCCCACCCCCGAGGCCGGCCCCGGGGAGGTGCGGGTCGCCCTCAAGACATCGGGCCTCAACCACCTCGACCTGTGGGTGTCGCGCGGGATGCCGGCCCCCCCATCGTTCCCACACGTGTCCGGCGCCGACGGTGCCGGGGTCGTCGACCAGGTGGGCGATGGCGTCGACGGCGTGGCCCTGGGTGACGAGGTGGTGGTCGACCCATCGCTGTCTTGTGGCCGGTGCGACGCCTGCCGTTCGGGCGACATCGTCTACTGCCGCTCCTACGGGATCCTCGGCGAGCACCATCCGGGCACGATGGGCGAGTACGTGGTCGTCCCCGCCGCCAACGTCCTCCCCAAGCCGGCCGGGCTGTCATGGGAGGAAGCCGGGACGTTCGGGCTCGTGACGGGCACCGCCCATCGGATGCTGAGGCGGGCCCGCATCGACGAGGGCTCGCGGGTGCTGGTGGTCGGCGTCGGCGGCGGGGTGTCCTCGGCGGCGGTCGGCCTCGCCACGGCCCTCGGGGCGACGGTGTGGGTGACATCGCGCGACGAGGCGAAGATCGAACGGGCCAAGGAGTTGGGCGCCCTCGGCGGGTTCGACTCGACCGGACCCTTCTCCAAGGAGGTGAAGGCGGCGACCGGCGGCGTGGATGCCGTCATCGAGAACGTCGGGGCGCCCACGTGGGAGCAGTCGATGCGCTCGCTGGTCCCGGGGGGACGGCTCGTCACCTGTGGCGCCACCGGCGGCACCACCGTGGAGGTGAGCGTGCCCTTCCTCTTCTTCAAGCAGCTCGAGCTCATCGGGTCGACGATGTTCACCCACGACGAGTTCGCCGAGGTCCTCGACCTCGTCGGGTCGGGACGGGTGCCGGTGCTGGTCGATTCGGTGGTGCCATTCGGCGAAGCCGACCGGGCGATCGGCCGTCTCGAGTCGGGCGAGCAGTTCGGCAAGCTCGTCATCTCGCGCTGACCGGGGATTCACAGAGGCCGCTCGCGCCTATACTTCTGGCCCGCAGCGTTCGCTGCACCTGTCGGTCACCGATACCCATCGGCAACGACGGACGGGGGCGTGGTGAAGCCAGGAGTTCACGCCGGCCTGTCAAGCCGGAGGTCGCGGGTTCAAATCCCGTCGTCCCCGCCAC
>CAZTLW010000005.1:0-40278 GCA_964614585.1 uncultured Acidimicrobiia bacterium | reverse complement strand
GCCGCCCGCCTCGGGTTCGACACCACCCTCCTCGCGGACGGGACCCGCCCCGTCAACCTCGAGCCGGGCGACGGATCCCGGGCGGTGGCCGAGCTCGTGGAGGCCGGCGTCGAGGTCGCCTAGGCACCGCTCGAACGGGTGACCTGGGTCGAGCGGCATGGGCATCGTCACCGACCAGCTGGGGGCCGCCCGTCGTCGGATTCGGACGGGCTACGGACTCGTCGTCGTCGGGAACGCGCTCGACCTGCTCTGGCCGTTCGCCGTCGGCGTGGCCATCAACGGCCTCGTGGACGGGAGTTGGGTCGGGGTCGGGCTGTTCGTCGGCCTGTCGCTGGCGCACACCCTGGTCGGCTTCGTGGGCCAGCGTCACACGAGCCGGACCTTCAACCGCCTGCATGCGACGATCGCCGCCGATCTCGTCGCCCGCCAGCGAGCCGCCGGCGTGGACACCGCCTCGGTCTCGGGCCGCACCGAACTCGCCGGGGAGTACGTCGGGTTCCTCGAGTCCGATGTCCCGCTGGCCATCACGGCGGCATTCACGATCATCGGCTCCCTCGGGATGCTCTTCGTCTACGACCCGGTCGTCGGGCTGGCCGCGGCGATCGTGGGCCTGCCCGTGGCCGTGGTCAACCGTCGTCTCATGACACGGTCCGAGGGCGTCTTCGAGGAGCTCAACGAGCTGACCGAGGCAGAGGTGGACGTGATCGGCCGGGGTCGAGGCCCCGAGTCCAGCCGCCACTTCGGCATGGTCAGCCGGCGATGGATCCGGCTCTCCGACGCGGAGGCGGCGAGCTGGAGCCTCAGCGAGGTGATCGCCGTCGGACTCTGGGTGGTGGCGCTCGTCCGCGCCGCCTCCGGAGGACTCGAGTTGGGTGGGATCATTGCGCTCATCGCCTACGTGTGGTTCTACACGGCCGGCTTCGACGAGGTGCCCGGCGTCCTCCAACGGCTGACCCGTCTCCGGGACATCCGCCGTCGCCTCGGCGAGGAGGACGACCCCGTCGCCGATCCGCCGGCTGCGCACTGAGCACGGCACGCCCTGCCGTCGAGGTCGCCTGAGCTACTCGAGTTCGCCGACCAGGCGGTCCCGCAGGTCCCGCAGCTCCTTCGTGTAGGACACGTGGTACCGGTGCGGGTTGACGATGCGGCGCACCCCCGGGTCGAGGCGTTCGAGGTCGGCGCGGCGACGATCGGCCAGCTCCTCGATCGACTCGTCACCGACCCGGCGGCCATCGGGGCCGAACAGCTCGACGTGGAGGTCCTCGACGTCGCTGATCTCGTCGGCGGCCAGCGTCCGCCCCACGTCCTCGTAGGGGTGGCGGAGGTCCCACGTCTCGGGTGAGGCTGGTTCCTCGGCGAGGGCCACGACGTCGGCGGTCGACCGTCCCCGTCGGTCACGGAGACGGACGAGTCGTTTCCGACCCGGGGCGGGCACCTTGCGGGGGTCCTCGGAGACCTTCACCGCCGGATGCCAGCGGCCACGCTCGTCGGCGACCGCCACGAGCTTGTACACGCCGTTGAGCGACGGCGCCCCGTGGCTCGTGATGAGGCGGGTGCCGACGCCGTAGGTCAGCCGTCCGTCGACCGCGTCCGGATCGAGGCCGAGGGACGGTGCCTCCTCCCGAACCTGGGAACGGATCTGCCAGATGACCAGCTCGTCGAGGTCGCCGGACAGCACGATGGAGGTGTCCTCGAACCCGGCGTCGTCGAGCATGCGGGCGGTCTGCACGGCGAGATTGGCGAGGTCGCCCGAGTCGAGGCGCACACCGAGCGGCTCGTGGCCGGCGGCCCGCAACTCCGAGAAGACGGTGATGGCGTTCGGTACGCCCGAATCGAGGGTGTCGATGGTGTCGACGAGCAGCAGGCACTCGTCGGGGTGGGTGGCGGCATAGGAGCGAAAGGCCTCGAGCTCGCCGCGGCCGAGTGCCAGGTGCGCCTGCACGAAGGAGTGGGCGTGGGTCCCCGCGGGCGGCACCCCGACCGTGGCCGAGAGGGCCACGTTGGAGGTGGCGGTACAGCCTCCGATGAGGGCGGCGCGAGCACCGGCGTCGGCACCGGCCTCGGGGCCCCGCCGCATGCCGAACTCGAGCACCGACGCCCCACCGGTGGCCTCGACGACCCGGGAGGCCTTGGTGGCGACGAGCGTCGGGTAGTTGAGGCCGTTGAGCAGGGGCGTCTCCACCAGTTGGGCGAGGGCGAGCGGGCCCTCGACGGTGAGGAGGGGCGTGTTGGGGTGGACGACCCGGCCCTCGGTGACGCCCGTGACGGTGAGGGCCCCGAAGCCGCCGGCATCCGACAGCCAGTCCAGGAAGGCCGGCTCGAAGCGTGGGTCGCCGGCGGGCGTGGCCTGGGACGCGAGGTATTCGATGTCGGCGTCGGTGACCCGGACGGTCTCCAACCAGCGGGCGAACCACCCGAGACCGGCCAGGACCGCATACCCGGCCTGGTGGGACCCGTAGTCGGGCAGCGACCGGAAGAAGAAGTCGAACATCGCCGGGCGGTCGGCCAACCCGTCCCGCCAGTAGGCCTCGGCCATCGTGAGCTGGTACTGGTCGGTGGCGAGGATCCCCCCGAGGAGGGGGGCGTCGACGGGTCGCATGGCTTCCAGTCTTACAGCCGGCGGATGTCCCGTGGCGTCGAGCGGGCACCGTACGCCGGGGCCCGCAGACCGGCGACCGCCAGGAGGCGGAGGACCCGGGCCCGATGGCCCGCCCACGGCTCCAGCAGCTCGAGCATGCGGGCGTCATCGGCCCGGGGCTCGCCGGCCAACCCCCACGCGACCGTGTTCGGCAGGTGGTAGTCGCCCACCGGCACGGCGTCGGGATCCCCGAGGGCGCGGTCGCGGACGAGGGCCGAGGTCCAGGGTCCGATGCCGCGGATGGCGGTGAGCGCCCGGTCGAGGGCCTCGCCGCCCCGGCCGGCTGCCCGCTCGAGGCGGTCGGCCTCCCGGGCGAGTCGACCCAGGGTCTCCGCCCGCTTCCGCTCGATGCCCAGGGGATGGAGGTCGTAGCTCGGGAGGGTGCCGAGGCAGTCGGGACCGGGCAGCAGCCAGACCCCCGGGGGGCCGGGGGCGGGTTCACCGTGGCGGCGGGCGAGGGCGACGAGTGCCCGGCCGGTCTCGGTCATGGTGACCTTCTGGCCGAGCACGGCGACGACGGCCAACTCCCACACCCGGCCCTGGGCTCCCATCCGGAGTCCCGGGTGGTGGCGGTGGGCGTCTGCCAGGGCCGGCGGCGGCTCGAAGCCGTGAGGGTCGTCGGCGTCGCCGACGATGGCGGCGAGTCGGTCGAGGACCGCCGCCCCGCCGGGGCCCCAGGCCTCCGCCTCGACGCCGTCATCGAGCCCTCGGAGGGCGAGTTGGAAAGCCGCTCCCGCCTCCCGCCCGGCGAGGTGGAGGACCCCGTCGCGCCGGCGACGGGTCGGGTCGCCGGACACGAGGCCCGGCAGCGTCCAGCGAACGTCGACCGGGCGGCCGAGGCGGAGTCGGCGGGCGGCGGGATCGCTCAGGGGAGCATCCCGTAGGCACGCTCGACGGCGAGGCGCACGACCAGCCGGCGGTCGGCGACCATCGCCGCCAGGAACTCGTCCGGGTCCGGATGGGGGCCTGCGACCGCCTCGTACACCTCCAGCAACTCCCGGCCCACGTCGTCGCCGACCTCGGCCGACGGCGGTGTGAGGGTGGCGGTGGCCTCGAGGACGACGTATCGGCCGAAGTCGGGCGAGACGTGGAGCGACGCCCGTGGGTCCCGCCGGAGGTTGGCCGCCTTGGCGCGATCGGCCGTGACCGAGACTCGGGCGGTGCCCCCGTCGAGGTGGTACACGACGTTCGACGACTGCGGCCTGCCGTTGCGTCGGAGGGTGATCAGGTACCCCCGGGAGGACTCGGCGGCGAAGGCGAGGGCTCGGTCGAGGTCCATGGGTCGAGTGTATGGGGCGTAGGGTCCCGTGATGGAGTTCGCCGACGTCGTCCGTGCCCGCCGCAGCATCCGCCGCTTCTCCGACGAGCCGGTGGACCCGGCCGTCGTCGACCACCTCGTCGACGTCGCCCGACGAGCCCCGACTGCCGGGTTCTCCCAGGGCGTCGACTTCCTCGTCCTCGACGACCCCGGCGCCCTCGCCCGGTTCCGGGCCCTCACCGGCGGCGATGCCGGTGCCGACGATCCCCCGGTGCTGGTGCTGGTGTTCTCGGATCCCGAGCGGTACCTCGAGCGGTACCGGGCGCCCGACAAGGTCGAGTTCGGGCTCGGAGAGGCCGACGCCTGGCCGGTGCGCTTCTGGGACGTCGACGCCGCCATGGCCGCCATGCAACTCCAACTGGCGGCGGTCGACGCCGGGCTGGGCACCTGGTTCTTCGGCATCGGCGAGGGTGAGGACGCGGTGCGGGCCGAGTTCGGGGTGCCGGCGGACCGGAGCCACATCGGGATCGTGGCGATCGGTCACCGCCACCCCGGGGAGGAGCCGATCGGGTCGGCGACCACCCGCCGGCGCCGGCCGCTCGACGAGCAACTCCACCGCAATGGCTGGTAGGTAGCGTCGCCGGCATGGCCGCCCCCGACTTCACCCTGACCGACCAGGCCGGCCGACCGTGGTCGTTGTCCGAGCACCGCTCCGATGCCGCCCACCTGCTGCTGTTCCTGCGCGGCGATTGGTGACCGTACTGCAACGGCCAGCTGGTCAGCTTGGCATCGCTCCACGACCGGTTTCTCGCCGCCGGGGTCCGCATCGTCGCCATCGACGTCGACACCCCCGCCCAGCACGCGGCGATGATCGCCAAGCTCGACCTGCCGTTCCCCTACCTGTCGGATCCCGACCGGTCGGGCGCCATCGAGCCGTACGGGCTGTCCAACCCCGATGACGCCCGCAACCTCGCCTACCCGGCCATCGTCGTCGTCGACCGGGATGGCACCGAGCGGTGGCGCTGGGTGTCACGCGACTTCGCCGACCGGCTCCCCGAGGCCGAGGTGCTCGAGGCGGTCGAGGGACTCGGGCTCCGGTCGGTGACCGCCGCGCCGCTCGAGGTCGGCCCCGCCGAGCCCGGCCCGAAGGCCATGCCCCTGGCGGCGCTCGAGCCCTACTTCCGAGGCGCCAAGTTCGCCGCCATGGCGATGTACCTGCGCCTCCGGGACACCGAGGCCGCCGAGCAGGCCAAGGCCGAGTCGAAGGCCTACGGGGCCGAGATGGACCGCTACCTCGAGTCCGTCAAGGAGCTCCGCCGCCGCAAGGAGGCCTAGCCCCCCGTTCCTGTGTCGATCTGCCCTCCAGGAGAGGGCTGAGCGACACACGAACGGGTCAGGGGGTGACGAACTCCGTGTCGCCTCAGCGGCCGAAGACGGCGAACAGCCCGTACAGGCTGAGGGTGATGATCACGTTGAGGAGGCCGTGGGCGACGATGGGGCCCACGAGGCTGCGGGTGGCCCAGAAGAGCCGCCCGTAGAAGACGCCGAAGACCGCCGCCGTGCCCAGCTGCAGCAGGTTGACGTGGGTGATGGCCGGCGGGGCGAGCGTGAAGCCGACGTGGCCGGCGACGAACACGATCGTGGCCCCGATGGTGGCCGCCCAGCCCAGGGCGCGCTCGTCGTCGAACACGGGTCGCCAGAGCGCTGCGAGCCCGGTCATGACGAGGCCGCGGAAGAGGATCTCCTCGCTGGTCCCCGACAGGAGCGCCTGGAAGGCGAGCACGCCGGCGATGTTGCGGGCGACGAGCGGGTAGCCGGGGTCGGCGGTCCCGCCGCCGCCCGCCATGATCGCCAACCCGACCCCGACCTGGACCACCACCCAGACGAGCGCGAACAGCCCGACCGCCCGCAGGCTGCGGCGCCACTCCCGGGTCGTGAACCCGAACCCGGTCCAGGTCGCTCCCGGCCACCGGGACACCGCCACCCACATGAGTCCCAGTGCGAGACCGGCCTGGACCACGTGGTGGATGGTGATCCGGGCGAAGACGCCGTCGGGGTCGAGACCCGCCACCGCCGGGAGCACGAGGTCGGCGGCCACGAACGACAGCCGATCGATGCCGACTGCCACGAGGATGCCGAGGAGCAGTCCCCCCACGAGCCGCCGCGCCGACTCGGCCCCGCCCAGGGGAGCCCGGATCGCCTCAGCGGACACCGGCCAGGATCTCCGCCACCCGACGGTCCGCGGCCACGCTCGGGGAGATCCCCGCCGCGTCGGCGTCGGCGAGCAGTTGCGCCACCCGGGGTCCCACCTCGTCGGCCACCCGTCGGGCCCGATCGGCACCGCCGGCGACTGCCGAGTACGCGCCACCGATGTTGGCGACGTAGTCCGGCACGAAGAGGATCCCGGCGGTGTGGAGGCGCTCGGCATCGGCCGACGTCGCCAACTGGTTGTTGGCCGCCCCGCACACCACCGCCGCCCGGATCGTCGGGATCGTCCGCGCCGACAGCACCCCGCCGAGGGCGCAGGGGGCCAGCACGTCGACGTCGGCGGCCAGGATCTCGTCCACGTCGACCGGTGTCGCGCCGACCTCGGCCACGACCCGCTCGACGGCCCCGAGGTCGACGTCGGCCACCAGCACCTCGGCCCCGGCCCCGGCCACGAGGGCGGCCACCCGGGCACCGACCGCACCAACTCCCTGGATCGCCACCCGATACCCGGCGAGGACGGGACGACCGGAGCGGTGGGCGACGGCGGCGAGGATCGCCGAGAAGACGGTGTGGGCGGTGAGCGGGGCCGTGTCGCCCGACCCCGTCGAGGTGCCGCGGGCATGGGCGGTCCGGCGGGCCACCACGTCCATGTCCTCTGGTCGCATCCCGACGTCCTCGCCACAGATGTACCGACCCCCGAGCCGTTCGACCGCCTCGCCGAAGGCCTCGAGGCGCGCCTCGGTCTTGTCGGTGGCCGGGTGCCCGATGATCACCGACTTGCCACCACCGAGCGGCAGCCCGCCGATCGCCATCTTGTTGGTCATCGCCTTCGACAACCGGAGCACGTCGGCGACGGCCGCGGCCTCCGACTCGTAGGGGAAGAACCGTATGCCACCCCCGGCGGGCCCCAGCACGGTGCTGTGGATGGCGATGATCGCCCGGAGTCCGGACGCCGGGTCGTGGACGAACTGGACGAGCTCGTGGCCGTCGAACTCGGCGTGGCCGAGGACGCTCACCCGCGGACCTGCAGGTGGCCGCCGTCGACCGTGAGCACCTCCCCGGTGACCATGCCGAGGCCGGCGAGGGCCAGCACCGCCGCCGCCACGTCCTCGGGCGTCGAGGGGCGGCCGAGGGGGGCGACGTCCTTGACGTGGGCGCGCATCGCGTCCCAGTCGGCCGTCCACGGCGTATCGACGAGACCCGGCGCGACGGCGTTCACCCGGACGGGGCCGACGGCTCGGGCCAACAGCACCGTCAGGTGGTTGATCGCCGCCTTCGACACCGCGTACGGGATCGACGACCCGATCGCATGCAGACCGGCCACCGAGGTGACGTTGACGATGTTCCCGTCGTCGGCGGCGGCGAGATGCGGCATCGCCGCCCGGGACACGTACCAGGTGCCCATGAGGTTGACGTCGAGGATCCGGCCCCACACCTCGTCGGTGGCGGCGTCCAGGTCGTGGTGGGGGATGACCTTCGTCGTCCCGGCATTGTTCACCACCACGTCGAGTCGGCCGGTCGCCGCCACCACGTCGTCGATCATCGCCACCACCGCCGCCTCGTCGGCCACGTCCGCCCGGTGGTAGGAGCCACCGATCTCCTCCGCGAGCGCCGTGCCCGCCTCGACGCTCCGCGACGAGTTCACGGCGACATGGGCGCCGGCGGCGGCGAAGGCCCGGGCGGTGGCGGCGCCGATCCCGCTCGAGGCGCCGGTGACGAGGACGGTGGTGCCGGAGAAGTCCATGCGGGAAGGCTACGCAGCCCGCGATCGGTCAGGCCCCGGTGCGCCGCCAGGCACGGCCGGACCGGGCCCGCTCGGGCTCGAGGGGACGGACCCCGGGAAGCCGGAAGCCCACGACGGCGCCGCCATCGGGCGAGTCGTCGACGAACACGCTCCCGCCGTGCACCTCGACCGTCTGCTTGACGATCGCCAGCCCCAGGCCGCTGCCCGGGGTGTTCTGGGCATCGATCGACCGGTAGAAGCGGTCGAACACCTTCTCTCGGTCCCCCGGGTTGATGCCCGGCCCCTGGTCGTGCACGGCCAACTCGCCGCCGGCGAGCGTGAGTCGGATGGGAGCCCCCGGTGGGCTCCACTTGTGGGCATTCTCGAGGAGGTTGCCGATCGCCCGGTCCAACATGGCGGGTCGCCCGATCACCTCGCACGGCTCGAGCTCGACCACGACCTCCCGGCCGCGCCGACGGCGGGTCCGCTCGGCGGCCTGCTCGGCCACGTCGTCGAGGCGCAGGCGCTCGGCGAGCTCGGCCGTGTGCTGGTCGGTGGCCAACTCGACCAACTCGCCGACGAGATCCGACAGCTCCACGACGTCGGCGCCGACGTCACCGAGGAGCTCGTCGCGCTGGCCGTCGGCGAGCTGGTCGCGGCGGCTGCGGAGCACCTCGATGTTCGTCCGGAGCGACGTGAGGGGGGTCCGCAACTCGTGGGAGGCGTCCATGACGAGGCGGTGCTGTTGGTCGCGCGACGTCGAGAGGGCGGTGATCATCCGGTTGAAGGCCGTGGCGAGGCGGCCGACCTCGTCGATGCGGTCGGTCTCGATCCGTCGGTCGAGGTTGCCCGTCTCGGCGATCTCCTCGGCGACCTCGGTCAGGCGGGCCACCGGCCGCGTGATCCGGTTGGCCACCGCCGCCCCGATCCCCGCCGCCACCCCGGCCGCCACGATGCCGAAGCGGATGAGGTCGGCGCGCAGCTGGGCCAGCGCCTCGGCGTTGGCGGTGGTCGGCCGGGAGACCCGGACGGCGCCGTTCGGGTAGCCGAGGGTGACGACCCGGTACTCGATGTCGTCGACAACCTGGTATTCGGGCTGGGAGAAGCCCGTGGCCCCGAGGACGAGCCGCTGGCGTTCGGTGAGGTCGATGCCGTGGTCACCGCCGACCTGGGCCTCGAGGTATCCCTGCAGGTTGAGGAGCTCGACCACGGTGTCGGACCCGAGCACGGAGCCGGATCGGCGTTGCGGGGAGAGGTTGACGCCGAACCCGACCACCGCCGGGTCCTCGGCGACGAGACGGGCGGTCTGCTCGAGCTCCGCCGTCAGGCTCTCGCGGAGCACGACCGTCGTGGCGATGAAGGAGGCGCCGGCCGCGACCAGGAAGGCGATGAACACCGCCGAGGCCATGATCGCGGCGAGGCGGACCCGGAGACTCACGCCGCCCCCGGGCGCACCACGTAGCCGACGCCGCGCACGGTCTGGATGAGCCGCGGCTCGTCGTCGGCCTCGGTCTTCCGACGCAGGTAGCCGATGTAGACGTCGAGGCTGTTCGACGAGGACTCGAAGTCGTAGCCCCAGATGTCCTCGTAGATCTGCTCCCGCGACAGCACGATGCCGGCGTTGCGCAGCAGCAACTCCAGGAGGTCGAACTCCGTCTTCGTGAGCTCGATCTCGCGCTCGCCCCGGAAGACCCGCCGTGCGTCGGCGTCGAGGCGCAGATCGGCGACCTCGAGGATCGACGACTCGCCGGGGACCCCCTCGGTGCGCCGCAGCAGGGCCCGGATCCGGGCGAGCAACTCGTCGAGGGCGAACGGCTTCACGAGGTAGTCGTCGGCGCCGGCGTCGAGGCCGGCGACCCGGTCGGAGACCTCGTGGCGGGCGGTGAGCATGAGGATCGGGGTGGCGTCACCCCTGGCACGGAGCCGGCGGGCGACCTCGAGGCCGGACATCACCGGCATCATCACGTCGAGGACGATCACGTCGGGCGCCACCCCGTCGACGACCTGCATCGCCTCGATGCCGTCGGGGGCGGTGGTCACGTCATAGCCCTCGAAGCCAAGCGCCCGGGCGAGGGAGTCACGTACCCCGCGATCGTCCTCGACGAGGAGGACCCGGTGGCCGTCGGCGGGGTCGGGGGGTGGCATCGAGGGCATGGTACGGCCGGATTCGGCATCCACACGGGCCCAGAACGGTTCTTAGGCGCTTCTCACACGAGCCTCAGGAACCTCTCATCGCCCTCCTTCAGTCTGTTCCCAACAGCGAAGAACACCGGCCGGCCCCACGGGGCCGCCACCACCACCGAAGGAGTGACCATGGATACGACGATGAAGGCGACGCGGGTCGCCAAGGTGCCCCGCAAGTCGCAGACCTACGACCGTCATCGCACCTGCGATGAGGCCGGCTGCACGACCCGCCTCTCGATGTACAACAAGTTCGACAAGTGCAACCAGCACAAGGGCGTCCACTTCCCCCGCCTGCGAGGCCACACCAAGCACCTCCAGGACGCCTGAGCTCTCGGGACCGGCCCCACTCCCCTCCCTCCTCCCTCCGTCGGGGCCGGTCCCGGAGATTCTCGGGGGACCTCGGCGCCCACGTCGAGGGCACCGTCCCCCGGGAGCCGGTCGGCACGCTGTCCCCCTCCTCCCCGCTCCTCCGGATCGCCGACCGGATTCCGCCCCGAGCCCCCGGGTTCCGCCCGGGGGCTCGGCGCGCCCTACCCTTCGCTGCCATGAGCGACGACCTCCGCTACGCCGTCAACGCCATCAAGGCCCTCGCCATGGACGCCGTGCAGACGGCCAACTCGGGCCACCCGGGAGCACCCATGGGGCTGGCCGATGCGGCCGCCGTCCTCTGGACCCGGTTCCTGACCGTCGACCCCGACGACCCGACCTGGCCCGACCGCGACCGGTTCATCCTCTCCAACGGGCACGGGTCGATGCTCTTGTACTCGCTGCTGCATCTGTCGGGGTTCCCGATGCCCATGGACGAGCTGCGCAGCTTCCGCCAGTGGGGCAGCCACACCGCCGGTCACCCCGAGGTGGACCAGGCGCTCGGGATCGAGACCACGACGGGCCCCCTCGGCCAGGGCTTCGGGACCGGGGTCGGCATGGCGATGGCCGAGGCCCACCTGCGGGCCCGATTCGGCCCCGACCTCGTCGACCACCGCGTGTTCGGCTTCGTCTCCGACGGCGACCTCATGGAGGGCATCTCCCAGGAGGCGGCCTCGCTGGCCGGCCACCTCGGCCTGGGTCGGATCGTGTACCTGTACGACGCCAATCGGATCTCGATCGACGGCAGCACCGACATCACCTACTCCGAGGACGCGGCCGCCAAGTACGCCGCCATGGGCTGGCACACCCTCACGATCGACGGCCACGACCACGCCGCCATCGCCGAGGCGTACGAGGCCGCCATCGCCGCCGACGACCGCCCGTCGCTCATCGTCGCCCACACCCACATCGGGCACGGATCCCCCGGCAAGCAGGACTCCGCCTCGGCCCACGGGTCACCGCTCGGCGACGACGAGGTCGCCGCCACCCGGGAGGCCATCGGCTGGGACCATCCCCCGTTCGAGGTGCCGGCGTCGATCTACGAGACCTTCGCCACCGCCATGGAGCGGGGCCGGGCAGCCCATCGCGCCTGGCAGGACCGTCGGGGGGCGGCGTTCGCCGCCGATCCCGAGTTGGCGGCGGCCTGGGCGGCCCACCACGACCAAGGCCGGGTGACCCTGGCGGCCCCTTCGTTCGACGACGCCCTGGCCACCCGGGCCGCCGGCGGGGCCCTGTTCGACCAGATCGCCGAGCGGGTGCCCGGCTTCCTGGGTGGGGCGGCCGACCTGGCCGAGTCCACCAAGACCGTCATCTCCGACGGCGGGTCGTTCTCGGCCGACGACCCGGGCGGCCGCAACGTGCACTTCGGCATCCGCGAGCACGCCATGGGGGCGGCCGTCAACGGCATGAACCTCCACGGCGGGGTGCGGGCGTACGGAGCCACCTTCCTCGTCTTCAGCGACTACATGCGGGCCGCGGTGCGGCTCTCCGCCCTCATGGCGGTGCCGTCGATCTGGGTCTGGACCCACGACTCGGTCTTCCTCGGCGAGGACGGCCCCACCCACCAGCCGATCGAGCACCTCGCCTCCCTGCGGGCGATGCCGGGCCTGTGGGTGGTCCGGCCCGCCGACGCCACCGAGACGGTGGAGGCGTGGGAGTTGGCACTCAACCGCCACGACGGCCCCACCGCCCTCGTCCTCACCCGCCAGGGAGTGCCGACCCTCGACCGGCCCCGGGGCGGGGTCGCCCGCGGTGGCTACGTCCTGCGACCCGGGAACGACGTCACGCTCGTGGCGACCGGTTCGGAGGTGGCGACCTGCCTCGGCGCCGCCGACCTGCTCGCCGGCGACGGGGTGGACGCCCGAGTGGTGAGCCTCCCGTGCTGGGAGGCCTTCGAGGCAGAGGACGAGGCCTATCGCCGCGAGGTCCTCGGCACCGCCCCCCGCCTGGCGGTGGAGGCGGCTGCCTCCTTCGGCTGGGAGCGATGGGCCGACGAGACCCACTGCATCGATCGCTTCGGGGCGTCGGCACCCGCCGGGGTCATCGCCGAGCACCTCGGGTTCACCCCCGAGGCCGTCGCCCGCCACGCCATCGAACTGGCCGGCTAGAGCCCCACGAGGCGGTGGATGACCGCCCCGCGCAGCCGAGCCTCCCGCCCGGTGCGCCGCTCGTCGTCATCGGTCCACTTCGTGAGGGCGAGGCCGGCGTTGACGCCGAGCCACCGCAGCGGTTCGGGCTCCCAGCGCGGTGAGCGATGGCCGACCCACGGCAGGTCGGCGGCCTCGTCGTCGTCGTGGCCGAGGACGAGCGCCGCCATCGACCGTCCCGCCAACGCCGACGCGGCGACCCCCTGGCCCACGTACCCCCCGAGCGATCCCACGCCGGTGGTGGGATCGAAGCGCACCGAGGGCCGCCAGTCGCGGGGCACACCGAGCGGCCCGCCCCAGTGGTGGGTCGCGTCGAAGTGGTCGGCAACGTCGGGGAACAGCCCACGAAGGGCCGCCACCAGGGCCTCGGCCACGGCCTGGTCGGTGTCGAACGCCGGGTCGATCGCCGAGCCGTAGTGGTAGGGGGCGCCCCGTCCACCGAAGGCGATCCGGTCGTCGGCCGTGCGCTGGCCGTACACGATGAGTCGCCGCCAGTCGGCAAACGTCTCCCGGTTCGGCAGCCCGACGACCTCCCAGACCTCGGCAGGGAGCGGGGCGGTGGCGACCATGAGGGAGTAGACCGGGGCGACCTCGCGGCCGCGTCCGGGGAGCGAGCCCGAGTAGGCCTCGGTGGCATGGATGACGACGGGCGCTCGCACGGTGCCCCGATCGGTCCGCACCGCTCCGGGACCGGCCAACTCGGCGGTCGTCCCCTCCACGATGCGGCCGCCTCGCCGCTCCACCGCGGCGGCGAGCCCTCGGACCAGCTTCAGCGGGTGGACCGAGGCGGTGTGGGGGGTGACGTAGCCACCGCGCAGGCCGGCGGGCCGGAAGCGCTCGGCCATCTCCTCGGCCGGGGCCCACCGGAAGTCGTCCCCGAACCCGGCCTCGGCGAACACGGCCAGGTAGGCCTTGGCGAGGGCCTCCTGGGCGGGGCTGGTGGCGGCATCCACGGTGCCGGAGCGGACCCAGTCGCACTCGATGCCCTCCCGGGCGAGGAACCGGCCCCCATCGGCGACGGTCTCGATCATGAGGCGCTGGAGCGCGATGCCGCCGTCGCGGGTGGCGGGGTCGGCCAACAGGTCGGCGATGCCGGCGACCTTCGACGAGAACCACCCTCCGTTGCGACCGCTGGCCCCGAAGCCGACATGGCGGGCCTCCACGACCAGGACGTCGAGGGCGGGATCCCGGTCCAGCAGGTGGAGGGCCGTCCACAGCCCCGAGTACCCGCCGCCGAGCACGACGACGTCGGCCGTGGCGTCGCCGGCCAGCGGGGCTCGGGCCGGGACCGGCCCGGCCGTTTCCTCCCAGAGGCTCGTCACCGTCGGCTCCTAGTCGTGCCCGGGGGGTCGGTGGGCGGCACGGGCCCGCTCGAGGATCGGCCCGACCTCGGCGGCCGGCCGCCACCCCTTCGTGTCGGTCTTGGCGTCCTCGAGGTCCTTGTAGACGGAGAAGAAGTGCTCGAGTTCGCGGAGCAGGTGGACGGGCACGTCGTCGAGATCCCGGGCCTGGGCCCACACCGGGTCGCCCTCGGGGACGCCGAGCACCTTGTGGTCGTCCTGGCCCTCGTCGACCATGACGAACAAGCCGATCGGACGGATGTGGATGCGGCACCCGGGGAAGGTCGGCTCGCTGACCAGCGCCAGCGCGTCGAGGGGGTCGCCATCGTCGGCGAGGGTGTCGGGGATGAACCCGTAGTCGGCCGGGTAGCGCGTGGCGGTGAAGAGCATCCGGTCGAGGACGATGGCCCCCGTCTCGTGGTCCATCTCGTACTTGTTCCGGCTCCCCTTCGGGACCTCGACGACCATCGTGAGCGGCACGGCCCGCAGGCTAGGGCACCGGGATGGGACAATCGACGCGTGCAACGCCTGCTATCCGTTCTCGCCATTGCCATTGCGGCGGCCGCCTGCGCCGGGACCGTCGCCGACGACCCGACGACCACGATCTCGGGTGACGGCTGCGCCGACGTGGTGACGGCGGAGGCGACGGCCGAGGGCGACGGGACCTGGCGATTCGAGGTCACCGTTGCTTCGGCCGACACCGGCTGGGAGAAGTACGCCGACGCCTGGGAGGTCCGCCTTCCCGACGGCACCGTGGCGGGCACCCGGGAACTCGCCCACCCCCACGTCGAGGAACAACCGTTCACGCGCTCGCTCTCGGGTGTCCCGATCCCAAACGGGGTGGCGTCGGTGACGGTGGCCGCCCGCGACTCCGTCGCCGGGTTCTGCGGGTCGACGGTCGAGGTCGACCTGGAATCCTGATCCAGCCGGTCATATGGGCCGGCCGCCGATACCGTTCACCGGCCATGACCGCCTCCCCCACCGCCCCACCGCCCGCTCCCCAGCCCGCGCCATCCCGTCGCCGCCGATTCTCCCGTGGGCAGCGCTGGGTGCTGGTGATCCTCGCCCTGCTCATCGCCGTGGTCGGCGCCGCCGCCGCGGTGCTGGCGATCACCCAGGCCCGGATGCAGGACGCCGGCACGCTGCCCGCCCTCGGCTCCGACGGCCAGGTGTGGCTGGTGGTCGGCTCCGACAGTCGCGAGTTCCTGCCCGACGACCTCGAGGGCTCCTTCGGGGACTTCGGCGGCTCGCGAGCCGACGTCGTGATGCTCGTGCAGGCCACCGATGGTCGTCGGCAGGTCGTGTCGCTGCCCCGGGACCTCAAGGTGGACGTCCCCGGGTACGGCACGAACAAGATCAACGCCGCCTACGCCCTCGGCGGCCCCGACCTGCTCGTCGAGACGGTGGCCCGCGCCACCGGGATCCGCCCCGACCACTACCTCGAGGTGGGCTTCGGCGGCTTCGCCGAGATCGTCGACGCGCTCGGCGGGGTGGAGTTGGAGTTCCCATACCCGTCCCGGGACCCGAAGTCGGGACTCGACGTCCCCGCCGGCCGCCAGACCGTCGACGGCGCCACCGCCCTCGCCTATGTCCGCTCCCGCAGCCTCGAGGAACTGCGGGACGGGTCGTGGGTCGCCGCCGGCGGCGGCGACATCGCCCGCACCGGTCGTCAGCGCGAGGTGCTCCTGCAGATCATCGACCAGGCATCGTCGCCGCTCGGGCTGCTGCGAGCCCCCCGGGCCGCCCTGTCGGCGACCGCCTACCTCACGGCCGACGCCGACACCGGCCCCGGGGCCCTCGTCCGGCTGGCCTGGGGGATGCAGACCTCCTCGGTGACCGAGGCGACCGCGCTGCCGGTGCGGATCTCCAACGAGGGCGGCACGTCGTTCGTGGTGCCGGTCGAACCGGATGCCGGTGCGCTCCTCGAGGCGTTCGCCAACGGCCGCCCACTCCCGGTCGACTGAGCACTCGCCCCCGCCGGAAGCGTTCTTGTGTCGTCCAGCCCTTCAGGAGGGGGCTGAACGACACAAGAACGGGGTGGGAGCGTCGATGGGCGGCGAGTCCTCGGCTCGGCCACGCGGCCGCCCGCCCCGGTCAGCGACCCTTGGGGTGCCAGACGGTCTTCGTCTCGGTGAAGGCGGCGATGCGATAGGGGCTCTGGGCCTCCCACCAGTCCTCGGGCGGGTCGGCGTGCACACGTTTGACGTTGCCGGCCGCCGCCTCCTGCGCCGCCGCCACCAGCCCACGGTCGGCTCCCGAGAGGTCGAGGGCATTCACGTCGAGGTGGGCGGCGAGATGGCCCACCAACTCCTCGGCCCGCCCGGTGAGCAGGTTCACCACCCCGGGGGGGACGTCGGCCGTGGCCAGCGCCTCGGCGAAGGTCACCGCCGTGAGGGGCCAGCGGTCCGAGGCCACCACCACGGCGGTGTTGCCGGGCACGAGCACCGGCAGCAGGGTCGAGACGAGGCCGAGCAACGGCGGCTCGGAGGGGGCGATGACACCGACGACGCCCGTCGGCTCGGGCGTCGAGATGTTGAAGTAGGGACCCGCCACGGGATTCAGGTTGCCGAACACCTGGGCGAACTTGTCCGCCCACCCCGCGTACCAGACGATCCGATCGATGGCAGCCTCGACCTCGGCCATCGCCGCCTCCGGCGACCGGCCGTCGATGGCGAGTTGGTCGACGAACGTCGACCGGCGATCCTCGACCATCTCGGCGATGCGGTAGAGGACCTGACCCCGGTTGTAGGCCGTGCGGCCGGCCCATCCGGGGTGGGCACCCCGGGCGATCCGCACGGCGTCGCGCAAGTCCTTGCGGGAGGCGTGGGCGACGCGGGCGACGATCTCGCCGGTGGCATCCGTGGCCGGGAGCACCCGGCCGGACTCCGACCGGGGGAACGCCCCGCCGACGTAGAGCTTGTAGGTCTTGTGGACGTCGAGGCGGCTCATGCCAGCCCCGCCACGTAGGGGAGCAGGCCGTGGCGGCCGCCCTCTCGCCCGAACCCGGACTCCTTGTAGCCGCCGAAGGGCGACGCCGGGTCGAAGCGGTTGTAGGTGTTGGCCCAGACCACCCCGGCCTCGAGCCGGTCGGCCATCCAGAGGATCCGGGAGCCCTTCTGCGTCCACACGCCGGCCGAGAGGCCGTAGGGGGTGTTGTTGGCCTTCTCCACCGCCTCCTCGGGGGTGCGGAACGTCAGGATCGAGAGCACGGGGCCGAAGATCTCCTCCTGGGCGATCCGGTGCGACTGGGAGACGCCGAGGAAGAGCGTCGGGGGGAACCAGAAGCCTCGCTCGGGCAGGTCGCAGGCCGGTTGCCACCGCTCCCCGCCGGCCGTCTCGCCCTCGGCGACGAGCGCGCGGATCCGCTCCAGCTGCTCGGCCGAGTTGATGGCCCCGATGTCGGTGTTCTTGTCGAGCGGGTCCCCGACCCGCAGCAGGTCGAGGCGATCCTTCAGCTTCTCGACGAACAGGTCGTGGATGGACTCCTGCACCAGCAGCCGGGAACCGGCGCAGCAGACGTGGCCCTGGTTGAAGAAGATGCCGTTGACGACCCCCTCGATGGCCTGGTCGAGCGGGGCGTCATCGAAGACGACGTGGGCTGCCTTGCCGCCGAGCTCGAGGGTGACCCGCTTGTCGGTGCCGGCCACGGCCTGCTGGATGCGCTTGCCGACCGCCGTCGAACCGGTGAAGGCGACCTTGTCCACGCCGGGGTGGGACACGAGCGTCGCCCCGGTCGCCCCGGCGCCGGTGACGACGTTGAGGACCCCGTCGGGGAGGCCGGCCTCCGCCGACAGCCGGGCGAACTCCAGGGCCGTGAGCGACGTCGTCTCGGCGGGCTTGAGGACGACCGTGTTGCCGGCGGCCAACGCCGGCGCGACCTTCCAGGCCAACATGAGCAGCGGGAAGTTCCAGGGGATGACCTGGCCGGCGACGCCGAGCGGGCGAGGGGCGGGCCCCGGGAAGGCGTACTCGAGCTTGTCGGCCCACCCGGCGTAGTAGAAGAAGTGGGCGGCGGCGGTCGGGATGTCGAAGTCGCGGGCTTCGCGGATCGGCTTGCCGCCGTCCATCGTCTCGAGGACGGCGAACTCCCGGGCCCGCTCCTGGAGCAGCCGGGCCATCCGGAACAGGTACTTGGCCCGCTCGGCACCCGGGAGGTCCCGCCACCCCGACTCCCAGGCCGTCCGGGCGGCGGTGACGGCCCGGTCGACGTCGGCCTCGTCCGCCTCGGCCACCGCCCCGAGCGGCTCCTCGGTCGCCGGGTTCACGGTGTCGAACGTCCGCCCGGAGGCCGGGGCCACCTCGGCCCCACCGATCCAGAGGCCCTGGGTGGCCGGGATGGAGACGACGTCGGTCGACTCCAGTGACGGCTCGTACGACCAGTCGAGGGTCGCCGGTGGGGACTCGGACGTCGTGGCGGGCGGGATGGCGTCGTCGGGCACGCGGTCAGTCCTTCGTGAAGTAGGGGGCGGCCTGGTAGCGGCCTTCGCGGAGCCAGCGGACCTGCATCAGGAGGTCGTTGAGGAGCGACGAGGCCCCGAAGCGGAATCGGTCGGGGGTCATCCAGCGGGTGCCGAGCGTCTCGTGGAGGAGCACCAGGTAGCGGATCGCGTCCTTGGCGACCCGGATCCCCCCGGCGGGCTTCATGCCGATCTCGCGGCCGGTGAGGGCGTGGAAGTCGCGGATGGCCTCCAACATGACGAGCGTGACCTCCCGGGTGGCGGCGGGCGCCACCTTCCCGGTGGAGGTCTTGATGAAGTCGGCGCCGGCCGCCATGGCGAGCATCGAGGCCTGCCGGACGGCGTCGAAGGTGGCCAACTCGCCGGTCTCGAGGATGACCTTGAGGTGGGCGTCGCCACAGGTCTCCTTGGTGGCCACGATCTCCTCGTAGACCTTGAGGTGGTCGCCCGACAGGAAGGCGCCCCGGTCGATGACCATGTCGATCTCGTCGGCGCCGGCGGCGACCGCCGCGGCGGTGTCGGCCAACTTGACCTCGAGCGGCGCCTGCCCGGAGGGGAAGTAGGTGGCGACCGCCGCCACCGACACGCCGCTGCCCGCCACCGCCTCGACGGCGTGGGGGACCATCGCCGGGTAGACGCACACGGCCGCCGCCGAAGGGATCGTCGGGTCGGTGGGGTCGGGCGTCACGGCCTTGGCGGCGAGTTGGCGGACCTTGCCCGGTGTGTCGGCTCCCTCGAGGGTGGTGAGGTCCGTCATCCGGATCGCCAGCTCCAGCGCCGCCGCCTTGGACTCGCGCTTGATGGATCGGGTGGCGAGGTCGGCGACCCGCCCGGCCACCGCCACCTCGTCGACGGTGGGCACCGAGCCGAGGAACGCCCGGATCGCCGTCGGCGTGACGGGGCGCAGCAACGGCTCGGCGATGGCCGGGGAGGACATGGCGGGCGATGCTAGGGCGGCCACGGCGCCGCCGTTCTCGACCGACCGGGGCGGGAACCGCGTAGGCTCTGCGTCGAACCAAGGAGGGATGGCATGCGACGAATGATCATCGTGCTGGCTGCCCTGGCGGTCGTGGCGGCGGGTTGCGGGGCAGCGGTCGAGGAACTGACCGAAGGGGCCATCGAGCGGGGCCTCGAAGCCTCGGGCGAGAATGGCAACGTCGAATTCGACATCGACGAGGAGGGCGGTGAGGTCCGCGTCGAGACCGACGAGGGGTCGATGTCGATCGGTGGCGGCGAGGTGCCGGAGGAGCTCACCATCGAACTGCCGGATGGCGGCGAGGTCGTCAGCTCCTTCGTCATGGGCTCGGAGGTCGCGGTGACGCTCCAGTACCCGGGTTCGGACTTCGACGAGCTCGTGGCGTTCTTCGACGACCGACTCGCCGACTGGAGTCGTTCCTCGTCGAGCTTCGAGAGCGAGGGCGAGGAGTTCCGGAACGTGATGTGGACGAGCGACGACGGGGCGTTCGCCCAGGTCAACACCTGTTTCCGAACCGACGGCGACGGGACCACGAACTGCGTGGCGGCCTCCGAGCCGACGGAGTAGCCCTCAGAGCTCGAGCAGGCCGCCGGCGACGAGCACGAGGCCCGAGACGGCGACGAGGGCGAAGAGCGACCGATTGAGGCCGACCTGTCGCGCAACGGTCGGGTGGTCGGCGGATCCCATGCCGAGCCAGCGGAGGGCGCTCGCATCGAGGTGGCCCGAGATCCCGAGAATCCCGAGACCGGCGACGACGAGCCCGATTGACACCATGAGCAGCCCCATAACCACTCAGCGTAGCCCCGTTCCGTGGGGCACACAAGAGGGGGTCGGTCAGATGGCGCCCTCGGCCCGGAGCGCGGCGATCTCGTCGGCGGCGTACCCGAGCGAGGCGAGCACCTGGTCGGTGTGCTGGCCCAACGTCGGCGCCGGGGACGGGTCGACCGGCGGCGTCGCCGACATCGAGATCGGCGAGCCGACGATGGGCGTGGGCACCGGGGAGCCCGGGTACGGGGCCACCACCAACATGCCCGTCTCGACGATGTGAGGATCGGCCAGCGCGGCGGCGGCGTCGTAGACCGGGGCGCTGGGGATACCGGCATCGTTGAACGCCTCGATCGCCTCTCCACGAGTCCGACCGGCCACCCAGGCCGCGATCACCTCGCTGAGCTCCTCGCCGTGCTCACCACGCCCGTCGTCCGTGGCGAAACGAGGGTCCTCGAGCCAGTCCTCGCGACCCATCAGGCGCGCGACCCGCGCGAAGATCGGGTTCCCAACCACCTGCAACACCAGCCAGCCGTCGGTCGCCCGGAACAGGTCGGTCGGCCCGCTCGTCTGGCCCCGGTTGTGGGTGGAGACCCGGCCCTTGCCGATGACCGCCTCCTCGGTGAGCGTGAACGAGTTGAACTGCAGGGCGGTGCGGAGCAGCGCCGCCTGCACGTGCTGGCCCTCCCCCGTGCGGTCCCGGTGCCAGAGAGCCGCCACGGTGGCGAAGGCGGCGAGGGAGGCGGTGCCGAAGTCCACCCAGGGCACGTAGGCGCGGGTCGGGTGACCGGGGGGCCCGGTGAGGAAGGCATTGCCGCTCATCGCCTGGCCGACCCCGTCGAACCCGACCCGGTCGGCGTACGGGCCGTGGTCGCCGTAGGCGTCGACGGTGGTGAGGACGATGTCCGGCTTCAGGGCCGAGACCGACGGGTAGTCGAGGCCCATGCGGCGGAGACCGGCCTGGGGCAGGTTGGCGAGCACGACGTCGGCGGTCCGGACGAGTCGGCGGAGCACCTCGGCACCACCTTCGGTGCGGGGGTCGAGGGTCATCCCCTCCTTGTTCCGGCCGAGGTTCACCAGGGTCGCCCCGGTGCCGTCGGCGGCAATGGGCGACAGGAAGCGGTCCTCACCCCCCGAGCGCTTCTCCACCCGGATGACCTCGGCACCGAGGTCGCCGAGCAGGGTGGCGCAGAACGGGCCGGCGATGTACCGGCCGAAGTCGAGGACGCGGATGCCGTCGAGGATGCCCATGGACGGCGAGGCTATCGGGGGCTACGCCGCCATCGTCGGTAACGTCCCTGCCCGTGGCCCGCTTCCTCGGCAGGAGGCTCCTCTCCAGTCTCCTCACCCTCGTGATCTTCTCGGCGGTCGTGTTCTTCCTCGCGTCCGCCCTCATGCCCGGCGACTTCACCACCAACTTCCTGCCCGGCAACGCCGAGTTCCGCGAGCAGTTGGGCGAGCGACTCGGGCTCGACCGGCCGATCTGGCAGCAGTACCTCATCTTCATGGGAAGCCTGCTGACCGGGGACTTCGGGACGTCGTTCTCGGGCGTGCCGATCGGCCCCACCATGGCGGCCCTGCTGCCGTGGACGCTGCTCATCTTCACGGTGGCGGTGGGCGCCGCCTTCGTGGTCGGACTCGGCCTGGGACGCATCGCCGGGTGGTCGAGCCGGCGCTGGCTGCGGGGCTCGATCCGGTTCGCCGCGGTCACGACCCACTCGCTGTTCCCGCCCTTCCTCACGTTCTTCCTCACCTGGCTCTTCATCCAGGTGTTCGGGATCTCGAGCCTGCGCTTCATCCAGGAGCTCGAGGTGGCGAGCGCGTCGGAGATCCCGATCGCCCTGCCACGCAACCTCATCAACGTCCCCGACCTCGGGGCGACTCCCTGGGTGCTCATGGCGTCGTTCGGCGTGATGGCAGTCGCCGTCGCCGGCGTGGCGTGGGCCTTCCGACGACTGGCTCGCCGACGGCTGTGGACCGCCGCCTCTGCCCTCGTCTACCTGGTCGGCCTGTGGTGGCTCTGGGACGTCGTCGGCATCCGCGCCGACGCCGTCCAGATCCTGATCTGGCTGGCGCTGCCGATCATCGTGGTGTCGATCCTCGCCTTCGGGGAGATCGCCCTGGTCATCGACGCCTCGATGGACGGCGCCGCCGAGGAGGACTACATCCGGACCGCCCGGGCCAAGGGCCTGCGCGAGGTCGACGTCCGCAACCGCCACGCCGCCCGACTGGCGATCCTCCCGGCACTCTCGAAGTTCGTCGTGTCGCTGCCGTTCGTGCTGACCGGGCTCGTCATCGTCGAGTTCGCCTTCACGGTGCCGTCGTCCTACCAGGCCTCCCTCTACTACCCGGGGATCAGCCGGATGCTGTTCGGCGGCCTCGATGCCCGGGACTACCCGCTCGTGGTCGGGGGCCTGTTGGTGATCGGAGCCATCTCGGTGGTGGCCCGCCTCGCCATCGACCTGATCCACGCCCGACTCGACCCGCGGCTGCTGGTCGACGACCGGGTCCAGGCGGTGGAGCTGTGACGGCCACCGTCGATCGTTCGTCGGAGCCCGGCCTCCTCCACCCGAGCGACCCGCAGGACGAGCCGGGTTGGCGGGGCTTCCGGTCCCGGTTCGTCCGCCACAAGCCGGCGATGGTCGGCATCGGTCTGCTGGTCATGTTCCTCGCCATGGCGATCATCCACCCGATCCTCATGGCGACCGTGTGGCCGTCGACGATCTACGACCCCCTCACGGGCAACGACGTGATCATCGTCGAGCTGGAGATCGTGCCCGACGGTGCCCCCCACGACCCGGAGACCCAGATCGAGTTGCTGCGCGCCCGGCTCCAGAACCCCTTCTACGAGGTGGGCGAGACCTACAACCAGGTCCGCCAGCCCGACGGCCTGACCCTGCGCCACCCGTTCGGGGTCGACAACCTCGGCCGCGACGTGCTGTCGATGATGCTGGCCGCGGCGGCCCCCTCGTTCGTGGTGGGCGTCACCGCCGCGATCACGACGGCGGTCGTGGGGGTCGGCGCCGCCGTGGTGTCGGCGTTCTTCCGGCGCCGCACCGATGCGGTGATCAGCCAGGTCTCGAACGCCTTCATGCTGCTGCCGGCACCCCTCGCGCTCATCATCATCGGCGCCGGACCGTTCGGGGATGCGATCTCGCCGTTCGTCTTCGGCCTCATCTACGGCGTCATCGCCGGGTTGGGGACCACGGCCATCGTGCTGCGGACCCGGGCGCTGACGATCATGTCGGCCCGGTTCGTCGACGCCGCCCGGGTGGCGGGCGGCGGGGCCCGCCACATCATCGCCTCCCACGTCATGCCCCACCTCATCCCGGTCGCAGCGCTCGCGGTGCTCGTGGGGGTGTCGGGGGCCATCATCGCCGACGGCTTCGTCTCGTTCCTCGGCTTCGCCGACACCCGCCACAACTGGGGCACGATGGTGTTCTGGGCGATGTCGCTGCCCGCCGCCCAGGGCGAGGGCATCCCGTGGTCGACCCTGTTGGCCGGCGCCGGCTGCATCGCCCTCTTCTCGGGGGCCTGGTACCTCGTGGGCCTCGGCATCCGCGACGCCGCCGACCCATTCCGCCGCCGGTAGACCCCACCGTTCTTGTCGGGCGTACGCGTGTGTGGGCCTCCCCCATCCGTTCTCGTGTCGTCCAGCCCTCTCCTGAAGGGGCAGGCGACACAAGAACGACGAGTAGGGCCTGAGGGGCCGCAAGGGGGTTCCACCCCGCCCGCCGACGACGCATGCTCTGGGCCATGGGCGAGAACCTTGAACGCACCGTCGACGGCCAGCACGGCATCTTCAGTCGGGACACCGCCCGGCTCCTCGGCGTCAGCGACCGCGCCATCGAATCGCGGGTCCGGTCCGGGCGCTACGAGCGGGTGGGGCCCCGGACCTACCGAGTGGTTGGAGCCTCACCGACGTGGCGCCAGTCCGTGATGCGGGCCGTCGCCGCCGCCGGCGATGGCAGTGCTGCTTCCCACCGCACGGCGCTAGCCCTCCACCGCCTCCTTCGGCCACACCCGACGGTCGAGATAGTGACTCCTCGCCGCCGGCGACTCCGCCTCGACGGCGAGGTCATCGTCCACACCGCCGTCACCCTCCCCACCGAGGACCTGGGGACTGTCACGGGGATCCCGACGACGGCGGTACCCCGATCGATCCTCGACTTCGCCGGCTCCGCCCATCCCGATGCGGTCGCCCATGCCGTCGACGCTGCGATCGCTGCCGAGCTCACGACCGCCGAGGCGTTGGCGGACTTCCTCGAGCGACGCCGCAGGAGTGGGCGCCGCGGTGTGACGGCACTCGCATCCGTCCTGGATCGGCCCTCCCTCGGACGACCAGAGAGCCGCTACGAGCGTCAACTCCTCGATCTGTTGGAACGGGTCGGCCTGTCACCCGTTCCCCAGTTTGTACTCCGCGATGACGGCGGCAGGGTCATCGCCCGGCTCGACATCGCGTTTCCCGACCAGAGGCTGGGGATCGAGGTGGACGGGCACGAGTTCCACGCGACCCGGGCCCAGCGAGCCGCCGATGCCCGGCGACAGAATCTGATCGCATCCATCGACTGGATGCTCCTGCGCTACACGAGCGACCAGGTGTTCCTCGAGGGCCCGGCCATCGCGATCGAGGTCGTCCGCCTCGTCAGAGATCGATCGTGACCCGCCCTCCAAGCCGTTCTTGTGTCGTCCAGCCCTCTCCTGAAGGGGGAGGCGACACAAGAACGGTCGCGGGGCCCACCCCTCACAGGGGGAGGGCGGTCGTGTACTTCACCCGGCGCATCGAGATCATCGAGGTGATGCCCGCCACCCCCTCGAGGCCGCCGAGGTGGGCGGTGTAGAACTCGTCCCACCCCGTCAGGTCGCGGAGCACGAGGTGGAGCAGGAAGTCGACCTCCCCCACCATCCGATAGCAGGCCTGCACCTCGGGGAGGCCGGCCACCTCCGACTCGAAGCGATCGACCGCGTCCACCGTCTGGCGTTCGAGGCGGACCCGTACGAAGACGTCGAGACCGCGGCCCACCCGGTCGGGGTCGAGGAGGGCGACGTACCCGCGGATGAGCCCCGCCTCCTCGAGGCGTCGGACCCGGCGCAGGCAGGGCGACGGCGACAGCCCCACCCGCTCGGCGAGTTCCTGGTTGGGCACCCGGCCCTCGGCCTGGAGGATGCGGAGCATCTCGCGGTCGATCTCGTCGGGCTCGAACGGCTCCATCGCGCCACGGTAGCGCTCCACGCAATCGCGTCGGACCCAATCGCGAGATCTTCGGCATCTGATTGCGCGCTCAAGCCGTTTCGCCGCACGATTCGCAATCGGATCGCAGGTTCCGCAGCCTACGATTCCAGCGGGGACGAGACGGCCGACGAGAGGAGCCGCCAACCGTGACGCACGACCCGACCGACCTGCTGCCACCCGCCGAGCCGGTGCGCCATCTCCGGCCCGACGGATCGGTCGAGACGCCGTACGACCACGTCGGCCTCACCCACGACGACCTCCTGGGCCTCCACCGGGACATGGTGCGGACCCGCACCCTCGAC
This sequence comes from uncultured Acidimicrobiia bacterium, assembly GCA_964614585.1. Taxonomy (GTDB): domain Bacteria; phylum Actinomycetota; class Acidimicrobiia; order Spongiisociales; family JAENVV01; genus JAHEFX01. The sequence goes on along the minus strand of CAZTLW010000005.1, from coordinate 14,681 downwards.
ACCCTCGCCATCAGCCTCCAACGTCAGGGCCAGCTCGGCGTGTGGGCCTCCTGCCGGGGCCAGGAGGCGGCCCAGGTCGGCGTGGCGTGGGCGATGGGCTTGTCCGACTGGGCGTTCCCCTCCTACCGCGAGCACGGGATCACCCTCGTGCGCGGCGTGCCGTTCGCCGCCCTCCTCAAGCAGTACAAGGGCACCTGGATGGGGCTCTACGACCCCCACGAGTACCAGGTCGCCCCGCACTCGATCCCGATCGCCACCCACCTCCTGCACGCCGTCGGCTTCGCCAAGGCGGCCCTGCTCCGCGGCGAGGACCTCGTGACGCTCGGCTTCATCGGTGACGGCGGCACGTCCGAGGGCGACTTCCACGAGGCGCTCAACTTCGCTGCGGTCTGGAACACGCCGACCGTCTTCGTGGTCCAGAACAACCAGTACGCCATCTCCGAGACCAACGAGCACCAGACCGCCGCACCGAGCCTCGCCCACAAGGGGATCGGGTACGGGGTGAAGGGCTACCGGGTCGACGGCAACGACGTGGTGGCCTCCTTCGCCGTCGCGTCGGAGGCCATCGAGCGGGCTCGGGCCGGTGGCGGGCCCGCCCTCATCGAGGCGCACACGTACCGGATGCAGCCGCACACCACCGCCGACGACGACAGCCGCTACCGACCACCCGACGAGCTGGACGAGTGGAGGGAGAAGGACCCGATCGACCGCCTCGAACTCCACCTGCGAGACCTGGGGCTCCTCGACGACATGGCGGTCGAGGACGTTCGCCGCGAAGCCGAGCAGGAATCGCTCGAGGTCCGGGCCGAGGTCACGGCGGCGGGACCCGAGCCGCTCGCCACCCTGTTCGACCACGTCTACGCCAACCCGCCCGCCTCGCTGGCAGCCCAGCGGGCTGCGGTGCTGGCCAGGGCCGAGGAGGCGGACGGATGAGCGGCTACACCCTCGCCGAGGCCCTCAACGCCGCCCTCCACGACGCCATGGCCGCCGACGAGCGGGTCGTCGTCTTCGGCGAGGACGTCGCCACCCTCGGCGGCGTCTTCCGCATCACCGACGACCTCCAGCGCAAGCACGGCGCCGACCGGGTCTTCGACACCCCGCTCGCCGAGTCCGGCATCGTCGGCACCGCCATAGGCATGGCCCTCAACGGGCTCCGCCCGGTCGTCGAGATCCAGTTCGACGGCTTCATGTACCCCGCCTTCGACCAGATGGTCAGCCACATGGCGAAGCTCCGCAACCGGACCGCCGGGGCGGTGAGCCTGCCGATGGTCGTGCGGGTCCCCTTCGGCGGCGGGATCGGCGCCGTGGAGCACCACTCGGAGAGCCCCGAGGCCTACCTCGCCCACACCGCCGGACTCACGGTGGTGACGCCCGGCACGCCCGAGGACGCCTACTCGCTCCTACGGGAAGCGATCGATGCCGACGACCCGGTCTGCTTCCTCGAGCCGAAGCGCCGCTACTACGAGCGCACGGAGGGAAGCCTGCCCGTGACGACCGAGCCGATCGGCAAGGCGGCGGTGCGCACCTCGGGCGAGACCGCCACCGTCATCGCCTACGGGCCGATGGTGCCGACGGCGCTCACCGCCGCCAGGGCCGCCGCCGACGAGGGGTGGTCGCTGGAGGTCGTCGACCTCCGGTCGCTCCAGCCCCTCGACTACGACACGGTCGTCGCCAGCGTCGAGCGGACCGGGCGGGCGATCGTGGTCCACGAGGCCCCGCTCAGCTTCGGGGTCGGCGCCGAGATCGCCGCCCGGATCACCGAGCGGGCCTTCTACTCCCTCGAGGCGCCGGTCATCCGGGTGACCGGCTTCGACACGCCGTACCCACCGTCCCTGCTCGAGGCCGAGTACCTACCCTCGGTGGACCGAATCCTGGACGCCGTCGACGAGTCACTGGAGTACTGATGGCCGAGGTGACGTTCAACCTGCCCGACCTCGGCGAGGGCCTCACCGAGGCCGAGATCCTCGAGTGGAAGGTCGCCGAGGGAGACGAGGTCCGCCTCGACCAGGAGATCGTCGAGGTCTCGACCGCCAAGGCGGTCGTGGTCATCCCCTCGCCCCATGCGGGCGTCGTCGCCACCCTCCACGGGGCGCCGGGCGACGTGCTCGAGGTGGGTACCCCGCTGATCACGTACCGGGTCGGCGAGGAGTCGCCCCCCGAGGAGGCGGCACCGGCCGACGCCACACCCGGGACGACCGAGCAGCCGGCACCCGACGAGGGCCCCGGCGACGAGCGCTCCCCCAACCTCGTCGGGTACGGGGCCACCGAGGACCGGGTCGGCCGCCGCGGGCGCCGTCGGTCTACTCCCACCGCCGCCCCGGCCCCCGCCGGCGACCGCCCCAGGGCCAAGCCACCGGTCCGCAAGCTCGCCAAGGACCTCGGCGTCGATCTCGGCGCCGTGGCCCCGTCGGGCCCGAGCGGGACGATCACCCGCGAGGACGTGCGCGCCGCCGCCGGGGCCCCACCGGAACAGCCCGAGACCCAGCCGACACCGGCAACCCCGGCGACGCCCGGCGGCTCGGTCGAGCCGGTCCGCGGCGTTCGACGCAACATCGCCCAGCGGATGGAGGTGGCCGGGGCGATCCCCGCCGCCTCCGCCTGGCACGAGGCCCGCGTCGAAGGGCTCCTCGAACTACGCGACGAGCTCGCCGACGCCAACCCGGACACCCGGATCACCCCATTCGCCATCGTCCTCCGACTGGTGGTCTCGGCCCTGCGGTCGGTGCCGGCGCTCAACGCCCACTGGACCGACGAGGGCATCCGCCGCTTCGACGAGGTACACCTCGGATTCGCGGCCGCCACCGACCGGGGACTGCTGGTCCCGGTCATCCGCGACGCCCACCAGCGATCGATCCTGGAGCTCAACGCCGAACTGCGACGCCTCACCGACGAGGCGCGGGAAGGAACCATCGCCCCCACCGAGCTCATCGGGTCGACCTTCACCGTCACGAACTACGGGGCCCTCGGGATGGATGGCGGGATCCCCCTCATCAACGCCCCCGAGGTGGCGATCCTCGGCGTCGGCCGGGTCGTCGACCGACCCGTCGCCACCAGGAAGGGCAAGGTCCGCGTCGCCCCCACCGCCCAGCTCACGCTGTCGTTCGACCATCGGGTCTCCGACGGGGCGGAGGCGGCGGACTTCCTCGGGTGGGTCGCCGAGCGGCTCGCCTCGGCCGGCAAGCTCGTCTCGGCGCTCTAGGCGCTCACAGGCGTCGGTCCGCCCACTCCTCGGCGAGGTCACCGACGACGGGCAACGCCACGTGGTTGCCGGAGTACCCCTGGACCATCAGGTAGATCCACAGGACGAAGCCGACCAGGCCGACGATCGGCGCCACGATCAGCCCGATGATCGGGATGAACCCGAAGACGGTCGAGACGATGGTGAGCCCACCGAACACGAGCACCGACTGGGCAGCGTGGAATCGCACCTCCCGGTTCTCCTGCTCGAGCAGCCAGACGACGAGCCCACTGATCCAGCCGAGCACGTAGGCAAGTAGCGCACCGACGTTGGCACTGACGCCGAGCGTCGTCTCGGCCGCCCCGGGGGAGGCCGGTGGCGCCGGTGAGGGTTCCGCCGGCTCCATGGGTTCGCCCACGTCACCCCAGTCGGGCTCCGGTGGCAGTTCGTCGGCGGGGTCCGGGCGGTCGTCGGCGGGGTCGGTCGGATCGGGCACGGGAACCTCCGGGTGGCTGGGGCGAGGCTATCGCAGGCCGGCGGCGATCCGCTCCCGATACCAGTCGAAACTCGCCTTCGGGATCCGCCGCTGGGTGGCATGGTCCACCCACACGAGCCCGAACCGCTGGGAGAATCCGGCGACCCACTCGAGGTTGTCCATGAAGCTCCAGACGAAGTAGCCGTCGACCGGCACCCCGTCGGCCCGGGCGGCGAGGACCTCGTCGATGTGGGCGGCGAGGTAGTCGATGCGCCGGACGTCGTCGATCGTCCCGTCGGGTCCGGGGCCGTCGGAGTACGACACCCCGTTCTCGGTGATGAGGATCGAGGACGGGGCCCATTCGTCGGCGACCCGGCGCAGGAACACGCCGAGCGAGGGGGCATCCACGAGCCAGCCCATCTCCGTGTGCCCGGGGGCGGGCTCCGGTCCCATCGGGCCCTCCGGGATGTCGAACTCCTCGGCGCCGGCCCGGACCCGCACGGAGGTGTAGTAGTTCAGGCCGAGGTGGTCGATGGGCGCCGCGATCTCGTCGACGTCACCGGGCCGGACGAGGTCGTCGGGGAGTCGCCCGGCGTCCCGGTAGGCCGCGACCATGTCGTCGGGGTAGCCCTTGCCGAACACCGGGTCGAAGAACCATCGGTTGCGGAACCCGTCGAAGTGCCGCGTGGCGGCCAGGTCGGCGGGGTCGTCGGTCGCCGGGATCGGGTGGCGGCAGTCGAGGGCGACGCCCACCGCCGCGTCGGGGTCGGCCTCCCGGATGGCGACCACCGCCCTGCCGTGGCCGAGCAGCTGGTGGTGGGCGGCGGCGAGCGCCCCCGTCCACGAGGTCCCGGCCGGGGGGAAGACGCCGTCACGGTGACCGAGGAACGCCGCCACCCACGGCTCGTTCAGGGTCAGCCACCGGCGCACCCGACCGCCGAAGCGGTCGGCCATGACGCCCGCATACTCGGCGAAGGCATCGGCGGTCGCCCGCGCCTCCCAGCCGCCCCGATCCTGGAGGGCCTGGGGGAGGTCCCAGTGATAGAGGGTGGGCACGGGCTCGATGCCACGGTCGAGGAGGCCGTCGACGAGTCGGTCGTAGAACCCGAGACCGGCCGGGTTGACCTCGCCCGTGCCGGCGGGGAGCACCCGGGGCCAGGCGATGGAGAAGCGGTAGGCGTCGACGCCCAACGCCGCCATGAGGTCGAGGTCCTCCTCCCAGCGGTGGTAGTGGTCGCAGGCCACATCGCCGGTGTCGACCAGTCTCCCCGAATGGGCGAATCGATCCCAGATCGACTCACCCTTGCCGTCGGCGTCCCAGGCGCCCTCGATCTGGTAGGCCGAGGTGGCCACGCCCCACGTGAAGTCTTCGGTGCTCATCGGTCCCCTCTCCAGGCGTCTCGGATCTTCACTCGTTCGCCGGTGCGCAGGATGGCACCTTCGTAGATCCGACCGGCGATCCGGATGAACACCGCGAACGCCACCACGGAGACGACGATCGACGCCACCACCTCCCAGGGCGCGATGCCCTCGAGGGCGAAGCGGACCGGCACCACGAAGGGAGCCGAGAACGGGATGAACGTCCCGACGACGGCGGGGATCCCATTCGGGTCGCCGAGGGCCGCGAACGACAGGAACAACGACCCGACGACCGACAACGACAGCGGGATGTTGGCGCTCTGGGCGTCCTCCACCCGACTGACCAGCGATCCGATGGCGGCGAAGAGCACGTTGTAGATCGAGAAGCCGATCACGAACCAGAGCAACAGGATGCCCGCCTGGGCCACGGAGACGTCGGCGATCGACACGTCGAAGGCGCCGCCCGTCGCCTCGCCCACGTCGGGCGACCCGCCCCCCAGCAGGTAGAGCATGCCCCCGATCACGACGAAGACGATGGCGAGCTGGGTGAGGGCCACGAGGCCGATGCCGATGACCTTCCCCCCGAGCAGGCTCGCCGGTCGGGTGGTGGAGAGGATGATCTCCACCACCCGGCTTGACTTCTCCTCGGTGACGCCGAGCAGCGTCCACGTCCCGTACAGCAGCAATGCGACGTACGTGAGCATGATCCCGGCGTAGGCGACGAGCGTCCGCGACTCGTCGACCTCCACGTCGAGGGTCTCGACCTCGATGAGCCCGGCACCCAACACCGCCTCCACCTCGGCCTCCGAGATCCCGGCCTCGGCAACGACGTCACCCAACTCGACGACGCGGGCGGCCTGGCGGACCACGCCGGGGACCCCACCGGAACCGAAGAGGTTCTGGTTCTCCACGAGGACCGTGGTGTCGTCCAACAGGAGTGCATCGATCTCCCCCGAGCGGAGGGCGGCCTCGCCCGACGTCCGGTCGGTGATCGGCATGATCTCGATCGGGCGGATGGCGGCGGGGTCGTCCTCACTCGCCTCGGCGTACTGCACCTCGGCGAGGCGCTCGGCTGCGAGCGCCGTCCGCTCGCCGTCGGGCAGGTAGCCGACCGGGGAGGGCCCGTCGTCGCCGCCGAGCACCTGGGGGAGCAGGATGACGACGCCGAAGAGCACGACGGTGAAGATCGTCGCGAGCACGAAGGCGCGGGAACGGACCCGCTCGCGATACTCCCGGCCGACGATGATCCAGGTCATGCCTCGAGCTCCTCGAGTGGCATGCCGACCGCCTCGCGGAACAGGTCCTCGAGGGCCGGTGGGGTGTAGGCGAAGTGCTCGGCCCCGCCGATCGCCTCGAGCACGGCGGCGGGATCGGTGGCGGCATCGACGACCAACCGCTGGCGGGAGCCATTGGCCCGGCGACGGATCACGCCCTCGAGACGGTCCACGGCCTCGGGGCGACCCGGTCGGCCGATCTCGAGGATCCGGAACGTCGACCCGCGCTTCAGAGAGTCGACGTCGCCCTCCAGCGCCAACCGACCGTTGGCGATGATCGCCACGTCGTCGCAGAGCCCCTCCACGAGCTCGAGTTGGTGGGAGGAGAAGACGACGGCTACACCCGCGGCCGCCGCCTCCCGAAGCACGCCCTCCATGTCGTCGACACCCAGCGGGTCGAGGCCGGAGAAGGGCTCGTCGAGCACCAGGAGCTCGGGACGGTGGACCAACGCGGCCGCCAGCTGTACCCGCTGCTGGTTGCCGTGGCTCAGCTGTTCGAGGCGGTCGCGGGACCGGTCGGCCAACCCGAGTCGGGAGAGCCAGCGGTCGGCCTCGGCGGCGGCGTCGTCGGGGGCCATCCCGTGGAGGCGCCCGAGGTAGACCAACTGGTCGGCGATGCGCATCTTCGGGTAGAGGCCCCGCTGCTCGGGGAGGTAGCCGAACCGACGACGGGTGGCATCGTCGATCGCCGACCCCCGCCAGGTCACCGAGCCCCGGTCGAGGCGGACGAGGCCGAAGACGGCGCGCATCGTCGTCGTCTTGCCGGCGCCGTTGGGTCCGAGGAACCCGAGCATGCGGCCCGGACGGACCGCGAAGCTGACGCCGTCGAGGGCGACGACGTCGCCGTAGCGCTTGTGGAGGTCGGTGAGGTCGAGCAGGTCAGCTCCCCACGTCCTCGACGTCGCCGCCCGTCGGCTCCCGCTCCGAGGGGGTCTCCGGCGATGGGGCGACGTCGGTCGGTGGGGCCCCGGGAGCGACGAGATGCACGTCGGTCTGCGGGTACGGGATCGAGATCCCCGCTTCGTCGAAGGCCAACTTCACGCGTTCGATCCAGTCGAAGTAGAGCGGCCAGTAGTCGTCGACCGCCACCCAGACCCGGGCACCGATCTCGACGGCATTGTCGCCGAGGGCCAGCACCGGGAACTGGGGGGCGGGATCGGCCAGGACGCGGTCGTCGTCGGCGGCCATCTGCTCCAGCAGACGTTTGGCGGCCCGGAGGTCGTCGCCGTAGCCGATCCCGAAGACGAGGTCCACCCGCCGCTGCGACTCGCGTGAGTAGTTGGTGATCGGCATGGAGATGATCTGCCCGTTGGGGATGATCACCTGCTTGTTGTCGGGCGTGAGCAGGGTGGTGGCGATGATCTCGACCGAGTGGACCGTGCCCTGCATCCCGGCCGCCTCCACGTAGTCGCCGCCGACGAACGGCTTGAAGATCAGGATGATGACCCCACCGGCGAAGTTGGCGATCGTGTCCTGGAGGGCGAGGCCGATGGCGAGACCGAGCGAGGCGAGGACGGCGACGAACGACGTGGTGGGGATGCCGAAGAGCCCGAGCACGGTGATGAGCACGGCGGCCCACAGGAGCACCTTGACGACCGAGCCGAGGAACCGCTTGGCGGCATCGTCGACGTCGCGCTTGGCGAGGACGGACTCCAGCCCCCGCGCTGCGAGGCGGATCAGCCAGCGGCCCACCAGCAGGACGACGACGGCGCCCAGCACCCGGGGTCCCCACTCGCGCGCGATCTCCAGCACCTGGTCCATTGGTCCTCCTTCGGGAAGCGACGGGCGGCAGGCTAGGCGACCCCGGTACCCTCACCCGCCATGCCCACCAAGGTCCTCGTCGGCGTCGCCTGGCCCTACCCCAACGGCGAGAAGCACATCGGACAGATCGCGGGTGCCTACCTGCCCCCCGACATCTTCGCCCGCTTCCAGCGGATGGTGGGCAACGACGTCCTCATGGTGTCCGGCTCCGACACGCACGGCACACCGATCACCCTCGCCGCCGAGGCCGAGGGGACCGAGCCCATGGTCGTGGTCGAGCGCTATCACGACCTCTTCATCCGAGGGTGCCTCGCCATGGGACTCACGTTCGACCTCTACACCCACACCGAGACGGAGACGCACTGGGACACCACCCACGAGATGTTCCTCCGTCACCTCGGCAACGGATACATCTACAACGACATCCAACGCCAGCTGTACGACCCCGAGGCGGGTCGATTCCTGCCCGACCGCTACGTCGAGGGCACCTGCCCCCACTGTGGGTACGAGGAGGCTCGCGGCGACCAGTGCGACGACTGTGGCCGGCTGTACGACGCCACCGAGCTCGGGAACCCGCGTTCGAAGCTGACCGGCAACACCGACCTCGAGGTCCGGGAGACGGAGCACTTCTTCCTCGACATGGCCAAGCTCGGCCGGCCCCTCCTCGACTGGATGTCCGAGGGCAAGGACCACTGGCGCCCGAACGTGCGCAACTTCACCCTCGGCCAGCTGCAACTGGACGAGTTGCGGGGCCGGCCGATCACCCGCGACATCGCCTGGGGGGTCGACATCCCCGTCGAGGGGTACGAGGACAAGCGGATCTACGTCTGGTACGACGCCGTCATCGGGTACCTGTCGGCGGCTCGCGAGTGGGCGACGCTGGCCGGGGAGCCGGAGGCCTGGCGCCTCTGGTGGGACGCCGACGTCAACCCCGACGCCCGCATCTACAACTTCATCGGCAAGGACAACATCCCGTTCCACACGATCATCTGGCCGGGGATGCTCCTCGCCTACTCGGAGGGCGAGTCCCGCCTGAACACCCCCCATGACGTGCCCGCCAACGAGTACCTGAACCTCGGCGGGAGCCAGTTCTCGACGAGTCGGGGGAACGTGATCGGCTTCAACACGGTGCTCGACGCCTTCCAGCCGGATGCCTGGCGCTATGTCCTCACCGCCATGGCGCCCGAGACGAACGACGTCGAGTTCACCTGGGACGACTTCATCGAGCGGGTCAACAACGAGCTGGTCGCCAACTGGGGCAACCTGGTCAACCGCGTGGTCGGCTTCGCCGACAAACGCTTCGAGGGCCGCGTGCCGACCCCCGGGCCGCTCGACGACGTCGACGAGGAGCTGCTGGCCGAGATCCGGGCGGGGTTCGAGACCGTCGGGGAGCGGTACGCGGCGGTGCGGCTGCGGGCGGCGCTGGTCGAGTGCCGCCGCCTCAGCCAGCGGGTCAACCAGTACCTCAACGAGAAGGCCCCGTGGACGCTGATCAAGACGGACGAGGCGGCCGCCGCCACGGCGGTCTGGGTGGCCCTGCAGGCAATCGACTGGCTCAAGCTCCTCTGGTCGCCGATCCTCCCCCACGCCTCCGAGTCGATCCACCGCATGCTCGGTCACCACACCCCGTTGTTCGGGCGCCAGTACACCGAGGAGATCGCCGACGGACGGGGTACCCACCGCGTGCTCCGCTACGACCACGACGACGCGGCCGGCCGCTGGGAGCCCACCGACCTGGTGCCGGGGACCGCCTTCGGCGACCTGCAGCCATTGTTCGAGAAGCTCGACGCCGAGACGGTCGCCGAGCGCATGGGGGGCTGAGCGGGGCACCCGACGGCACCGGGACCGGACCCGAGTAGTTTCGCCCTCGGAGCGACACAGATCCGAGGGGATCCCATGGGCACGGCAACGATCGACGGCAACGAGGCGGCGGCGTACATCGCCCACCTGCTGAGCGAGGTGGTCGCCATCTACCCGATCACCCCGTCCTCACCGATGGGCGAGCTCGCCGACGCGTGGTCCCAACTCGGGCAGACGAACCTGTGGGGGCAGGTCCCCGACATCGTCGAGATGCAGAGCGAGGGCGGGGCAGCGGGCGCCGTCCACGGCTCCCTGCAGGCCGGGGCCCTGACCTCGACCTTCACGGCGTCCCAGGGCCTGCTGCTCATGATCCCCAACATGTACAAGATCGCCGGCGAGCTGAGCCCGGCGGTCTTCCACGTGGCGGCCCGAACCGTCGCCACCCATGCTCTCTCCATCTTCGCCGACCACTCGGACGTGATGGCGACGCGGGCGACGGGCTGGGGCATGCTGTCGTCGGGATCCGTCCAGGAGGCCCACGACCTCGCCCTCGTCGCCCACATCGCCACCCTGCGATCGAGGGTGCCGTTCATCCACTTCTTCGACGGCTTCCGCACCTCCCACGAGGTCGCCCGAATCGACACGATCGACCGCGAGGTCGTGCGCAGCCTCATCGACGACGACCTCGTCGCCGACCTCCGCGACCGCGCCCTGTCCCCCACCCATCCCGTCCTCCGGGGCACCGCCCAGAACCCCGACGTGTTCTTCCAGGCCCGGGAGGCCTCCAACCCCTACTGGGACGCCGTCCCCGGGATCGTTGCGCAGGCGATGGCCGAGGTCGCCGAGGCGACGGGCCGCCACCACGGCCTCGTCGACTACCTCGGCCACCCCGAGGCGGAGCGGGTCCTGGTCCTCATGGGATCGGGCGCCGGCCCCGTCCGGGAGGTCATCGACCGTCGGGTCGCCGACGGCGAGAAGATCGGTGCCGTGGTCGTGCGGCTCTTCCGCCCGTTCCCGGTCGACGCCTTCGTCGCCGCCCTCCCCGAGACCGTCCACTCGATCGCGGTGCTGGACCGCACGAAGGAACCCGGCGCCACCGGAGAGCCGCTCTACCAGGACGTCGTGGCCGCCTGCCACCAGGCCGGGCGGGGCGACCTCACCATCGTCGGGGGCCGCTACGGGCTGTCGTCCAAGGAGTTCACCCCGGCCATGGTCGTCGCCCTCTACCGGGCGCTGGAGGGGGACCTCCACCACGGCTTCACGATCGGCATCCGTGACGACGTCACGCGCCTCAGCGTGCCATGGGACGACGACGACTGGGCCGAACCGGCCGAGGTGCGTCGGGCGGTCTTCCACGGGCTCGGCTCCGACGGCACCGTCGGTGCCGCCAAGGCGACCGTCAAGATCATCGCCGAGCACACCGGCGCCCATGCCCAGGGGTACTTCGAGTACGACTCCAAGAAGTCGGGCAGCCGGACCATCAGCCACATCCGCATCTCCGGCAATCCGATCCACTCCACCTACCTCATCTCCCAGGCCCAGTTCGTCGGCATCCACGACTTCGGGATCTTCGAGCACGACAACGTGCTCGAGGTGGCCGAGCCGGGGGCGACCGTGCTCATCAACTCGCCGGTCCCCGCCGACGAGCTGTGGGCCGAGCTCCCCGTCGAGGTCCGAGAGACCGTGCAGAGAAAGAACCTCGAACTCTGGGCCGTCGACGCCTACGAGATCGCCGAGAGGGCCGGCCTGGGTCGGCGGGTGAACACCGTGCTCCAGACCTGCTACTTCCACCTCGCCGACTTCGAGGGCATCGACTCCGCCGAGGCGATCGGGGCGATCAAGTCGTCGATCGAGTCCGCCTACGGCAGCCGGGGCGAGGTGGTGCTGCGGCGCAACTTCGCCGCCGTCGACGCCGCCGTCAACGGTCTCGCCCGGGTCCCGATCGGCGGCGAGGTCGACGGCAGGCGACTCGTGAAACGGATCCCCGAGCGAGCCCCCACCTTCGTGAGGGAGATCACCTCCGAGATCCTCGACCACCGGGGCGACCTCCTGCCGGTGAGCGCCTTCAACGCCGATGGGACCTGGCCCACCGACACGGCCCGGTGGGAGAAGCGGTCGATCGCCCTGGAGATCCCGACCTGGGATCCCGACCTCTGCATCGAGTGCGCCCGCTGCGCCCTCGTCTGCCCCCATGCCGCCATCCGGGTGAAGGCCTACGACCCGGCGGTGGTCGGCGAGGCTCCCGACGGGTTCAAGCACATCATCTCGTCGAAGACCGACGCCAAGGGCGATGCCCTGACGGTGCAGGTGGCGCCCGACGACTGCACCGGCTGCGGTGTCTGCGTCGAGATCTGCCCGGCGGTGTCGAAGGGGGAGGCCAAGCACAAGGCGATCAACATGACCCCGAAGGACGACGTGCTCGACGTCGAGCGGGAGTCGTGGCGGTTCTTCGTGCACATCCCCGACCGGGACCGGAGCAACCTCAACGTGGCCACGGTCAAGGGCTCCCAGCTGCTGCAGCCCCTGTTCGAGTTCTCGGGCGCCTGCGCCGGCTGCGGCGAGACGCCCTACGTCAAGCTCGTGAGCCAGTTGTTCGGCGACCGGGCGGTCATCGCCAACGCCACCGGCTGCTCGTCGATCTACGGCGGCAACCTGCCGACCACGCCCTGGGCGCAGACGGTCGACGGATTCGGGCCGGCGTGGTCGAACTCCCTGTTCGAGGACAACGCCGAGTTCGGGCTCGGCATGCGTCTGGCCGTCGACCAACTCCACGAGGCGGCCCGGGCGGTCGTCGCCGAGCTGGCCGACGACCTTGGCGACCTCGCCACCGAGATCCTCGAGGCCGACCAGTCCGACGAGGCCGGGATCGATGCCCAGCGGGTACGGGTCGGACGACTCCTCGAGGCGATCGAGGGACGGGACGACCCGCCCGCCCATCGCCTCCGCAACCTCGCCGACCACCTCGTGAAGACGTCCGTGTGGATCATGGGCGGCGACGGCTGGGCGTACGACATCGGCTTCGGTGGCGTCGACCACGTGCTCGCCTCGGGACGGGACGTCAACATCCTCGTGCTCGACACCGAGGTGTACTCCAACACCGGCGGGCAGGCCTCCAAGGCGACGCCCCGCTCGGCAGTGGCCAAGTTCGCCTCCGGCGGCAAGGCGACCGGCAAGAAGGACCTCGGCCAGATCGCCATGTCGTACGGGAACGTCTACGTCGCCCAGGTGGCCATGGGGGCGAACATGACCCAGACGGTGCGGGCGATGGTCGAGGCCGAGCGCCACCCCGGGGTGTCGCTCGTCATCGCCTACAGCCCCTGCATCGCCCACGGCTACGACATGCGGTTCCAGATGGACCACCAGGCCACGGCCACGGCCACCGGCCACTGGCCGCTGTTCCGCTACGACCCGGCCCTGGAGGCCGAGGGGCATCCGGGCCTGCGGCTCGACTCGCGCAAGCCCACGAGGCCGTTCCGGGAGTACGCCGCGACGGAAGGCCGCTTCTCCATGCTGGAGCGGACCAACCCCGAGCAGGCCAAGGAGCTGCTCGCCCGGGCCCAACAGGACATCGACAACCGCTGGCAGTTGTACGAGCAGATGGTCGAGATCCACCGGACCGCCGTGTACGAGGAGGTGACCGAATGAGCATCGACCTGACCACCACCTACCTGGGGCTCGAGCTGCCCAGCCCGGTCATGGCATCGTCGTCGCCGGTCACGGGCAGCCTCGACGGGTTGATCGCCGCCGTCGAGGCAGGCGCCGGGGCAGTCGTGCTGCCCAGCGTGTTCGAGGAGGAGGTCGAGGCGGAGGCGATGGCCGTCCACCGCGACCTCGAGACGGGGGCCGGCATCTTCGGGGAGGCCACCGAGGGGTACCTCCCCGAGCCCGCCGGGTACGAGCCGTCCCTCGAGCGGCAGCTGGACCATCTTCGGTCTGCGGCCGCGGCCGTCGACGTGCCCGTGATCGGGTCCCTCAACGGGGTCACCGCCGGCGGCTGGGTGCGCTACGCCACCAAGCTCGTCGACCACGGCGCCGACGCCATCGAGCTCAACCTGTACCGGCTGGCCGCCGACCCCGACGAGACGTCCGCCGACGTCGAGGCCGGCTACCTCGAACTGGTCGAGGCGGTGCGGGCGGCGGTGGACGTGCCGCTGGCGGTGAAGATCGGGCCCCAGTTCTCGGCCCTCGCCGCGATGGCCCGACGGTTCGCCGATGCCGGGGCCGACGGCCTGGTGCTCTTCAACCGCTTCTACCAACCCGACCTCAACCTCGAGTCACTCGGGGTCACCCCGAACCTCGTGCTGTCCGACCCCTCCGAGGCCCGCCAGGTCATGCGGTGGATCGCCATCCTCCGACCCCACTTCGACGGATCGCTGGGAGCGACGAGCGGCATCCACACCTGGGAGGATGCGACGAAGGTGATCCTCGCCGGTGCCGACGTGGTGATGATGGCCAGCGCCCTGCTGCGTAACGGCCCCGAGCACGTCGCCGGCGTGGTGGACGGTCTCCGGGCGTGGCTCACCGACCACGACTACGAGTCGCTCGCCCAGGCCCGCGGCAGCGTGAGCCACGCCAATGCCGCCGACCCGGGCGGCTACGAGCGGGCGAACTACATCCGCATCCTCCAGAGCTGGCGATAGCCCGGGGCGCTGCCCCGGGCAACAGCACCGCCGTCGGGCCTACGGCCCTCGGCTACAGCACCGCCCGGCTTCGCCGGGCTACCGGTTCGTGGGCATCGCCGACCGACGAAGTAGGCGGCGCCAGCCGCCGGTGTTGCAGGTCGGGCACCAGCCCGACCGGTGCCGTAGGTCGGGCACCAGCCCGACCGGTGCCG
>CAZTLW010000004.1:0-48244 GCA_964614585.1 uncultured Acidimicrobiia bacterium | reverse complement strand
CCCCCCTCCCACCGGCCTCCTCCGTCGGCCGGCGGGTCCCATCCCCCCTCCGGGGGGATTTCTTCTGCTGGCGGTGTTTCGGTGGACGTCGATGTGTCGGGCGTGAACCGCGACGGGTCCCCCGCGGGGGATCCCCCACACTCGGTCGCTCCGGTACCGTCGGGGCATGGACACCGCCGTCGTCATCGAAGGACTCCTCGCCGGGGACCGGCGGGCCCTCGCCCGGGCGGTGTCGATGGTCGAGGACCGCCGGCCCGGCGCCCACGACGTGTCGGTGGCGGCGGCCCACGCCCGCCGGGGGATCCCCATCGTCGGGGTCACCGGCCCGCCGGGTGCCGGCAAGTCCACGCTGGTGTCGGTGGTCGTCGGGGCGCTGCGCGAGCGCGGCCATCGGGTGGCGGTGCTCGCCGTCGACCCCACCAGTCCCCTGTCCGGCGGTGCCATCCTCGGCGATCGGGTGCGGATGCTGGGTCACGTCGACGATGCCGACGTCTTCGTGCGCTCGGTGGCGTCGCGGGGTCGGGTGGGCGGCCTGGCCTGGACCACCGCCGCCCTCGTCGACCTCGTCGACGCCGCCGGGTACGACGTGGTCGTGCTCGAGACGGTGGGCGCCGGCCAGAGCGAGGTGGATGTCGCCGCCGTGGCCGACCTCACCGTGGTGGTGGTGGCCCCCGGCGCCGGTGACGACGTCCAGGCGATGAAGGCCGGGATCCTCGAGGTCGCCGACGTCCTGGTCGTCAACAAGGCCGACCTCCCGGGAGCCGAGACCGCCCGCCGGGACCTGCTGGGCATGTTGGCCCTCGCCGATGGACCCGAGGTCCCCGTGCTGCTGACGGTGGCCACCTCCGGCGAGGGCATCGCAGCGTTGGCCGACCTCGTCCCGACCGATCCCGTCGGCCCGGCGGCGCTCCGGCGCCGGATCGTGGCCGCCATCCGGGCCGCCGCCGAGGAGCGACTCCGGGCGGCGCTCGCCGACGGCGCGGGGCTCGAGGGTCTGGTCGACCAGGTCCTCGGCGGCGACGTGGGCGTGGACGAGGCCGCCCGACGGTGGCTGGCGGCGCCGGGGACGGATGTCTGACCGGGTAGCGTGGGCCGCTCCCCGACCCAGGACCACCATGGAACTCACCGGGCCCGCCGAGGTCCGCGACGCCCTCGCCGGCGTCGACTACCTCGCCGACGATCGCATCAGCCAGGTCGTCTTCCTCGCCGACCGCCTCGGCAAGCCGATCCTCGTCGAGGGTCCTGCCGGCGTCGGCAAGACGGAGCTCGCCAAGGCGCTGGCGGCCATCCTGGGACGACGACTGGTCCGCCTGCAGTGCTACGAGGGGCTCGACGAGGCGAAGGCCATCTACGAGTGGAACTACAAGAAGCAGCTCCTGCGGATCCAGGCCGGCCAGGACGAGTCGTGGGAGTCGCTCGAGTCGGACATCTTCTCCGAGGAGTTCCTCCTGGCCCGGCCCCTGCTCCAGGGGATCCTGTCGGAGCAGCCCGTCGTGCTGCTCATCGACGAGATCGATCGGGTCGAGGTCGAGACCGAGGCGCTGCTGTTGGAGGTCCTCTCCGACTTCCAGGTGTCCGTCCCCGAGCTCGGGACGATGGTCGCCCGGACCCGGCCCCTCGTGCTCCTCACTTCCAACAACACCCGTGAGCTCTCGGAGGCGCTGAAGCGTCGCTGTCTCTTCCTCCACATCGGCTACCCGACGATCGATCGGGAGCGGGAGATCCTGCTCGCCCGGGTCGCCGACCTCCCGGCGGTGCTCGCCGAGCAGGTGGCGCGGGTCGTGGCGTCGATCCGCGACCTGGACCTCAAGAAGGCGCCGTCGGTGTCGGAGTCGATCGACTGGGCCCGGACGCTGCTGGCGCTCGGGGTCGAGACCGTCGATTCGGCGGTCCTCGACGACACGCTGCACGTGCTGCTCAAGTACCAGACGGACCTCGAGATCGCCCGCCGGGAGCTCGTCGACGCGTCCGCCTGATGCTGCTCGACGTCCTCACCGCCTTCGTCCAGGAGCTCCGGGCGGCCGGCATCCCGGTCTCGATGGTCGAGGCCATCGACGCCGCCGACGCCCTCCGCCACGTCGACATCGGTGATCGTGCCGCGGTGAAGACGGCACTCGGGTCCACGCTCGTGAAGAACGAGCGACACCACGCCGCCTTCGACACCGCTTTCGAGGTCTTCTTCGCCCTCCACCGTGACCCGCCGGGCGAGGATGGGACCCCTGACGGGGACGAGGACGCCGACGATCGGTCACGGTCCCGCCGCGGCGCCGGCGGCGATGGTCCCCCCGGCCGTGGTGGCGGCGGTGGCGGGGAGGTGGACCTCGAGGCGTTGCGGGATGCCCTGTTCCGGGCCATGGCCGCCGCCGACCGGGCCGCCATGGCCAGTCTGGCCGCCGAGGCCGTCGAGGAACTGGCCGGCATCGAACCCGGACGGCCCGTCGGGGGCACCTACTACCTGTACCGGACGCTGCGCCAGCTCGACGTCGACGGGTTGCGGGGCCGGCTCGAGGCGGAGCTGACCGCCGACGCCCCCGACGGACTCGCCGAGCGGCTCGCCCGGGAGGAGGCCGAGGCGAGGGTCGGCGACCTGCGGTCCGAGCTCGAGGCGGAGATCCGGCGGCAACTGGTGGCCGACCGGGGACGGGAGGCCGTGGCCAAGACCCTCCGCAAGCCGTTGCTGGAGGACGTCGACCTCATGCATGCCACCCGCACCGATCTGGCGCAGTTGGAGGCGGCGATCCGGCCACTCACCCGCAAGCTGGCGACCCGGCTCGCCCAGCGGCGCAAGCGGCGGCGGGACGGGCGGCTCGATTTCCGCAAGACGATGCGCCATTCGCTCGCGTCCGGCGGCGTCCCGGTGGAGCCGGTCTTCCGCTCGCCGCGCATCGCCCGCCCCGAGATCTTCCTGCTGTGCGACATCTCCGGCTCCATGGCCACGTTCTCGCGGTTCACCCTCCACTTCACCTACGCCATGAACGCCCACTTCTCGAAGCTGCGCTCCTTTGCCTTCATCGACTCGCTGGACGAGGTCACCGAGTTCTTCGGCCACGACGTCGACTTCGGCGCCGCGCTGAGTCGGGTCTCGACCGAGGCCGAGGTCGTCTACCTCGACGGCCACAGCGACTACGGCCGCGCCCTCCAGCAGTTCTGGGAGCGGTACGGCGATGCCCTCACCCCCCGGTCGGTGGTCATCGTCGCCGGGGACGCCCGGGCCAACTACCGCACCCCCAACGCCGAGGTGCTCGCCGGGATCCGCCATGCCTCCCGTGGCCTTTACTGGCTCAACCCCGAGCCGCGGGCCTACTGGGACACCGGCGACTCCGTCATGGGTCGGTACGCGGTCCACTGCGACGGCGTCTTCGAGGTGCGGACGCTCCGCCAGCTCGAGCACTTCATCGAGCAGGTCGCGCTGCCCCGGCCCCGCGTGCGCCCCTGACGAGTCCTTCGGTCCTCGGGTTCGGGCCGATAGCCTGCGGCGCCGTGGGACGTCCCCGTGTGCTCGTCGTCGAGGACTCGCCCGGCATCCGCCGGCTCATCGAGGTGTGCCTCCGCCCGATCGACGTCGAGTTGGCGGCGGCCGAGGACGGACCCAGCGGCCTCGAAGCGGCTCGGGCCAACCTGCCCGACCTCCTGGTGCTGGACATCGGCCTCCCCGAGATGGATGGCTGGGAGGTCCTGCGGCATCTCCGGGCCGACGGGCCGACTGCCAACCTGCCCGTGCTGGTGCTCACCGCCCACGCCGAGGAGGAGTCTCGTCGCCGGGCCACCGAGGGTGGCGCCGACGGGTTCGTGACCAAGCCGTTCCAGCCGGGCGACTTCCGCGCCGAGGTGGAGCGACTGCTCGGGGCCGGCGCCTGACGGCGCCGGTACTTCGGTACTTCGGTACTTGGTACTACGGACGGAAGCGGTAGATCCTCGTCGTACCGTCGTACCGTCGTACCGTCGTACCGTCGTACCGTCGTACCGTCGTACCCCTTCCGCTCCCCGCTGACGGCACCTACCGTGACGACGCACGGCCGGTGGGGGAGTGGGAAGGTCGTCGGTGCGGATCGTGGTCGTCGTTGCCCTGCTGCTCGTGCTTCTCGCCGTGCCCTCGCCCGTCGCTTCGGGGGACTGTGTCGGGCTCGAGTGGCCGGTGGAGGGGGCGGTGGTGGCCGGGTTCGCCCCGGTGGGACGGTTCGGGGGACATTGGGGCGTCGACCTGGCGGCGCCCGAGGGCAGCACGGTGCGGGCAGCCGGACCGGGGGTGGTCAGCTTCTCGGGCGAGGTGGCGGGCACCGTTGCGGTGACGGTCGACCACGGGGGTGGGCTCAAGACCACGGTGTCGTCGGTCGGTGAGCGCCTGGTCGTGGCGGGCACCCCGGTGGCGGCGGGCCAGCGCATCGCCCGCTCCGGCGTCCACGACGGGCGTCCATCCGTCCACGTGTCGGCCCGCATCGACGGACGCTACGTGGACCCACTCCCGCTGCTCGGGTGCGCGGCGGCCGGGCCGGCCGGGGCGGTACGCCTGGTGCCACTGCCTTGACGGGGATTCGGCTGCTCCCGGTCCTATGCTCGGCGACATGCGACGAGGCCTCTTCGGCGGCACCTTCGACCCTCCCCACCTCGGTCACCTCGTCATGGCCGACGCCGCCCTCGACCAACTCGACGTCGCCGACGTGGTCTGGGTCACCGCCGGCGATCCGTGGCAGAAGGCGGGCTCCACCGTGGCGCCCGCCGACGATCGCCTCCAGATGACCACGCTGGCGGTCGATGGAATGGATGGGATGCTCATCGATGACTCCGAGGTTCGGCGCGACGGTCCCACGTACACGGTCGACACGCTGGAGGCCTGGCAGGCCGACGGCGTGACGGCGGTGCTCGTGCTGGGTGCCGACGCAGCCGCCGGGATCCCCGGCTGGCACCGGGCCGAGGCGTTCGACGACGTCGAGATCGCGGTCGCTCCCCGACCGGGCACCACCCACGGCGACGTGGAGGCGGCGCTCGGTCGCACCGTCACCTGGCTCGACACGCCGGAGCTGGCCATCTCGGCGACCGACCTGCGCCGCCGCTTCGCGGTCGGCCTGTCCACCCGACATCTCGTGCCCGACCCCGTCCGGGCCTACGCCATCTCGAGGCAGCTCTATGAACGATGACGTCGACACCCTGACCGATGCCCCCACCGACGCCGGCCCCCGCCACCGCCGAGGGCAGGCAAAGCCCCCACCGCGGCCGCCCTCGGCCCGTGATCTGCGTCGGGACGCCGACCGGGATCGCCGCGCCCGTGGTCTGCGTCGGATCGCCTGGGCCCTCGTCGGTGCCGTCGCCCTCGTGACGGTCTCGGTGGTCGGATCGGTCTGGTGGATCGAACGGGAGCCGGAGCCCGAGGCCGTGCCCGAGGCCGCCCCGCTCGCCGGGGAGGGAGAGTCGGTGCTGGTGTTGCTCGCCCACGAGGGCGAGACGATCGGGTTCGCCCTCGCCGCCGCCCATCCCGATGCCGCCGACACCGTGGTGCTCTTCCCCGGGTCGATGGCTGCCATCGTGCCCGGCTACGGCTCGTGGGACCTTGCCTTCGCTGCCGGAGTCGACGATGCCGACCTCCCGGCACTCACGCTGACCAACCTGCTCGGCGCCCGCGTCGACGCCACGGTGGTCGTGGAGGCGGCCGCGCTGGCCGGACCGATTGCCGGTGCCACCATCAACCTGCCCCAGCCGCTCATCGTCGCCGACGGCGACGACCAGGTCGTCGCCGCGGGGGCCGGGGCCGCCGAGCGCGACGCCGCCGCGGTGGAACGCATCCTCACCCAACAGGGCACGGACGACCAGCTGTCCTGGCTCGTCCGCCAGGGCCTCGTCTGGCGGGAGGTGCTGGACCGGGCGACGTCGGACGAGTCGCTGGTGCTCGACCTGCTCGAAGGAGCCGCGGGCGACACCGTGGGGGCCCGCTCCGTGCTCGAGGCGATCGCCGCCGACGAAGCCGCCACCGTGACCGCTGCTCCCGTCGAACCCGTCGACACCCTCGGCACCGGTGCCGAGCGCTACCGCCTGCAAGTCGGCGATGCCGAGGCATTCGTCGATGCCCGGATCCCGTGGCTCGACCTCGCCGTCGGCGAGCGGCCCCGGGTCGAGATCCTCAACGGCACCGGGGAGGTGGGGATCACCGGCCCGGTCGCCGCCGCCCTCGTGCGCGACGGCTACCGGGTCGTGCGCACCGACAACGCCGACACCACCGACGTCGACGTCACCCGCATCGTCGGCCACACCATCGAGAACCAGACGGTGGCCGTGTCGGTCGCCGAGTTGCTCGGCTTCGGCGAGGTGCGCATCGAGCAACGGCAGCCGAGCCTCATCGTCGACGTGACGGTTATCGTCGGCGACGACTTCTCGTGACCAGCCAGTCCGACCACCCCACCCCGACCCCGACCGCCGACCCCGCCAGCGTGGAGCTCGCGCAGGAGGCGGTGACGGCGATCCTGGACAAACAAGGATCCGACGTGGTGGCCCTCGACGTCGGTGAGCTCCTCCAGATCACCGAGATCTTCGTCATCGCCACCGGGACGTCTCGCCGCCAGGTCCTGACCCTCGCCGACGTCGTCCGGGAGCGGCTCCGCGACACCGCCGAGCTGCGGCCACTCCGGGTCGAGGGGGAGGAGGAGGGGGAGTGGGTGCTGTTGGACTTCGGGTCCATCGTCGTGCACCTCTTCCAGCCCGACCTGCGTTCGTTCTACGACCTCGAGCGGTTGTGGGCCGACGCCCCCCGGCTGGACCTCGAAGGAGTGGCGTAGCCGGCCGGTCGGCTACAATGTCTCTCCCCACGGGGCTGTAGCTCAGTTCGGCAGAGCACTTGCATGGCATGCAAGGGGTCAGGGGTTCAAATCCCCTCAGCTCCACGCGAACCCCGGCCTTTGGCCGGGGTTCGTTGCAGTTCGCCGGGCGAACTGCTGCTTGGTCGTCAACGTTCGAGTTCGGCTTCGCCGAACGTCGGCTGAACCCCGGCCTTTGGCAGGGGTTCGTTTCGATTGAAGAGTGGACCGGGAACATCGGTGCCGCAGCCACCAGCCAGATCCGGGACCGATCGGTCTCATCCTCGACATACCCGGCTAGCCCCACTGCTGATCATTCGACCAGCGCCCAGTTGCGCCCGCCCCGAGGTCAGACCCAGCGAACCCCCCTCGATCGAGGGGGGTTCGCTCTTGCACGTCTCAGGTCGAACTGCCGTCCTCGACGGCGGCGATCAGCTCATGACCCCTCGTCCTGGTAGGACAGCGTGCCCACGAGCGACCCCGCCACTTCGGCCTGGGTGTCGGACACCCAACGGGCAGTGCACGGTTCGTTCGCCTCCCCCCTTGCGTCGGCGAAGCGCCCGGTGCCTCCCTCATAGGTCTGGACCAACCGCATCGTCAGCGACCCGTCCTCCTCCTGTCTGAGCATCCGGCCCTCGTAGGTCCCGTGGAGTTCGTCCCCGTCGGCCATCACCATGACGAGGGTCCCTCCTGCGAGTTCCCCAGTCTCGGGATTCGAGCAGTGGCGTGCCGTCGCCTCGAACGGTCCCAACTCGGCCTCGGTGCCCGTCACCGTGCCCTCCATGGGCACCCATCCCTCGTCGCAGTCACCCGACGTTGCCTTGAGCAACCCGGCGTACTCCGCCTCGAAGAGGTGGTCGTAGGTACCGCGATAGGTCTCTTCCGGGCCGGCCCATCCGATGTAGGAGGCAAGGTCGCCGTCGAGCTCCAGGTGGACGTCCGAGGCGTAGGTGTCGGCGCCTTCCCATCCGTACTTGGCCCGGAAGACGTAGATGCCGTCTTGCCCGAGCGTGACATCGCTCACGCGAGCGGGTGCGACCAGAGGGGGGGTGACCTCTGCGTGGCGCGCGATGGCCTCTCGTCCCTCGTGCCGGTTGCCACCGGGGCAGATGTGCACGCCGTCCTCGGTGAACACGGCTGCCACGGCCTCAGGGTCGTTCTCGCCCCATCCGGCGATCCACGCATCGGCCAGTTCCGTCGCGCGTGCGTCCGGGTCGTCGGCGCAGCCGCCGACGCACAGGAGTGCGAGGGCGAGCATCACACCGATGTAGCGATGCCACATGACTCCTCCTTTCGCTCTCCCACCAGCGTGCGCCCCGACCCGCGTGGAAAGGGCGTCGTCAGCGCGTCGGGAATCAGGAGCCGGCCAGCACAGCGCGTGCCGCGGCCACGTGCGGGATGTCCGGACCCTCGTCGAAGGTGGCCAGGACGGGCCCAAGGACGGCGTCCGCCTCCTCCGACCGGCCGAGGTCGGTGACCAGCGACGCCAGCGCCGTCGCCGCCCTCAGCTCGAGGAAGCCGGCCCCCGCCTCCCGCGCCGAGGCCGCCACGTCCTCCAGCGTCGTCAGCGCCGCCTCGATTGCGCCGGTGGCCTGTTCGAGCCTGCCCCGTTCCAGGCGCAGGAACAGTTCCGACAGCCCCTCGCCGACCGCCATCGCATGGGGCAGTTCCTCATCGACGATCTCGAGGCCGCGTTCTGGTTGCCCCCGAAGGGCTTCCAGCGACGCCAGTTGGGACAGGGCCCAGCCCCGGAACGAGTCCACGCCCGTGTCCTCCCACTCGGACAGGCTCCCTTCGATGAGCTGGATGCCCGCCTCGGGGTCGCCGAGGTGCCCGATCGCCATGCCCCGATGGAGGGCGATGCCCGTGGCCCAGAAGGGGAAGTGTTCCTCCTCGGCGATGGCTGCTGCTTCATCGGCGAAGCGGAGCGCCGCCTCGTGGTCGCCCGCCATCAGGCGGACGACGACGCCACCGATGTCGAGCGCGTGGCACAGCGAGAAGGGGTGGCCGATGCGGCGGGCGAGGGCCACACCGTCGTCGGCCATCCGGTAGGCCGTTGCGGGCCGACCCCGGTACAGGGCGGCGAGGGCCCCCCAGGCGTGCGCCTCGGGACCGACGGCCATGCCGAGGCTGGGAACCAGCCACGTGTCCCGCTCCGGGTCGTGGAGGTCGACGGCGGCCTCGAGGTTTCGGCCGCCTGCGTCGACCCGGCCCATCCAGAGCTCCTCGTAGCCCGTCATGTAGGCCGCCAGGCATCGGATGCCGGCGTTGTCGAGTGCCTCGCCGAGTTGCCCGACGTCCCGGGAGATGGCCAAGCCCTCGTAGTGGCGGGCCCGGATGGTGAGGTAGTGGGCAAGTCCGGCCAGCGCCAGGGCCATGACCGGCGACGGCTCGAGGCGGTCGGCCAGTTGTCGGATGCGTCGCCCCCCGGCTTCCGACTCCGGGGCCGTGTAGCCGCGCACCGCCATGGTCGGGGCCATGAGGGCGGCCAGCAGGACGAGTTCGTCGGTGTCCCGAGCCGGCGACTCGGGGAGCTCCGACAGCAGCTCCAACGCTCGCCCGAAGAGCCGGATCGCCTCCTCGTTGGCCGACATCCGGACGGCGCGGTAGCCCCCGGCCCGGGCGTAGGCGATGGCTGGTTCCACCAACCCCGCCTCGTCGAAGTGGTGGGCCAGGTCGACCACCGGCGGGTCCGGATGCCCGGCGAAGAGATCCTCGATCGTCCGCCCCGTGGTCTCGTGCAGCCTCGCGCGTTCGGCGTCGTCGAGTTCTCGATCGAGGAACTGCTGGAAGAGGATGTGACGGAAGCGGTAGCGCTCGACGATCTCCCCGGCGACCCGCATCGCACCGGCGGGTTCGATCACCAGGTTCCCGGACGTGCTCTCGAGGCGCAGCCGGGTCCGGGCTTCCGGGTCGTCCCGGACCCGCGCCACCACCTCGGCGATGAACTCCTCGCCCTGGACGGCGGCGATGATGAGGTCCCGCCGGGTGTCGTCGGGCAGCCGCCGGAACCGGCGGGCAATGGCCGCTTCCACTCGCGTCGGCAGGCGCTGCCAGTCCAGCGATCCACCGACGATCCACAGGCCATCCCGTCCCCGTCGGATCTCCGCTCGGTCCGCCATGCCGCGCACCATCTCGGTGGTGAAGAGGGGATGGCCGGCGGTGCGCGCCTGGAGCCGCTCCCGGAACGCCTCGTCCAACCGGTTCGGCTCGGCGTCGAGATAGGCGTCGACGAAATCACGCCCGGGTGTCAGTTCGAGCACCCGATCGGCCGCCATCGTGCGCAACTCGTCGATCACGGCCTGGAGCGGGTGGCCGCCGGCCGCCGTGCCGAGCACCTCCTCCGGTCGATAGCAGCCGACGACGAGGATCCTGCGTCCCTCCAGTCGCCGGCAGAGGTGCCAGAGGAGCGCCACCGATCCGGCGTCGGCCCACTGCAGGTCGTCGATGACGACGAGCAGGGGAGCGATCCGGGCGATGCCGTCGAGGACGGCCATGAACTCGTCGAACAGCGCCGGCTGCATCCGCTCGGGTGCGGGGGGCTGCGCCGCCGCGATTTCGACCCGAAGGCGCAGCGGTTCGAGCCACGGCACGTCGGGTGCGGCGGTCTCGACCCGTTCCACGAGGAGCGCACCGTTCACCATGACGCCGACGAGGCTGGGACCCCGTTCGAGGACGAGCCGGGCCGTGTGCGGGGCCAGAGCCCACAGCCGGCGTGCTGCCTGCACGTCGATGGTGCCGGATCCCACGTCGGACTCGACGTCGCCCGTCAGCGAACCGAGCACGTCGCGAAACGGCAGGTAGGGGTCGCCGAGGCCTCCGTAGGCCGAGGACCGGCCGATCGTGGTGAGGGTGGCGTCGGTGGCCGCGGCCCGGCGCATGAGTTCGGTGGCCAGCATGGTCTTCCCGCTGCCCGCCTCGCCGGACACGAGGACCACGCGTCCGGCGCCGGCGCCCGCCTCGGCGAGGTGGCGTTCGAGGAACTCGAGTTCCATCGTCTGGTCGACGAAGGGGGTGCCGGTCCCTCCCGGCCGGGCCGTCGCGAGGAAGTCCGGGTAGGTGACGGCGGGACGAGGGACCACGAACCGAGCCTCTCCCTCACGGATGCGGGTGGCCAGCGAGACCGTCTCGGGCGCAGGATCGGTTCCGAGGTCCTCGCGGAGGCGCGATCGGAGATCCTCGAAGTGTGCGACCGCCCCGGTGTCGTCGCCGGTCGATGCGAGCAGGCGCAGGATGGCCCGGTGCGCCCGCTCGTCCCACGGATCGAGCTCGGCGAGCCGACGGGCGTGCCGGAGGGCCTGCTCGACGTTCCCGGTCTGCTCGAGGGACGCCACGAGGCCATGGAGTGCGCCGCAGGCGAGGCGACGGGCACGCTCGTCGGTCACTGCCAGCCACTCGTCCCACTCGGCGCCGGCGTGAACGGCCACGTCCTCGAGCAGGGAGCCTCGCCAGAGCGCCGCGGCCTGCTCCCACGCCTCGACGGCGCCGGGTTGGTTGGCCGGGGCGCTCGCCAACTCCTCGAGGGCGACGAGGTCCACCCACACGTCGTCCGAGGCAAGGGCGACGGTCGTTCGGTCGGCCACGAGGAAGGTCTCACCGGCGTCGGGACCGCCCAGGGCCCGCCGCACGGAGCTGAGGGCGTGGCGGAGATTGGCGAGGGCGGCGCCCTGGGGCCGCTCCGGCCAGAGCATCTCGGCAACGGTGGCCCGCACCCTGGGTCGGCCGGGCTCCGAGGCGAGATGGGCGAGGAGGGCACGGGCCGAGTTTGATTCGAACTCGGTGACCGGTTGGCCGTCCAAGGTGACCTCGAACGGCCCCGAGAGCCTGATCCGAAGCCGAGCCATCCGTCCCTCCGATCCCTCGTTCAGGCTCCTCGGTGGGGCAGGGCCGGGACCGGTCGACGCCAACTCAACGCGCTCTCGACGCTGTCGCGGGTGCACGCTGCGAGGAGCATGAAACGGGTCCCCGTGAATCGACCGCAGACCGGCTACCGGTCCTATCTGTTGCGGGTGTGGCGTCCCGAGGCTGGGGGGACGCACGCAACCATCCACGAGGTGACGACCGGACGATGTTTTGCCTTCCCTTCGCTCGACGAGCTGCGATCGTGGCTGGAGGAGGAGACACGTGAGTGGTCGGAGGAGCGCCCCGTCGATGGCGTCATCGATTGAGGTCCTCGCCGCAGGACCGGGCCGTCCCGGCCTGCCGGGCGTCTGTCGAAGGAGCGGTTCCCGGTGTTGGCGAGGCCACCTCGGCGTAGGCTTCGGCCACCCGAGCAAGGAAGGCCCATGACCCGCCCCGTGTTCGTCGCCGGTGTCGGCATGACCAAGTTCGAGAAGCCGGGCCGTCGCGACTGGGACTACCCCGACATGGTGCGCGAGGCGGGCACCAAGGCGCTCGAGGACGCCGGCATCCCCTATGAGGCGGTCGAGCACGTCACGGTCGGCTACGTCTACGGCCCGTCCACCTCCGGGCAGCGGGCGGTGTACGAGCTCGGCCTCACCGGGGTGCCGGTGGTCAACGTCAACAACAACTGCTCGACCGGCTCCACCGCCCTCATGTCGGCCCGCCAGCTCGTCGAGGGAGGCCTCGTCGACGTCGCCCTTGCGGTCGGTTTCGAGAAGATGCAGCGAGGGTCGCTCAGCCTCGACACCGAGGACCGGGCCAACCCGATGGACCGGCACATCGAGGCGCTCCACGCCCTCCACGAACCCACACCCAGCCCCATCGCCCCCCAGATGTGGGCGCGGGCAGCCAACGACCACATGCGCCGGTATGGCTCCACCGTCGAGCAGTTCGCCCGGATCGCCGAGAAGAACCACCGTCACTCGGCCAACAACCCCTACGCCCAGTTCCAGGACGTCTACACGCTCGAGGAGATCCTCGCCTCGCCGATGGTCGACGAGCCGCTCACCCGACTCCAGTGCTCGCCCACCTCCGATGGGGCCGCCGCCGTGGTCGTCATGAGCGAGGCGGCGCTCGAGCGGTTCGGCGTCGATCGGCCGGTCCGCATCGCCGGTCAGGCCATGGCCACCGACTTCGGGTCGTCCTTCGAGACCGACGACGCCCGCACGATCGTCGGCGCCGACCTCAGCGAGGCCGCCGCCCGGCGAGCGTACGAAGTCGCCGGATTCGACGGCCACGACGTGCAGGTCATCGAACTCCACGACTGCTTCTCGCCGAACGAGCTCCTCACGTACGAGGCGCTGGGCCTCTGCGGGATCGGCGACGGTGGCAAGCTCGTCGACGCCGGGGAGACCACCTACGGCGGGCGCTGGGTCGTCAACCCCTCCGGGGGTCTGATCTCCAAGGGCCATCCCCTCGGGGCCACCGGGCTGGCCCAGTGCACCGAGCTCACCTGGCAGTTGCGTGGTGAGGCCGGGCCTCGGCAGGTGGAGGGCGCCACCAGGGCCCTCCAACACAACATCGGGCTCGGTGGTGCCGCGGTCGTGACGCTGTACGAGCAGGTGTGATCCGCTGATTTGATCAAGTGCCGAACGATTACGGCGCTTGATATGATCATGGGGATTGGGTCATCCCCTGGAGGAGTCGTCATGGACGCGGAAGCCATCGTTCGCAAGTACCTCGACTACCTCGAGGACCCATCGGTCATTCGTGACGACGAGGCCATCGCCGAGACGAAGCGGCAGGCCGCCGAGGCGACCGACAAGATCGAGCGGCTCAAACTCCTCAGCGAGGTCGAGCGCCTCGAGGACCCGACCGCCGACGACCTCCACGAGGGGTTCGTGGCCAACGTGAAGGGGTGGGCCGAACAAGAGGACGTCACCCCCGGCTCGCTGATCAAGTTGGGCGTGCCACCCGGTGTCCTCCGCGAGGCGGGCTTCGACCTCGGCGGGCCCGCCCCGAAACAGCCCCGAAGCACTCGCCGACCGAGCCGACGGGGACCCGGCGTCAGCGTCGAGGCGGTGCGTGCCGCCGTGCCCGCCGAGGGGACCTTCACGACCAAGGACCTCCGAGAGGCGTCGGGAGCCAGTCCCGGCACCGTTCGCAAGGCGATGGCGACGATGCTCGACGCCGGTGAGATCGTCGACCGCGGCCTCCATCCCGCCTGGGACGGCCCCGGCCGGGTGCCGACCCTCTACGAGAAGGCCTGATCCCGGGCCACCTGGCCGGCCAGGACCTGGCGGGCCAGCTCGAAGTCGGCGCGGACGTCGGCCATCCTGGAGCCGTCGCGTAGCACGGCGGCCGGGTGGAACGTCGGGATCAACATGCCGCGCCACCACGGGTAGATCGTCCCGCGCAGGCGGGTGATGCCGGTCTCGGTGCGCAGCAGGAGTCTCGTGGCGAAGTTCCCGAGCGTCATCACGACCTCGGGGGAGATGAGGTCGATCTGGGTGCGGAGGTAGCCCTTGCAGGCGTCGATCTCGGCAGGTCGGGGATCCCGATTGCCCGGGGGTCGGCACTTGAGGACGTTGGCGATGTAGACGTCGTCGCGAGTGAGGCCGATCTCGCCGATGAGCGTCGTGAGCAGCTTGCCGGCCCGACCCACGAAGGGCTCCCCGGCGAGGTCCTCGTCCCGGCCGGGTGCCTCGCCGACGAACATCAGCCTGGCCCGGGGGTTGCCCACACCGAAGACGACGTTCGTGCGGGTCTCCGCCAACTCGCAGTCGGTGCAGGTGGCGGCTCGCTCGCCGAGCAGGCGGAGCTCGGTCACGGACTCCATCGGCGGCGAGCCTAGGGGAGGGGTCCCTCGCCGCCCATCCCCACCAACTCGCCGGTCTGGACCGCCCACAGGTCGGCATAGATGCCACCGGTGGCCACCAACTCGTCGTGGGTGCCCTCCTCCGTGACCCGGCCCCCGTCGACCACGTAGATGCGGTCGGCGTTGCGGATCGTCGAGAGCCGATGGGCGATCACGATGGTGGTGCGATCGGCCGTGATCCGCCCGAGTGACCGCTGGATCGCCGCCTCGGTCTCGTTGTCGACCGCCGAGGTCGCCTCGTCGAGGACCAGGACCGCGGGGTCGGCGAGGATCGCCCTGGCGATGGAGATCCGCTGGCGTTGGCCGCCCGACAGCTTCTGGCCCCGCTCGCCGACCAGGGTGTCGTAGCCGTTCGAGAGGCCCGTGATGAAGTCGTGCGCCTCGGCGATGCGGGCCGCCGCCTCCACCTGCTCGGGCGTGGCGTCGGGGCGGCCGTAGGCGATGTTCTCCGCGACGCTGCCCTGGAAGAGGAACACGTCCTGGCTGACCAGCCCGAGATGGGACCGCAGGTGGTCGAGCGGGAGGTCCGAGATCGGGACGCCGTCGAGCGTGATCCGGCCCCCCGACGGGTCGTACAGGCGCAACAGGAGCTTGACGATGGTCGACTTGCCCGACCCGGTGGGGCCGACGATGGCGATCTCGTCGCCGGCCCGTGCCGTGATGTCGATGCCGTGGAGCACCTCGGGGCCGTCGCCGTAGGCGAAGCGGACCCCGTGGAAGCCGACGTCGCCCGCCACGTCGTCGAGTCGGGTGGAGCCGCCCACGATCCGGGGTCGGGCGTCGACCAGGTCGAGGGCCCGGTTGGTCGATGCCATGGCCCGCTGGTAGAGGTCCATCGTCTCCCCGAGGCGGGTCAGCGGCCACAGGAGCCGCTGGACGAGGTACATCATCATGGCGTAGGTGCCCGGCGAGATCGCCCCGTCGAGGGCCCGGAGGCCACCGAGGGCCAGGGTGGCCAGGAAGCCCACGAGGATGGCGATGCGGATGAGCGGCGTGAACGCCGACGACCAGCGGATGGCCGCCTCGTTGGCGGTCCGGTAGTCCCCGCTCACCTGCTCGAGCCGGGCTGCTTCGCGCCGCTCGCCGGTGAAGGCCTTGATGATCGTGATGCCCCCGAGGTTGTTGGCGAGGAGCGCCGAGACGTCCGAAGCCCGCTCCCGGACGGTGGCGTACAGCGGTTCGAGTCGCCGCTGGAACCGGAACGATCCCCAGAGGATGAGCGGAATCGGCAGGAACGCCACCCAGGCCACCGAGGGGTCGATGATGAGGAACCCCCCGCCGATGACCAGCACCGTTGTGGCGAGTTGCAGGAGCTCGTTGGCGCCGACGTCGAGGAACCGCTCCAACTGGTTGACGTCGTCGTTGAGCACGGTCATGAGGTCGCCCGAGGCGCGGTCCTCGAAGTACGCCTGGTCGAGCCGTTGGAGGCTGGCGTAGGCGTCCTGGCGCAGGTCGTGCTGCACCGTCTGGGCAAGGGTGCGCCACCCGACCTTGAAGGCGTACTCGAATGCCGACTCGAGACCCCAGATGATCGCGCTGAGCCCGACGAGGGCGATGAGTTGGTCGCGTGAGGTGTCGAAGCCGAAGGTGGAGAGCCAGCGCGACATGAGCCCCGAGTCCCCGGCGATCACGACGTCGATGGCCGCCCCGATGAGGAACGGCGGCGCCAGGTCGAACAGCTTGTTGAGGATCGACCAGATCGTCGCCGTCCGCATCCGGCCGCGATGGGGGGCGGCGTAATCGATGAGTCGACGGAGCGGGTGGGGTCGGGGCTCGGGCGGCATCCGGGCGAGGGTAGGGGGTCCGGCCGGGATGGCAGAGTGGTGAACGCCTTCCTAATCTCCGCCAGAGCCGGCCGAGCGGTCGGACAATCACGGACTTCGTGGAGGAAGATTCGATGCGTACCTACCGATGGCTGGCCCTCGTCGCCGCCCTCGCCCTCGTCCTCGCCGCCTGCGGCGGCGACGACACCGACGACACCGAGGCTGGCGATACGACGACGACGGAGGCGTCCGAGGAGACGACGACGACGGAGGCGTCGGAGGAGACGACGACGACCGAGGGTGAGGAGACGACGACGACGGAGGCGGCGGGTCCGGGTGATTTCTCGGCGTGTCAGGTGACCGATACCGGTGGTATCGATGACAAGTCGTTCAACCAGACGGCGTTTGCGGGTCTGGAGCGGGCCGAGTCCGAGTTGGGTGCCGAGATCGCGGTGTTGGAGTCCCAGGCCGAGACGGATTACGAGACGAACATCAATGCGTTCATCGAGCAGGGCTGTGACATCATCGTGACGGTCGGGTTCCTGTTGGGTGATGCGACCGCGGAGGCGGCGAACGCCAATCCGGAGGTGCCGTTCTCGATCGTGGACTTCGCCTATGACGAGGGTGTGATCGAGGCCAACAACGTGTTGGGTCAGGTGTTCAACACCCAGGAGGCGGCGTTCTTGGCCGGTTATGTGGCGGCGTCGGTGTCCGAGACCGGTGTGGTGGGCACGTTCGGTGGGGTGAACATCCCGCCGGTGACCGTGTTCATGGACGGGTTCGTGCAGGGCGTCGACCGCTACAACGCCGACAAGGGTGCTTCGGTGACGGTGATCGGTTGGGACTATGCGTCCCAGGAGGGGCTGTTCACGGGCAACTTCGAGTCGCTGGACGATGGGCGGACGTTCGCCCAGAACCTGGTGGACGAGGGTGCTGACGTGGTGATGCCGGTGGCCGGTCCGGTGGGTCTGGGTTCGGCGGCGTTGGCGTCGGAGTTGGGGGCCGAGTCGTTGAAGATCATCGGTGTGGACGCCGACCAGTTCGAGATCGACACCCAGAACCAGGGTGTGTACCTGACGTCGGTGTTGAAGAACATGGACGTGACCACGTTCAATGCCATCGAGTCGGTGTTCACCGACACCTTCGAGGGTGGGGTGACCGTCGGTACGTTGGAGAATGGCGGTGTCGGGCTGGCCGACTTCCACGACCTGGCCGATGCGGTGTCGGATGAGACCGTTTCGGAGTTGGAGGCGTTGGAGGCGGCGATCATCGCCGGTGACATCACCGTGGGTACCGGGGGCGCGTAGGCGACCTGCGGTCGCCGGTACCGAGTACCGGGTATCGAGACGACGGAGTGGGCCCCGGGGCGTCGAGCCCCGGGGCCCACCCGCGTTCCCGCATCCCCGCGTCCCCGCGTCTAGGGTTCCGGCGTCGTCATCGAGGAGGCCTCTGACCCGTGGAGCTGGAGCTGCGCGGCATCACCAAGCGATTCCCCGGCGTGTTGGCCTCCGACCACGTCGACCTCACCGTCCGTTCCGGCGAGGTGCTCGCCCTGCTCGGTGAGAACGGGGCCGGCAAGACCACCCTCATGAACATCCTCTACGGCCTGTACACGGCCGACGAGGGCGAGATCCTCATCGACGGTGAGGTCCAGCACTTCGACGGCCCTGGGGATGCCATCGCGGCGGGCATCGGGATGGTCCACCAGCACTTCATGCTCGTCCCGGTCTTCACCGTGGCCGAGAACGTCGTCCTCGGCATCGAACCCACGACGGTGGGCGGCCTCATCGACGTCAAGGAGGCTCGCCGGGAGGTGCGTGAGATCAGCGAGCAGTACGGCCTCCACGTCGACCCGGACGCCTACATCGAGGACATCCCGGTCGGCATCCAGCAGCGAGTCGAGATCATCAAGGTGCTGTTCCGCTCCGCCGAGGTGCTCGTCTTCGACGAGCCGACCGCCGTCCTCACCCCCCAGGAGGTCGAGGAGTTCTTCGGCATCGTCAACATGCTGCGTGACGCCGGCAAGGCGATCATCTTCATCACGCACAAGCTGAAGGAGGTCCTGACGATCGCCGACCGCATCGCCGTGCTCCGCCGGGGGGCGATCGTCGGGGAGGCGCTCCCGTCGGAGACCGACGAGCAGACGCTCGCCGACCTGATGGTCGGGCGTCCGGTCGATCTCGTGGTGCACAAGGCGCCCGCCGCGCCGGTCGACACGGTCCTGTCGGTACACGACCTCATCGTCCACGACGACCTCGAGCACCCCACCGTCAACGGGGTGTCGTTCGACGTCCGAGCCGGCGAGATCGTCTGCATCGCCGGCGTCCAGGGCAATGGCCAGACGGAGCTCGTCGAGGCCATCACCGGGTTGCGGGACGCGGCAGGGGGGCGAATCGAACTCGTCGGCAGCGACGTCACGGAAGCCACGCCCCGCGACATGCACCGGTGGGGGACGGCCCACATCCCCGAGGACCGCCAGCGCTCGGGCCTCGTCGTCCAGTTCAGCGTCGCCGAGAACATGGTCCTCGACGGCTACTACGCCGAGCCGTATTCCAAGGGCGTGAACATGCAGTGGGACGAGGTGTACCGGCGCGCGGCCGGTCTCGTGATCGACTACGACGTCCGCACCCCGAGCGTGCACACACCTGCCTCGGGCCTGTCGGGCGGCAACCAACAGAAGCTGATCGTGGCCCGTGAGTTCTCACGACCGATCCGTCTCGTCGTTGCCTCCCAACCCACCCGGGGCGTCGACGTCGGGAGCATCGAGTACATCCACGAGCAGATCATCCGCATCCGCGACGAGGGCGCCGCCCTCCTGATCGTCTCGACCGAGCTCGACGAGGTGCTGGCCCTCGCCGACCGGATCCTGGTCATGTTCCGAGGCCGGGTCGTCGCCGAGACGCGGCCCGAGAACACGAGTCCCGCCGAACTCGGCCTCGCCATGGCAGGCGTGGAGGTCCAGGCATGAGCACCGAGGAGCGGGAGCGGTCGGAGCTGGAACGCCGGCTCCTCGCCGAGGCCACCGGGCAGGGCGTCGACTGGCGGACCCTCGTCCTGCTGCCGGTGCTGGCGGTCTTCTCGGCGCTCGTCATCGGCGCCGTCATCATCATCCTGTCGGGCGAGAGTTTCGAGACCGCCATGGCCGCCTTCGCCGCCCTCGCCCGCGGCTCCCTTGGCTCGGTGTCGGCCATCTCCGAGACGCTGGTCGCCGCCGCCCCGCTGATCCTCGCCGGACTCGCCGTGGCCATCGGTTTCCGGGCCGGGCTGTTCAACATCGGTGGCGAGGGCCAGATCCTCATCGGCGGCATGGTCGCGGTGGCGGTCGGCTTCTCGTTCGAGGGTTTGCCGCTGGTCGTCCACCTGCCGCTCGCCCTGCTCGGCGGGATCATCGGTGGCGGGCTCTGGGGCTTCGTGCCCGGCTTCCTCAAGGCGAGGACGGGGGCCCATGAGGTCATCGTGACGATCATGATGAACTTCATCGCCCTGCGGCTGACCGACTGGCTGCTCACGACCAGCTTCTACCAGGTGGAGGGTCGCTCCGACCCGGTGTCCAAGTCGGTGCTCGAGTCGGCCCGGTTGCCCCAGCTGCTCGACTGGATCGACCCGGCCCTCCGGCTCCATGCCGGGTTCATCGTGGCGCTGCTGGCGGCCTGGTTCACCCACTGGATGCTGTTCAAGTCGACGTTCGGCTTCGAGTTCCGGGCGGTCGGCTACAACGCCGACGGTGCTCGCTACGGGGGCGTCAAGCTCGTGCGGGCCATTCCGCTCGTCATGTTCGTCGCCGGAGCCATGGCGGGCCTCGCCGGCGCCAACCAGACGCTCGGCGTGCTCTTCCGTGCCACGCCGGGCTTCAGCGCCAACATCGGCTTCGACGCCATCGCCATGGCGCTGTTGGGCCGCTCCCACCCGTGGGGCGTCGTCGCCGCCGGCCTCCTGTTCGGGGCGTTGCGGGCCGGCGGCCAGCAGATGCAGGTCGACCCCGGCGTCGGCATCGACATCGTCACCGTCATCCAGGCGCTCATCATCGTGTTCGTCGCCGCGCCCGCCCTCGTCCGTTCGATCTACCGGGTGCGGGTGAACACCGAGTCCGAGCAGATCAGCGGGGGGTGGGGCGGATGACGGCCCTGCTCACCGAGCCCCAGGCCCCGAAGGTCCTGTCCAAGGCCCAGCGCACTCGGGCGCGGGCGATCGGCATCGTCCTGTTCCTGCTCGCCGGGTTCGTGGCGATCGTGTTCGCCGCCGGTACCGAGGGCGATGCCTCGTTCGGCCTCAGTCGTGCCCAGGATGCCATCCAACTCGGCCCGCTCGTCCTGCCCGCCGCCGGCACCGCCTGGGCGGTGGCGGTGCTCCTCGCCTTCGCCGGTGCCGTGCAACTCACGCGGGGCTTCGGCGACAAGGCGACCCTCGTCCTCGGCATCGGGCTCCTCCTCTTCGTGTTCGCCTTTCTTGCCTGGGCGGCAGCCGACCGCTCGTTCTCACTCGTCGGGATGCTCGACTCGACGATGGTGAAGGCGACGCCGATCGCGTTGGCGGCGCTGGCGGGCACGATCTCGGAGCGCTCCAGCATCATCAACATCGGCATCGAGGGCATGCTGCTGAGCGGGGCCTTCACCGGTGTGCTGGTGGCGTCGGTCACCGGTTCGGGTTTGGTGGGCCTGGTCGGGGCGGTCGCCATCGGCGGCGTCCTCGCCGCCTTCCTGGCGGTCATGTCGATCAAGTACCGGGTCGACCAGATCATCACCGGCGTCGTCATCAACCTCTTCGCCCTCGGATTGACATCGTTCCTCACCGCCCAGGTGCTGGTGGCGCGTCCCGAATTGAACGACGCCCCGATCTTCCGGGCCATCAAGATCCCGATCCTCGGGGACATCCCGGTGATCGGCCCCGTGCTCTTCAACCAGACGATCCTCGTCTACGGCATGTACGCCCTGGTGGCTGCGTTCACCATCGGCTTCTTCCACACCCGGTGGGGGCTGCGCACCCGGGCGGTGTCCGAGCACCCCGGGGCCGCCGACACCCTCGGCATCAACGTGTACTTCCACCAGTACCTCGGCACCATCGTCGGCGGCATGGTCGCGGGTTTCGGTGGTGCCTACTTCACGCTCGGCACGGTCGGTCGCTTCGACGAGAACATCACCGCCGGGCGTGGCTTCATCGGCCTGGCCGCCATGATCTTCGGCCGGTGGCACCCGATCGGCGGCCTGGCGGCAGCCCTCGTGTTCGGCTTCTCCGACTCGCTCTCCCAGAAGCTGGCGATCCTCCAGACGCCGATCCCCTCGGAGTTCCTGCTCATGGCGCCCTACATCGTCACGATCATCGTCGTGGCGGGCGTGGTCGGCCGGTCACGTCCACCGGCGGCGGAGGGCAAGCCCTACGTCAAGGAATGAGGCTCCAACCCTGGGTTGTGAGCGTCGCCGATCGGGCGAACCGAGGACCGTGAGCGTCGGAATCCGACGCCCACAACCCAGGGTTCAGACCCCGTGGGCCAGGACGGCCGTCTCCAGCCGTCCATAGCTCGCCTCCATGCCATCCGTCATCCCGGTGCCGAGCATGACGTCCCGTGCCTCGGCACTCGGGTATGTCATGAGGATCGTGAGCAGGGTCCCGCCGTCCACCTCGGTCAGCGTGAGGTCGTTGGTGGTCGGCGGTCCGTCGATGCCCTCCATCGACTCGGTGGTCACCCACCGGAACGGGGCCTCCACCCACTGCGTCTCGCCCTCGATGACGAACGGCGTGCCCTCGGTGTCCGGCCCGGGCGCCCAGCCGTAGCGGACCGTGCCGCCGATGGAGAGGTCGATCTCGCAGGTCGGCATGGTCCATCCGTCCGGGCCCAGCAACCAGCGGCGGATCAGGCCGGGCTCGGTGTGGGCCCGCCAGACCGCGTCGCGGGGGTGGTCGAAGAATCGGGTGATCCGCACGAGCGTGTCCGACAGGATCTCCGCTTCGGTCGTCCGGGCATGGTCGCGGAGATCGGCGAGCAGTAGGTCGAGCTGGCCCATCGACAGGACCGCGCCCTCTTCGGCGCCCATCGCGAGGACCTCCTCGAGCTGCTCGGAGGAGGCGAAGTGGGTCACCGACTCCGACCGCGAGCCGTCGGACGTGGCCTCGAACCGCATGGTCAGACGCATGGCGGGCAGGTCGGTGTTCGGCGACCCGTCCGGGTGGGCGAACCCGTCGAGGACCTCGAACGAGTGGGGCGGCTCGACCGAGATGAACTCCCAGTAGCCGTGGAACCGCTCGCCGTCGGGTCCGGTCATGTGGTAATCCGCCCGACCGCCGGGGGTCATGTCGTGGGAGGTGAAGGTCGCCGGCCAGCCGGGGGGACCCCAGAACCGCTCGAGTTGGCGGGGGTCGGCGTAGGCCGTCCAGAGCCGCTCGATGGGCACGGGGAAGTCACACACGACGGTCATCGTGAGCGCCTCGGGGTCCTTGGTGACGGAGGTGACGGGCATGGGTGGGTCCTCTACTGGTCGTCGGGTTCGGCGAGCAGGGCGTCGAGTCGTTCGATCCGGGAGCGCCAGATCTGCTCGTAGCGGTCCAGGAGCGCCTGGGCCTGCTCGATCGGGGCCGGGTTGCCGCGGACGATGCGCTCCCGCCCGCAGGGCTGTTTGGTCACCAGTCCGACCTCCTCCAACACCGCGACGTGCTTCTGCACGGCGGCGAACGACATGTCGTACCGGCTCGCCAGGTCGCTGATGGACGCGCCCTCGCCGAGGGTGCGACGCACGATGTCCCGACGCGTCGCATCGGCGAGCGCCCTGAACAGGCGATCGACCTCCTCGTCGGTGAGCTCCTGACCTACAACCATATGGTTGTACGTTAGGGGCCCCGGGTGGCTCCCGTCAACCAACCGCCATACCCTTCCCGACGTGACCGCCCCCGACCCGGACCGCCGAGCCCCCACCTGGGCCCTCACCCTCGCCTTCGTGGTGGCCATCTACGTGGCGGCGCAGATGCTCGCCGACATCACGTCGCTGCGGATCCTCGACATCGCCGGGTTCTCGGTCGACGGGGGGACCCTCATCTATCCACTGACCTTCACCATCCGCGACCTCATCCACAAGGTCGGTGGGGTCCGAGCCGCCCGGATGGCGATCTTCACCGCAGCCGGCATCAACCTCGTCATGGTCGGCCTCTTCTGGCTGGTCGGCGTGCTCCCGCCCGACCTCGCCGTCGGATCCCAGGAGGGCTTCGCCGACTTGCTGAGCCCGGTGGCCCGGATCGTCCTCGCTTCGATCATCGCCGAGGTCGTCTCCGAGTTGCTCGACACCGAGGCCTACCGCCGTTGGGTGCTGGCCTTCGGCGAGCGGTACCAGTGGGGCCGGGTGCTCGCCTCCAACGCGGTGGCGATCCCGGTCGACTCGGCGATCTTCGTGGGCATCGCCTTCGTCGGTGTCGTGCCCGGGTCCGTGGCCATCTCGATCTTCTGGGCGAATGTCATCGTCAAGGGAGCCGTGTCCGTGCTCTCGGTGCCGCTCATCTACACGGTGCGGCCGGGCCCCGACTTCCGGGTGCCCGAGGAGGTCTGAGTGCGGGTCGACGTGACCACCGGCACGCTCCACCCCGGCCAGGTCGAGACCCGCCGCTTCCCGGTGGTGGGGGAGCGGGCCCCCGTCCCCGTCGCCCTCGACCTCGACGCCTGGCGGCTGGAGGTCGTCGGCCTCGTGGACACGCCGCTCTCGCTCACCCACGCCGAGGTGCTGGCGGCCGCCACCGATGAACTGGTGGCTGACATCCACTGCGTCACCTCCTGGAGCCGCCTCGGCCTCACCTTCACCGGGATGCCGCTCCGACGGGTGCTCGACCGGGTCGGCGTCGACCCGACCGCGGGCTTCGTCCGCTTCGAGGCCTACAGCCCCCGCCGTCACGACACGTCGATCCCGGTCGACCTGGTCGACGAGGCCTGGCTGGTCCATTCGCTGGACGGCGAACCACTCACCGTCGAGCACGGGTGGCCGCTGCGGACGGTGCTGCCCTCGCGGTACTTCTACAAGAGCCTCAAGTGGGTCCACCGGATCGAGCTGCTCGCCGAGGACCGGCTCGGCTACTGGGAGCGCGAGTCGAGCTACCACAACGTCGGCGACCCGATCACCGGCCGGGAGCGGTTCACCACGGGGTCGCTGGATCCTCGTCAACGGGCCCGGTTCCTCGCCGCCGATTCGTATGCCAAGTACCGCAAGCGGCCGCTCATCGGTCTCGACCTGCGGGGCTGGCGCCCTGCCACCCACGACCTGCGCGACCTGGCCCTGAAGGACTGCGACCTCCGCGGCGTCGATCTCGCCGGCCACGACCTGCGGCGGGCGAACCTCTCGCTGTCGGACCTCTCCGGCGCCGACCTGTCAGGCGCCGACCTGGCGGGTGCCGACCTCGAGGGAGCCGACCTCCGGGACGCCGACCTGTCGGGCGCCGACCTCTCCGACACCTTCCTGTCGGCGACCCGGCTGACGGGTGCCCGGGTGGTCGGGGCCCGCTTCGCCGGCGCCTCGGGCCTGCTCGAGGCCGAGGAGCGGTATCTGCGGTCGATGGGCATCGACCTCGGCTGAACTCCGGTGGCGAGACCAGACCTGGTCTGGTCTCGCCACCGGAGAACGTCGGATCGCCCGGCACCGAACCCTGGGTTCGTATTCACGGTGACCAGGGCGGGGCGGGCGCCTACCCTTGCCCGCCCATGATCGCCTACGACCACGCATCGATCGAGACCGCCTGGCAGCAGCGTTGGGAGGCCGACGGCCTGTACCGCTCGGAGGTCGACTGGTCGCGGCCGAAGCACTACGCCCTGACGATGCTGCCCTACCCCTCGGGCGACCTGCACATCGGCCACTGGTACGCCATGACCCCCTCCGACGCCCGCGCCAGGTGGATGCGCATGCGGGGGTTCAACGTGCTGTTCCCGATGGGCTTCGATGCCTTCGGGCTGCCGGCCGAGAACGCAGCCATGCAGCGCAACATCCATCCGGCGGTCTGGACCCGCCAGAACATCGAGCGGATGCGCACCCAGATGCGCTCGATGGGGTGCATGTTCGACTGGGAGCGGGAGGCGGTCTCCTGCGAGCCCGACTACTACCACTGGACCGAGTGGTTCTTCGCCGAGTTCGCCCGCCACGACGTCGCCTACCGGGGGGAGGCCACCGTCAACTGGTCGCCGACCCTCCAGACGGTGCTCGCCAACGAGCAGGTCATCGACGGCAAGGACGAGCGCACCGGCCAGCCGGTGGTCCAGAAGCGGATGGCCCAGTGGTTCTTCCGGACGACCCGGTACGCCGACGAGTTGTTGGACTTCGACGGCCTCGACTGGCCCGAGGCGATCAGGACGATGCAGACGAACTGGATCGGCCGCTCCGAGGGCGCCCACGTCGACTTCGCCTCGCCCGCCGGCGACATCCGGGTCTTCACGACCCGCCCAGACACCTTGTGGGGGGCGACCTTCATGGTGCTCGCCCCCGAGCATCCCTTCGTGGACGAACTGACGACCGACGAGCGCCGCGCCGAGGTCGAGGCCTATCGGGACGCCGCCACCCGTCGCACCGAGCTCGAGCGCATCGAGGCCGAGACCAAGACGGGGGTCTTCACCGGGGGCCATGCCACCAACCCGGTCAACGGCGAACCGGTGCCCGTGTGGATCGCCGACTACGTGCTGCTGGGCTACGGAACCGGGGCCATCATGGCCGTGCCCGCCCACGACCAGCGTGACTTCGAGTTCGCCCGGGCCTTCGGGCTGCCGGTCGTCCCCGTCATCGCCCCCGAGGGCGAGGAGCCGCTGGACGGGGACACCATGGACGAGGCCTATGTCGGTCCGGGCACGATGGTCGGGTCCGGCCCGATCGACGGCGTCCCGACGACCCTCGAGAAGGGTCGGGCCAATCCCTCCATCGCCGCCGCCATCGACTGGCTCACCGAGGCCGGCCGGGGCTCCGAGACGGTGAACTACCGCCTGCGGGACTGGCTCGTGTCCCGCCAGCGCTACTGGGGGGCGCCGATCCCGGCCATCTACCGGGAGGACGGGGCCGTGGAGATCCTCCCCGACGAGGCCCTGCCGGTGCTCCTGCCCGACGACGTCGAGTTCACATCGGGGCGGAGCCCGCTGCCCGACCACCTCCCGTTCGTGGTGACGACCGATGCGGAGGGGAACCCGGCGCGCCGCGAGACCGACACCCAGGACACCTTCCTCTGCTCGTCGTGGTACCAGTACCGCTACCTGAGCCCGCACTTCGACCGGGGTCCGTTCGACCCCGAGGAGGCGGCCTACTGGCTGCCGGTCGACCAGTACACCGGCGGGGCCGAGCACGCCGTGATGCACCTGCTCTACACCCGCTTCTTCACCAAGGCGATGCGCGACCTGGGCCACTTCGACGAGACGGCCGAGGTCATGGCGGCCCACGGCCGCGATCCCGACGGCGCCTTCGACGAGCCGATGCTCGCCCTCCGCAGCCAGGGCCAGATCCTCGGCGAGGAACGGCCGGGCGACCGGGTGGCGGTCTGGGGCCGGGCCGAGGGAGACGGCCTCGTCGCCGAGCGCCTGGTGGTCGTGACCGGCGACGCCCCGGCCGACGCCGTCCTGGTGGGCGAGTTGGAGCGCCGCACCGAGCGGATCCTGACGGTGGCCGGGACCCGCGTCGAGGTGCCCGAGGGCGCGGCGGTCGAGATCCCCGGCATCGAGGGCGACAACGATGTCTCCCAGCTGCGCCACCACCTCGAGATCCAGCGCATGTCGAAGTCGAAGGGCAATGTCGTCGCCCCCGACGAGCTGGTGGCGGCCTACGGGGCCGACACGGTGCGCACCCACCTCATGTTCGGCTACGACTGGGAGAAGGGCGGTCCGTGGGACAGCCAGGCGATCGCCGGCTCCCACCGGTTCGTCCTCGACGTCTGGCGCCTGGGGTCCGATCCCTACGAGCCGGGCGACGTCGACCCCGCCGCCGACCGGGCCCTGCGACGGTCCGTGCACCAGACGATCCGCAAGGTGGGCCGGGACCTGGAGGCCTTCGCCTTCAACACCGCCGTCGCCGCCCTCATGTCGCTGCGCAACGACCTGGCCGCGGCACGGCGGGCGGCCACCGTCTCGACCGGGGTCTGGGACGAGGCGGTGCGCACGCTGCTGCTGCTGTTGGCCCCCATCGCACCCCACGTGACCGAGGAGCTCTGGCACCGGCGGGGCGAGGACGGGAGCATCCACCTCCAGGTGTGGCCAGAGGTCGACGAGGCGGCCGCCGCCGAGGAGGTCATCAACCTCGTCGTGCAGGTGAACGGCAAGGTGCGCGACCAGGTCGAGGTGCCGGCGGGTGCCACCGACGCCGACCTGGAGGCCGCGGCGTTGGCCTCGGAGAAGGTGGCCTCCTGGATCGACGGCAAGACCATCCGCAAGGTCGTGGTGGTGCCCGGCCGCCTCGTGAACGTCGTCGTCGGCTGAGGTGACCCTCGCCGAGGCGCTCGGCCCCGACGTCGATCTGGTGCGTCGGCACGTCCCCTCGGTCGACCCCGCTCGGGTGCGCCTCGCCCCGCTGCCGGACTGGTACCGGCGTCTGGCGGGCATCGACCCACTCGCGGTGACGCTCGGACGGCTGGTGCTCGTGTCGCCCGAGGTCGACCGGCTGCCTCGCTGCGCCCGGGTGGGGCTGTTGGCCCACGAGGCGGCCCACGTGGCCCAGACGAGGTCGAGCCCGCTCGGGTTC
This sequence comes from uncultured Acidimicrobiia bacterium, assembly GCA_964614585.1. Lineage (GTDB taxonomy): Bacteria > Actinomycetota > Acidimicrobiia > Spongiisociales > JAENVV01 > JAHEFX01. The sequence continues at coordinate 20,310 of CAZTLW010000004.1, read as the reverse complement.
GGGGTCGCCTACGGGGTCGCGTACCTCGTCGGACGGATCGCCGGGCGCTCCCACCACGCCGCCTACCGGAACGTGCCCGCCGAGGTGCTGGCCCGGGAGGTGCAGCGCCGGGTGCTGGCAGAGTGTCGGAACGGGTGAGCGCTCACTCCACCCGGAGGCCCTCGAGTCCCTCCTCGGGCTGGGGCCACTCGAGCGGCAGCGCCCCGATCGTGTCGAGCAGGATCTGGCTGACCACCAGGTTGCGATACCACTTGCGGTCGGCGGGCACCACGTACCACGGGGCGTGGGCGGTCGAGGTGCGCGAGATCGCCTCCTCGTAGGCAGCCATGTAGTCGTCCCAGCGCTCCCGCTCGGCGAGATCGCCGTGGCGGAACTTCCACCGCTTCTCGGGGCGATCGATGCGCTCCTGGAGGCGTTCGGCCTGCTCGGCCTTCGACAGGTGGAGGAAGCACTTGACGATGGTGGTGCCCTCGTCGGCGAGGAGGCGCTCGAAGGCGTTGATGTGGTCGTAGCGGCGGCGCCACACCGGCTCGGGGGCGAGGTCCCGGACCCGGACGACGAGCACGTCCTCGTAGTGGGACCGGTTGAAGATGACGATCTCGCCGTTGCCGGGCACCTGGCGGTGGATCCGCCACAGGAAGTCGCGCCCCAGTTCCCGCTCGGTGGGCACCCCGAAGGCCGCCACCCGGACTCCGATCGGGTCGACCGAGCCGAAGACGTGGCGGATCGTGGAGTCCTTGCCGGCCGTGTCCATCGCCTGCAGGACCACCAGGACCCGCTGGCGGCCGTCGGCGAAGAGATGCTCCTGGAGGTCGTCGAGTCGGGCCGACTGCTCGGCGATGGCGGCCTTGCCCTCGGCCTTGGCACCCGAGAAGCCGGCGCGATCTCGGGGGTCGTGCTCGGCGAGGTCGAGGGTGGTGCCGGGCTCGATGCGGTAGCGGGAGACGTCGATCACGGCCGGGAGGGTACCGGCAGGGGGCTGGTGGCACCCTCCGCGGCGTGGTATGACGACGCCGCACGACCGGGGGAGGGGGAGGCGGTGCCGTGCCGAACCCGTACGTCGCTCGTGTGGCCGCCGTCGTGGCCGCCATCGCCCTCGTCGGCGTCGCCGCCTTCCTGGCCGGGCGCCGGGGTGTCGCCACCCCGCGGACCGTCGTGCCGGTCGAGGTCGTCGGCGAGTCGTCGGGATCGCTCACCGTCCACGTGGCAGGTGCCGTGGTCGCACCCGGCCTCGTGGAGGTCGGCCCCGGCGCCCGGTTGGCCGACGTCGTGGCCGCCGCCGGTGGGGCCACCGCCGATGCCGACCTGACGTCGGTCAACCTGGCCGCCCCGGTCGAGGACGGGACCCAGGTGGTCGTCCCCACCCGATCCCCGGACGGTGGCTTGTCGGCGTCGCCGGGCGACGGGCGCATCCGACTCAACCAGGCGTCCGCCGACGAGTTGACCGCCCTGCCCGGGATCGGGCCCGTGCTTGCCCGCCGCATCGTCGACCACCGCGACGAGGTCGGTCGGTTCGAGCGGGTCGAGGACCTGCTCGAGGTGAGCGGCATCGGCGAGCGGCTCCTCGCCGGGATCCGCGACCTCGTCGTCGCGCCGTGAGCGACCCGATCGGATGGTGGTCATTGGCCGCGGCGGTGGTGGCCTGGTCGGGTGTGGTCGCCGGTGGCACGGGGATCGGCTGGGGGGCCGTGGCGGTGGCGACCCTGGCCCTGTTCGTGCCTGGGCCGGTGGTGCGAGGGCTCGGAGCGGTCCTGCTGTTGGCCGTCCTCGTCGGCTGGGGCCAGGCCCGTGCCGACACGGCGGTGGCGGAGGCCCTCGCCGACGAGCGGTCGGGCGTCGTTGCCATGGAGGGGCGGCTCGTCACCGACGGGCGCCCGCGGCCACCCCCCGGATCGGGCTGGTATGCCCGGTTCGAACCGGCGACCCGGGACGGTCGTCCGTGGTCGGGGCCCGACCTCCTGCTGTCCGTCGAGGGTGGCGACCGTCCCGATGCGGGCACCGCGGTGGCGGTGCGAGGACGTCTGTCCCCGCGAGCCACGACGGTGGCCGGGGTCCCGGTCGCCGGCGTCGTCGCCGTCGACGAGGTGACCGTCGTGGCGGCCCCCAGCGGGCTGCTCGGCGTGGCCTCGTCGATCCGGGACCGGATCCGGACGGTGGTGGGCGAATCGGTCGATCCGCCCGCCTCCCACCTGCTCGTCGGCTTCCTCGTCGGCGACATCGACGAATTGGACCCGGTCGTCGAGGACGAACTGCGGTCGGCCGGGCTCGCCCACTACGTGGCGGTCTCCGGATCGAACGTGGCCCTCTTCCTCGCCGGGTGGTGGGTCGTCACGCTCCCGCTCGCCCTCGCGCCCCGGATCCGATGGGTGGTTGGCCTAGCCGGCCTCGTCCTGTTCGCCACGGTCACCCGATGGGAGCCGTCGGTGGTGCGGGCGTCGGCGGCGGCGGGCCTGGCCCTCGCCTCACGACGCTTCGGCATCGTCCTGTCGGCGCGGGCGATGCTCGGCCTCGCCGTGGCGGCCTCGGTGCTCGTCGCCCCGCAGCTGGCCGAACGCCTCGGCTTCCAGCTCTCGGTGGCGGCCACCCTCGGGCTGGTGGTGGGAGCCGGCCGGGGGCGGTCCCTGCTCGGTCGGGCCCTCGCGGCCACCATCGCCGCCCAGGTGGCGGTGGCGCCCCTGCTCCTCGTGGCGTTCGGGTCGGTGCCGGCGGTGGCGCCACTGGCCAACCTGGTGGCGGGCCCGTTGGTCTCGGCGGCCACGGTCCTCGGTTCCATCGGCGCCCTGGTGGGGCTGGGGCCCGTCGCCGCCGTCGCCGGTTGGGCGGCGAGCGCGGTCGTCGTCGTCGCCCGGGTCGCCGCCCCGTTCCCCGAGCTGGGATGGCGAGGCGTCGCGCTGGCGACCCTCGCCATGGTGGCCTGGCGGGCCCGGCCGGCGGTGCGGCCGGTGGTGGCGGCCGGGGCCGTCGTGGCCCTGGTGATCGGCCTCATGGGTGCCCCGGCCCGGCCCGGGCCCTGGGTCGCCTTCCTCGACGTCGGGCAGGGAGACGCCGCCGTGCTCCGGGGTGCGTCGGGAGCCACCGTCGTGGTCGACACGGGCCCCGACCCCGTGGTGCTCGCCGACCGGCTGCGCCGGCACGGGGTCGACCGGGTCGACCTGCTGGTGTTGACCCATCGCCATGCCGACCACGTCACCGGCGCCGCCGCGGTGGTGGGACGCCTCCCGGTGGGCGAGGTGTGGGTCCCCGATCGGGCCGAGGTCGGGGCGCTCGGGCCGATCCTGGCCACCGTCGACGAACTCGGCATCCCCCGGCGGGCCCCGCGTCCCGGGCAGCGGGCGGTGATTGGCGACCTCGAGGTCCGGGTGCTCGGGCCCCTGCGCCGGTACGTCTCGCCCAACGACGAGTCGATCGTCCTCGACGTCGACGTCGGAGGGATGTCGGTGCTCCTGGCCGGCGACGTCGAGACCTGGGCACAAGCCGACCTCGGGCCGCTGCGGCGCGAGGTCCTGAAGGTGCCCCACCAGGGGGCGGCGACGTCGGACCCCGACTGGCTGACCGCCTCGGCGGGTCGGCTCTCGGTCATCAGCGTCGGGGAGAACGACTTCGGGCATCCGGCGGCGTGGGTCGTCCACGTGCTCGAGGCCGCAGGCTCGGTCGTGTGCCGGACCGATCGGGGTGGCGACGTGGTGGTGGTCCCCGGTCCCGACGGCCCTCGGGTCACGGCAGGCTGTGAACCCCCCTCCGGGAACGCCTCGCAACACGTACGCTTGCGTGGTGACCATCAAGGAACGGCTGTCGCCGGTCGATCGGGCCTGGCTGCGCATGGAGCATGACCGCAGTCCGATGACGATCCTCGGGGTGCTGGAACTCGACGCACCGATGACGGCCGAGGCGGTCCGGGTGATCCTCACCGAGCGCCTGCTGGTCCATCCCCGGTTCTCGATGCGGTTCGTCCGCAGCCGGCTCGGACGGTTCGACCTCGTGCCCCAGGACGGCTTCGACCTGGCCCGCCACGTCCGGTCGATCCCGGCCCCCGCCGACGATGCCGGCTATCGGGCGATGCTCGGCGAGTTGGCCGGCGGGATGATCTCGCGCGACGCCCCGCCGTGGGAGATCCTCGTCATCGAGGACCTCGACGGCCGGTCCGTGTTGCTGCCTCGCCTCCACCACTCGCTGGCCGATGGGATCTCGCTCATCCAGGTGCTGGTGTCCCTCTGCGACGAGCCCCCCGAGCACCGACCCCCGCCGAGCGCGGCGGCCACCGGCGGGGGCATCGTCTCCCGGGTCGTGGGGATCGTGTGGGAGGCGCTGCGGCTGGCGGCGCTGCCGATCGACCCGCCCACCTCGCTGAAGGCCCCGCTGACCGGTCGCAAGCGCACCGCCTGGACGCGCCCGGTGCCGCTCGACCACCTCCGCACCGCCGCCGCCGAGCACGGGGCGACGGTCAACGACATCGTGCTCGGCGCCCTGTCGGGCGCCCTGGGACGCATCCTCGCCAGTCGGGACGAGGGTGGGGTCGCCGCCCTGCGGGCGATGGTGCCGTTCAACCTGCGCACCCCAGAGGCCGGCCAGCCACTCGGCAACCGGTTCGGTCTGGTCCTGCCCGAGTTGCCGGTGGGCACCCCATTGGCCAGCCGGCGCCTGGAGCGGGTCAACGCGATGATGAGCCGCCTCAAGTCCCGGTCCCAGGGGGCGGCCGCCTACACCGTCCTGAACGTCATGGGGGTCACCGCCGCCGTCGTCGAGCGGGCCCTGCTCTGGTTCTTCGGGCGCAAGTCCTCGCTGGTGATGACCAATGTCCCCGGTCCCCGCGAACCGCTCCACTTCGGCGGCCGGGCGATCGACCGCATCATGTTCTGGGTGCCCCAGGCCGGGGGTATCGCGATCGGGGTGAGCGTCATCTCCTATGCGGGCACGGTCACGGTGGGAGTCCTCGCCGACGACGGCAGCCTCCCCGACCCCGAGGAGTTGGTGATCGCCTACGAGGACGAGCTGGCGGGCTACGGCGTCGACCTGGGCTGACGCGGAGCTCCCGACGCACCGTCCGACCCTGCTCGTACACTCGCCGCCGTGACCACCTACACGTCGGCCGGCCACACCCTCTCGTTCGGCGACGACCGAACCCATGTGATGGGCGTGGTCAACCTCTCGCCCGAGTCGGCCAATCGCGACACCTTCGCCGCCGATGCCGAGGCTGCCGTCGCCATGGCCGATCGGTACCGGGAGGCCGGAGCGACGATCATCGACGTCGGCGCCCAGTCGTCACTCCGAGGCAATCGCGAGCTCGATCCCGCCGAGGAGCTCGACCGCTTGCTCCCACCCCTCCGGGCGCTCGTCGCCGCCGGCCACGTCGTCTCGGTCGACACCTGGAAACCGACCGTGGCGGCGGCGGCGCTGGGGGAGGGCGCCGCCATCGTGAACGACACGGGCGGCCTCCAGCGTCCCGAGATGATCGACGCGATCGCCCGGCACGGGGCGATCGTCATCGCCATGTACCTCGAGGGCGACCACCCGCTCGCCACCGGCGAGCTCGACCTCCGGGCCGACAAGGCGGCCCAGATGGCCGAGCGACTCCGCCCCCGGCTCGCCGAGCTCGCCGAGGTCGGGGTCGCACAGGTCATCACCGATCCGGGCATCGGGATCGCCTACGCCGCCGACTACGACGACGTCACCCGACAGCAGATGCGCGTCGTGCGCGGGCTGGCCGCCCTCAAGGCCCTTGGCCCGCCGGTGCTCGTGCCGGTGCCGCGCAAGCAGGAGCCCGCCCGGGTGGCGGCCTTCACGACGCTGGCGCTGGAGCACGGCGCCGACGTGCTCCGGGTCCACGACGTGGCGCTCGCCTGCGACCTCGTGCGCCTCTTCGAGCGGGTGGCGACGTGAGCCTCCACAAGATCACCCTGCGCGACGACGCGGCGGGCTCGGCGTTCCTCGCCGAACAGGAGGTCGCCGGCATCCTCGCCGACGCCGGCATCGACTCGGCGTCGACCATCCGCGTCCACGTTCCCGGACGAGGCGAGGGCGGTTCCGGGGAGGGTCGGCTCCGGGGCGATCTCGAGCCGGTCGTGCCCGCCCTCCAGTCGGTCTCCCTGTTCGGCGACCAGACCGCCGTCGTGCTGCTCGACGCCCACCAGCTCACGGCGTCGGAGGGGGAGGCGCTGGCCGAGCTCGTGGCGGGGGCCGACCCCGAGGCGGTCGTGCTGGTGGTCGTCGCAGCCGGCCGGTTGCCGGCCTCGCTCGACAAGGCCTTGTCGGCGGCGGGCGCCGACACGATCGCCATCAAGCCGGTCAGGGATCGGGACGCCGCCGACTGGTTGGCGAACGAGGCCCGCCGCCGCCGCCTCCGACTCGACCAGGGGGCCCGGGCGGCCCTGCTGGAGGCGTTCGGTACCGACCTCGCCTCGATGGCGGGGGCGCTCGACCAGCTCGAGGCCGCCGACGCACCCCTCGACGCCGCCAGCCTCGCCGCCCGGTTCCGCAATCGGCCGGAGGAGCCGATGTGGCGCTACCTCGACGCGGTCCTCGGCGGCGACGCCGACACCGCCCTTCGTCGGCTGGGCGACTTCCTCACCCACGGCCACCCCCTCCAGCTCCTCGCCGGTCTCGAACGCGATGCCCGCCGGCGGGCCGTCGCCGTCGAGGAGGTCAGCCCCCAGGCCTTTGCCGACCGGATCGGCGGCAAGGCGGACTGGCGGTCCCAGCGTGACCACGCGCGGGCCCGCGCCCTCGGCCCCGAGGGCATCGAGGCCGAGCTGGCGGCGATCGCCCGGGCCGAGCGCATCCTCAAGACCGAGCCCGAGGCCACCCACCGGGTCACGATGGAGCGCCTCACGGTGGCGTTGGCAAGGAGGGGCCGCCGGCGGTAGGCCGCCTCCGGCAGGTATCGGGTATCGGGCGCGACGTCCGAACGCAAGAACGGCGCCCCTCGGGGCGCCGTTCTTGGTACTCAGTACTCGGTACTGGGCCGCCAGGCCCCTCAGGCCTTGAGCAGCTCGTTGACCTGGCGCTGCAATTGGCTCTTGCGGCGATTGCCGGTGTTCTGCTTCATGAGCCCCTTGGCCACGGTCTGGTCGATGTGCTTCTGGGCGACGATCGTCAGCTCGCGGGCCTGGTCGGCATCGCCGGCCTCGGCGGCCTCGAGCGCGCGCTTGATGCGGGTCTTCAACTCGGAGCGCTGCGCCTTGTTGCGGGCGGCGCGGGTCTCGTTCTGTCGGTTGCGCTTGATCTGGGACTTGATGTTGGCCATGACCGATCCGGTGGGGGTGGAATCCTCGGGAGGGGGGCGCCGACACGGCGCAGGCCGAAACGATAGCAAGGGGGTCGGGGTACGACCACACCGCCTCCCACCACCGGCGTTGTACGGGGGTGACCGGTACCCTCGCGTCCGCCGTGCGCATCCCCACCGACCGCATCCGGAACTTCTCGATCATCGCCCACATCGACCACGGGAAGTCGACCCTCGCCGACCGCTTGTTGGAGCGGACCGGGGCGGTGACCGCACGCGAGATGAAGGAGCAACTGCTCGACACGATGGACCTCGAGCGCGAGCGTGGCATCACCATCAAGGCCCAGGCGGTGCGACTCGTCCATCGGGCTGGCGACGGGTCCGACTACGTCCTCAACCTCATCGACACCCCCGGCCACGTCGACTTCTCCTACGAGGTGTCCCGCTCCCTGGCCGCGTGCGAGGGGGCCGTGCTGCTCGTCGACGCCTCCCAGGGCGTGCAGGCCCAGACGCTCGCCAACGCCTACCTGGCCATCGGGGCCGGCCTCGAGGTCGTGCCGGTGCTCAACAAGATCGATCTCCCGGCCGCCGACCCCGACGCCCGGGCGCAGGAGTTGGCCGGGGTGCTTGGCTGCGACCCCGACGAGGTCCTGCGTGTCTCGGCCAAGACCGGCGAGGGCGTCACCGAGCTGCTCGAACGGCTGGTGAGCGACATCCCGGCGCCGACGGGCCGATCCGACGACCCCCTCCGCGCCCTCGTCTTCGACTCGTACTTCGACTCCTACCGCGGCGTCGTCTGTTCGGTGCGGGTGATGGACGGCACGCTCGCCGCCGGCGACACGGTCCACTTCATGGCGACCGACAATCGGCACGAGGCCGACGAGATCGGCGTGCTCACGCCGGCGGCACTGCCCGTCGAGGCCCTCGGCCCCGGCGATTCGGGCTACCTCATCACCGGTGTCAAGGACATCGACCTCATCCGGGTCGGTGACACGATCACCCACCCGGCCCATGCCGACATCCAGCCATTGCCTGGCTACGAGGAGCCCAAGCCGATGGTCTTCTCCGGGCTCTTCCCGACCGACGGCGACGACTTCGAACGCCTCCGCGACGCCCTCGACCGACTCCGGCTCAACGATGCCTCCCTCCAGTGGGAGCCCGAGACCTCCCGGGCGCTGGGCTTCGGCTTCCGGGTCGGCTTCCTCGGGCTGCTCCACATGGAGATCGTCCGCGAGCGACTCGAGCGCGAGTACGACCTCGACCTCGTCGCCACCGCCCCGTCGGTGGCCTACCGGGTGACGATGAACGACGGCACGGTGCGCGAGGTGCGCTCGCCCCAGGAGCTGCCCGAGCCAGGGGACCGGACCATGTTGGAGGAGCCGTACGTAACGGCCATGGTCCTGACCCCCTCCGAGTTCACCGGGGCGGTGATGGAGCTCCTCCAGAAGCGGCGGGGCGAGCTGTCGGGGATGCACTACTTGACGCCCGAGCGGGTGGAGCTCACCTACCAGGTGCCCCTGGCAGAGATCGTGTTCGACTTCTTCGACACCCTGAAGTCCCGGACCCGGGGCTACGCCTCGTTCGACTACGAGCCGGCCGGGTACCGGCCCTCCGAGCTCGTGCGGGTGGACATCCTGCTGGCCGGGTCGCCGGTCGATGCCTTCTCCACGATCACCCACCGCGACAACGCCTACCGGTACGGGAAGGCGATGGCCGAGAAGCTGCGGCAGTTGATCCCCCGTCAGATGTTCGACGTGGCGATCCAGGCCGCCATCGGCTCGCGGATCATCGCCCGGGAGACGGTCAAGGCCGTCCGCAAGGACGTGACCGCCAAATGCTACGGCGGCGACATCAGCCGCAAGAAGAAGCTCCTCCAGCGCCAGAAGGAGGGCAAGAAGCGCATGAAGATGGTCGGCACGGTCGAGGTGCCCCAGGAGGCGTTCGTGGCCGCCCTCAGGGTCGATGACGCCGACTGACGGCCACCGGTCGCCCGACCTCCCCTCACCGGCGGCTCCCTCGGTCGCCGACGAGGCCGCCCTCGGCACGGGTGCCTACGTCCACCTCCCGTTCTGCGCCCGGGTCTGTCCCTACTGCGACTTCGCGGTCGTCGCCGGGCGCGACGACGTGATGGGTCGCTATCTGGACGCGGTGGAGGCCGAGATCGCCGCCGACACCCCGATCGGTCGTCTCGATGCGGTGTTCATCGGCGGTGGGACGCCGTCGCGGGTGCCACCGCCCGGGATCGAGCGGCTGCTCGCCGCCCTTGCTGCCACGCACGGTCTCGGCCCCGGCGCCGAGGTCACGCTGGAGGCGAACCCCGAGGACTGGGACCCCGGCACGGCCGAGGCCATGGTCGCGGCAGGGGTGAACCGGGTCTCGTTCGGGGCGCAGTCCACCGACCCCCGGGTGCTGGCCGCCTTGGGTCGTCGGCATGGGCCTCGGGAGATCGGGTCGGCGCTCGGCCATGCCCGCGCGGCCGGGGTCGGCTCCGTCTCCGTCGACCTCATCTTCGGTCACCCGGTCGAGACGGAGGCCTCGTGGCGGCGCACGCTCGATGAGGTCGTCGAGTTGGGACCCGACCACGTCTCGACGTATGCCCTCACGGTCGAGCGGGGCACCGAGCTGTCCCGGACGGTCGCCGCCGGGGCGCCTGCCCCCGACCCCGACACGCAGGCCGCCCGCTGGGAGGTCGCCGCCGACGTGCTGGCAACCGCCGGGTTCATCCGATACGAGGTCTCCAACCATGCCCGCCCCGGACATCCCTGCCGCTACAACCTCGGCGTGTGGGGCGGGGGTGCCTACGCCGCCTACGGGCTCGGAGCCCATGGCCACCGCAACGGCATCCGACATCGCAACGTGCGGTCACTCGACGCGTACCTCGAGCGGATCGAGGCGGGCGCCGACCCAAGCGCCGGCACGGAGTCCGTGAGCGGCTGGGACGCCGAGGTCGAGCGGGTGTTCCTCGGGCTCCGGCGCACCGCCGGTGTCGTGGCCGGGCTTGCGGGCACGGCCTTCCTCGCCGGCCCGACCGGTCGTGGCCTCGTGGAGGCGGGGGTCGTGGGCCTCGACGGGGACCGCCTGGTCGTCCGTCGGCCACTGCTCACCGACGCCGTCGCCCGGGAAGTGCTCGGGACGCCCGCACCGAGTCGCACGGCGGTCGAATGAGCGGATACGCTGGCGGCATGCTCGACGATCGGAAGGCGGCCCTGTTGGCCGCCCTGGTCGAGATCTACATCGAGACCGGGGCGCCGGTCAGCTCGACCGCCGTGCTGGACCGCAGCGCCGTCGGCGTCTCGCCGGCGACCGTCCGCAACGACCTGGCGGCGCTCGAACGCGAGGGATACGCCGTCCAACCCCACACGTCGGCCGGCCGGGTGCCGACCTCGCTCGCCTACCGCTACTACGTGGACCACCTCGGCGACGACGTCGCCCGGGCCGCCTCGACCCAGCAGATCCACCAGTTCCTGAGCTCCGTCCACACCGAGTTGAGCCGACTCCTCAAGGCGACGTCGTCGCTGTTGGCCGAGGTCACGCACTACCCGGCGGTGGTGCTCGGCCCCGGGCTGTCGGGTGAGGCGATCACCGGCGTCCACCTGGTACAGGTGTCGAGCCGAGCCGTGCTCCTGGTCCTCGTCGGCTCCGCCGGCCAGGTCCGTCAGCAGGTGCTGGCGCTCGACGACGCGGTGGAGGCCCGGGAGGTCGAGGCTGCCGAGACGGTGCTCGTCGAGGCCCTCGAGGGAGGCGTGCTCGACGTCGGCGAGTTCGAGGCCCCACCCGTGGTGACGAAGCTCGTGGACCGGGTGGTCACCGCGGTCGATCGCCTCGACGAGGACCGTGACATCTACGTCGGGGGAACCTCGACCCTGGCCACCGCGTGGGAGGACGTCGCCGAGGTGAACCGAGTGCTCGAGGTCCTCGAACGCGAGGCGATGCTCCTGCGGGTCCTGGCGGGCGCCAATGCCGGGACGCTGATCCGGATCGGCGAGGAACACCCGATCGGCGGGGACGTCTCGATCGTCTCCTCGTCCTACACCCTCGCCGGAACGGAGGGTCGGGTCGGCGTCATCGGGCCCCGACGCATGGACTACCGGCGCACCATCTCGGTGGTCGAGGAGGTCTCCGAGGTCCTCGGAGGGCTGCTCGAGCCCTAACCTGCCGTCCTTCGTGGACTATTACGAGACGCTCGGCGTCGCTCGCGACGCCACCCCCGAGGAGATCAAGAAGGCGTTCCGGCGCCTCGCCCGGGAGACCCATCCCGATGCCAACCCCGGCGACCCGGCCACCGAGGGCCGCTTCCGTGAGATCGCCGAGGCGTACGAGGTGCTGTCGGATCCGGAGCGCCGCGCCCGCTACGACCGCGGCGACACGATCGATCTCGGTGACCTGCTCTCGGGCGGACTCGAGGACCTCATCGCCTCGGTCTTCGGCGACACCGGCTTCTTCGGTGCCACGACCCGTGCCGCCTCCCGGCGGCGGGGTCGCGACGTGCTCGTCGTCGCCGACATCACCCTCGTGGAGGCGCTGGAGGGGACCACGACCGAAGTCGCCTTCACCGGCTCCATCCCGTGCGACACCTGCCACGGGCGCGGGGCGGCACCGGGCACGACGCCGATGATGTGCCCGGCCTGCGACGGCGCCGGGGCGGTCCGGGTGGCGCGGCCCTCGGTCTTCGGCCAGGTGATGAGCGTCTCCGAGTGCCCGACCTGCCGCGGCTCGGGCGAGGTCGTCGAGGATCCCTGTGGGTCGTGTCGGGGGTCCGGAGCGGTGCGTGGCCAACGCTCCCTGAGCGTCGAGGTGCCGCCCGGGGTCGAGTCGGGTACCCGCCTGCGGCTCTCCGGCAAGGGGGAGTCGCCGGGACGCTCCGGGCAGCCGGGTGACCTGTTCGTGGAGATCCGGGTGGCCGCCGACGAGCGGTTCGAGCGCGAGGGTGAGACCCTGGTCCACCGCGTGGTCCTCGACATCGCGGATGCCGCCCTTGGCACGTCGGTGATGGTCCCGCTCGTCGACGGTGGCGAGCGCGAGCTCGACCTGCCCGCCGGCACCCAGCCGGGTGCTCGCTTCCGACTGCGCGGCCAGGGCATGTCGAGACTCGGCCGGCGGGGCCGGGGCGACCTGGTCGTCGTGGCCGACGTCGTGGTCCCCCAGAAGCTCTCCCGGTCCCAGCGGTCCGCCCTCGAGGACTACCGGTCCTCTCGCCGGTGAGTGATCGTCACGTCCCCCATCTCGTGGTCCCACGGCCGTGGGGCGACGAGCTCGTGGTCGGCGACGCCCAACGGCACCATCTCGAGCGGGTCCTGCGACTCCGCCCGGGAAGCGCGATCTCCTATACCGACGGCGCCGGCACCGTCGGCACGGGGCTCTTCGGCGAGGGCACGATCGCCCGCGGCCAGGAGGTCACCCGCCCGGCACCACCGCGTCTGGACCTCGTGGTCGCCCCGCCCCGTGCCCGCGACCGCGCCCGGTTCCTCGTCGAGAAGGTCGCCGAGCTGGGAGCGACGACGCTCCGCTGGATCCGCACGGTCCACACCGAGGGACGACCACCGGCCGAGGCCAAGGCCCGCGCCTGGGCCGATGCGGCCCTCGCCCAGTCCCGGGGGGCGTGGCGACTCGAGCTCGGCTCGACGACGTGGGAGGCGCTGGCCGACGTCCCGGGGCCGCTGCTGGTGGCCGATCCCGACGGCGGTCCGATCGGTCCGGATCGGCTCCCGGCGACGATCCTCATCGGCCCCGAGGGGGGACTCGATCCCGAAGAAGTACCCAATCGTGGTGATGTCGTGACGTTGGGTGGTCGTATACTCAGGGTCGAGACCGCCGCCGTGGTGGCGGTCGCCATGTGTCGGGCGTCCCGCTGACGGCCGGTGCTGAGAAGTCGGGCGAGCCCGGGGCCGTCACACGGCGTGGCCGCGGGTGGGAGGTGACCGTGGACCAGTCCTACAACGTGGAGGTCGGCCAACGGCTCCGCTCCATCCGCAAGCAGAAGGGCTACTCGCTCCAGGAGGTCGAGGAACGCTCCGGTCAGGAGTTCAAGGCCTCGGTCGTGGGAGCCTACGAGCGCGGTGAGCGCAGCCTCTCCCTCCCGCGGATGCAGCGGCTGGCGCTCTTCTACGGCGTGCCGGTCGACCAGTTGCTCCCGGCTCCCGACCGATCGCCGGGCACCGACCACATCGCCTGGTCCTCGGGCGGCCTCACCATCGACCTCAACGCCCTCGAGGCGGCCGAGGGCGACGACATCGCCCTCGTGGAACGCTTCATCGGCGCCATCCAGCTCATGCGCCAGGACTTCAACGGCAAGGTGCTCACGATCCGGGCCTCCGACCTCCAGCTCCTCGCCCGGATGATCGGCGATCGGTCGAACATCGCCGAGGTGTTGGCACCGCTCGCCCGGACCTGATCGCCGGTGGCGACCCTCTTCTCGCGCATCATCGACGGGGAGCTGCCCGGTCGGTTCGTGTGGTCGGATGACCGGTGCGTGGCATTCCTGACCATCGCCCCCATCTCCCGGGGCCACACCCTCGTCGTGCCTCGCACCGAGGTCGACCACTGGCTCGATGCCGATCCCGCCCTCCTCGCCCACCTGACGGCCGTCGCCCGGACGATCGGGCTCGGCATCGACCGGGCCTTCTCGCCACGCCGGGTGGCGCTGCTCGTCGCCGGCTTCGAGGTGCCGCACCTCCACGTCCACGTCCTCGGGGCGGCGAGCGAGCACGACCTCAAGTTCGAGAACGCCGACCCCGACGCGCCGGCCGAGCGCCTCGACGAGGACATGGCCCGGCTGCGCGGTGCCCTCACCGAGCTCGGGCACGGCGCAGCAGTGCCGAGTGCCTAACACCGAGATCGAGTCCGCAACCTCGCTCCTCGGGGTCCACGGTCCAGCCGCCGATATACTGCGGCCATCCCGTGGATTCCCCCACGACCTTCACCGAGGTCCTCATCCCGGAGGACGGGGCGATGCTGGCGCTACTCGGCCAGCACGACGCCCACCTCCGGCGGATCGAGCAAGCCTTCCCCTCCACTCGGATCATCGCCCGTGGCACCCGTCTCCTGCTGTCCGGTGACGCCGAGCAGACGTCGCGCGCCCATCGGGTCCTGTCGCAGTTGAAGGAGTTGGCCGACACCGGCGAACCGATCGACGCCGACCGGGTCGATCGGATCATCACCATGGTCGAGGACGGGGTCGCCCACCCTGCCGAGGTGTTGTCGGGTGGGGTGCCGGTCGCCGGGGGCAAGATGGTGCGACCCAAGACGGCCGGCCAGCGCCACTACCTCGACGCCATCTCGGAGCACACCATCACCTTCGGCATCGGACCCGCCGGCACCGGCAAGACCTACCTGGCGGTGGCGGCGGCCGTCGAGGCGCTGCGCAGCGGGCTCGTGCGGCGGATCATCCTCACCCGTCCGGCCGTGGAGGCGGGGGAGCGGCTGGGCTTCCTCCCCGGCGACCTCGCCGCCAAGATCGACCCCTACCTGCGGCCGCTCTACGACGCCCTCTACGACATGCTCGGCACCGACGAGACGTCGTCGCTGCTGGAGCGGAACACCATCGAGATCGCCCCGCTGGCCTATATGCGGGGTCGGACCCTCAACGACGCCTTCATCATCCTCGACGAGGCCCAGAACACGAGCCCCGAGCAGATGAAGATGTTCCTGACCCGGTTGGGCTTCAACTCCGCGATGGTGGTCACCGGTGACGTCACCCAGGTCGACCTGCCGACCGGGAATCGCTCGGGTCTCAACGCCGTCCGACGGGTGCTCGAGGGCATCGAGGGCATCGCGTTCATCGACCTGACCGGCAAGGACGTCGTGCGGGCGAAGATCGTGCGGGACATCGTCGCCGCCTACGAGGCGCTGGAGACCCGATGAGCTGGGACAGCCCGATCGTGCGTCGGGGCCTCATCAGCCTCGTGACGGTCCTCCTGGTGTGGGGGGCCCTCGCCCTCGGCCAGGGCCGCCCCGGTGTCGACCTCGAGGTCGGCGCCGAGTCACCGGTGCAATTCGTCGCCACCCGGACCGTCGAGGTCGTCGACCAGGAGGCGACGCTGCTCGCTCGAGAGGAGGCCCGGGAGTCCGTCGACCCGGTCTTCGTCACCGACCAGCAGGCGATCGCCGACACGGCGGCCGAGATCGAGGCGGTCTTCGACGAGGCCGAGGACATCGCGATCGCCGGCGTGCCGACCCCGAACCCACCCGAGCTCCCGCCGGAGCCGGACGCCACCACCACGACGACGACCACGACCACGACGGTGGCCGACGGCGAGGAGGCGGTCGAACCCGAGCCGGCTCCCGAGCCGACGCTCGGTCGGGTCACGGGCATCGTCTTCCTCGACGCCGACGGCGATCTCGTCTTCGACGAGGCCGTCGACATTGCGCTGACCGGCATCGACGTGACCGTGGTGGGCAGTGACGACCGTCGGGTCGGGGCGACCACCGATGCGACCGGCACCTGGGTCGCCGAGGGGGTCGTGGTCGACGGGCGGGTGATCGTCTCGGTCGACCTGGCCGATCCGGCGTTGCCCGACTCGGTCGCCATCGCGTCGGCCAACGCGTTCCAGACACTCGACGGGGCCGAGCTCATGGAGGCGGAGCCGGTGGCGTTCGAGCCGGCGTGGACGGACCTGCAGGCTGCCATCGATGCCATGGCGGCGGCCTTCCCGGTGCTGGACGTGGCCACCGTCGACACGGTGATCGAACTCGCCCAGGGCGACGTGTTGCGGGAGGCGGCCGGGAACTCGCCCCAGCTCGCCCAGGTGGAGAACGCCGCCCTCGACGAGGCATCCGACCGCATGCGGGCGGGGATCCGCACCGGGGAGCTGCGATCGGCCCAGGAGGAGGTGTACCAGAACCAGCCGGTGGTCATCATCGACGGCCAGCGCAATGCCGCCGCCGAGGCCGCCGCCGCCGACATCACCGCCACCAACCTCGCCGTGTCGGAGATCATCGACTCGGCCACCACCGAGCTCGCCCGCGAGCAGGCGGCAGCCGAGGTGGGGGACGTCACGATGACGTTCCGGACCGGGGACGTCATCGTCGACGAGGGCGACGAGCTGACCCAGCCCACCATCGCCGCCATCGAGGCGATGAACCTGAATCGTCCCACCTCGATCGGCTACGGAGCCATCCTCGCCCTGGCAGTCGTGCTCGTGGCGATGCTGTTCGTCTACCTCGCCCGGTTCCGACCCGGCTTCTGGGCATCTGACCGGCGGGTGGCGCTACTCGGCGTCATCCTCGTCGTCTCCGCCCTCTCGGTGCGCGGTGTCTATGCCCTGACCCGCGTCGGTGGCGACATCGGCATCGTGCTCGGCTACCTGCTGCCCGCGGCCGGGATCGGCTTCCTCGTGTCCATCCTCCTCGACGCCCGGATCGCGGTCCTCACCTCGGTGGCGCTCGCCACCATGACCGGCATCGTCTTCGACGACGCCGGCTTCGCCCTCTATGCCGCCCTCGCCTCCATCGCCCCGGTGGCGCTGGTGTCGGCGATCTCGTCGAGCCGCGACCAGCGGCGGGCGATCTTCCTCACCGGCGTCGCGTCGGGGATCATGGGCTTCAGCGTCGCCTGGTTCTTCCACGAGTCGCTGTTCACGAGTGGCTTCGTCGGCGTCCTCCAGTCGACGGCGATGGCGGCGGCCGGTGGCTGGGTGAGCAGCATCATCGCCATCTTCCTGGTGACCGCCTTCGAGTCGGTGTTCGACATCACGACCAACCTCCGGCTCCTCGAGCTCGTCGACCGCAACCACGCGGCGCTGCAGCTGATCCAGGAGAAGGCCTGGGGCACCTTCAACCACTCGCTCATGGTCGGCACGCTGGCCGACCGGGCAGCCCGAGCGATCGGCGCCAACCCGCTGTTGGCCCGGGCGGCCGCCTACTACCACGACATCGGCAAGACCGAGGCGCCGATCTACTTCATCGAGAACCAGTTCGGCGTGCCGAACCCCCACGAGCACATGGCACCGGAGGACTCCGCCGCCGTCGTCCGTGCCCACGTGACCGACGGACTTCGACTCGCCGCCGAGTACAAGGTGCCGTCGGAGGTGGCCGAGGGCATCCTCAGCCACCACGGCGACGGCATCATGCGCTACTTCTACGAGACCGCCAAGGAGCAGTCCGGCGGCGACGTCGACGTGGAGGCGTTCCGGCACGCGGGCCACAAGCCGAGGTCCAAGGAGATGGCGATCCTCATGATGGCCGACTCCCTCGAGGGGGCCACCCGGGCGACGTTCGCCGAGACGGAGCCGACGCCCGAGGCGATCACCACCGTCGTCGAGCGGGTGGTCGCCGAGAAGGTGAACGACGGCCAGTTGTCGGAGTCGCCGCTGACGCTCAACGACCTCCGCATGGTGAAGGCCGCCTTCGTCGAGGCGCTGGTGGGCCACTACCACCAGCGGATCCCGTACCCGAACTTCCCCGACGAGCCCGACGCCCTCGGCGGTGCGACGTCGCTCACGCTGGGCACCGGGACGGAGGGCGACGCCGAGGACGGTGCCGGGGACCCCGACGACGAGGAGGCCGACCCGGCGGTCGCCACGCCCCCGAGGCCGGAGCGTTCGTGAGCCGACCCCCGCACCCGGGAACGGTGTTCCTGGCCGACGAGCAGACCGAGGACGTCGGCGGCCTCGACCTCGCCACCCTTGCCCTCCACGTGTTCGCCCACGAGCGGTATCCCGAGCGGGTCGAGGTCACCGTGCTGTTGGTCGACGAGCCGACCATGGCGTCGTACAACGAGCGGTTCCTGCACCGGGAGGGACCCACCGACGTCCTCGCCTTCCCCCTGGAGCCGTTGGAGCCGGGTCGGCCGCCCGAGGTGCAAACCGACGATCCGCCCCTGAACCTCGGGGACGTCGTGATCGCCCCGGCCTACGTCGCCCGACAGGCCACCGAGCTCGGTGTCCCGTTCGATGACGAACTGGCGCTCATGACGGTCCATGGCCTCCTGCACCTCATGGGGTGGGACCACCCCGACGACGAGTCGGCGGCGGCGATGGAGGCCCGGGAGTCGGCGATCCTGGCCCGGGTGGGACGGGATCGCCGATGATCGCCCTCGGCTGGGTCCTCTTCGGTGTCCTGCTGGCCGCCTCGGCAGTCCTCCGGGCGGCCGGGGCCTCGCTGGTCCGCACCCACCGGGCCGATGCCCTCCACGACGCCGCCGAGGGGACCGCCGGTGCCGCGGTGGTCGCCGACCTGCTCGACGACCCCCGGCCGCTGCAGGCCGAGCTCGGCCTCCCGACTGCGGCGCTCGCCCTCGGGGCCGTGGCGGCCGGGACGTGGGCCGTCGCCGAGTCGCTCACCGGCTGGACGGCGGTCGTCGGTGTCCTGGGGGTCTGGTTGGTGGTGGTCGTCGCCGGCGACCTGCTGCCACGCGGTTTCGGTCGGGGCCGGCCCCGTCGGCTGGCGTATCGCCTGGCCGGGCTCCTCGCCGTGGCCGTGGGGATCGGCGCCGCCGCCTCCGACCTGGTCACCGACGAGGAGGATGCCGAGCCCGAGGAACACGACGATGCCGAGACGGCCCGGCACGAGGAGGCCGAGCGCGAGCTCATCTCGTCGGTCATCGAGTTCGGGGATGCGATCGTCCGCGAGGTGATGATCCCCCGTACCGACATGGTGTCCCTGTCGGCCGCGTCGTCATCCGACGAGGCACTCGACCTCCTGGTGGAGACCGGATTCAGTCGCATCCCGGTCATCGGTGCCGGGGTCGACGACGTGGTCGGCATCGTCTTCGCCCGCGACATGCTGCGGATCCTCGACGAGGGCCGGCACGGCGTCCCGATCGAAGCCTTCATGCGCACCCCCAGCTTCGTCCCCGAGACCAAGCGCGTCCCGGACCTGCTGCGGTTCATGCAGGCCTCGCGGGTCCACATGGTGATCGTCGTCGACGAGTTCGGCGGCACCGCCGGCATCGCCACGATCGAGGACCTGCTCGAGGAACTCGTCGGCGAGATCGCCGACGAGTTCGACGAGGACGAGGAGATGGTGTTCATGGCCGAGGACGGGTCGCTGCTGATCGATGCCCGCTTCCCGATCGACGATTTCGCCGAACTGGTCGACGTGGAGCTGCCCGATGAGGACTGGGACACGGTCGGCGGCCTCGTCCTCTCGCTGTCCGGTCGGGTGCCCCGCATCGGTGAGCGATTCGAGGTCGAGGGGATGGTGCTGTCGCCCACCCGGGTGCAGGGACGCCGGATCGCCCAGGTCCGGGTGACCCGTCGGTGACCGTCCACTCGGGGTTCGTCTCCGTCGTCGGCCGTCCCAATGTCGGCAAGTCGACGCTCGTCAACCGGTTGGTGGGCACCAAGGTGGCCATCACGTCGTCGCGGCCCCAGACCACCCGCAACACGATCCGCGGCGTCCTGACCCTCGGCGAGCCCCCCTCCCACCAGTTGGTGCTGGTGGACACCCCGGGACTCCACAAACCCCGGACGGCTCTCGGTGCGCGCCTCAACGAACTCGTCCACGGTTCGCTGGCCGAGGCGGACGCGGTGCTGCTGGTGCTCGACGCCACCCAGCCCATCGGGCCCGGTGACCGGCTGGTGGCGGAGCGGTCCACGGCGTCGGGGTCGCCAGTCGTCGTCGCCGTCAACAAGACCGACGCCGCCCACCCCGACGCGATCGGGGAGATGCTGGCCGAGGCGGGGACCTGGGACTGTGCGGCGTGGGTGCCGGTCTCGGCGCGCACCGGCGATGGGGTCTCGGTGGTGGTCGACGAGTTGGTACCGCACCTGCCCGAGGGCCCGCTCTACTTCCCGCCCGACCAGGTCACCGACCAGCCCGACGCGTTCCTCATCCGCGAGATCATCCGGGAGAAGTACCTCGATCGGCTGCGGGAGGAGTTGCCGCACTCGCTGGCCGTCGAGGTGCGGGACCTCGAGCAGCGGCCCAACGGCACCCTCTATGTGGACGCGGCGCTGCTCGTCGAGCGAGACAGCCAGAAGGGGATCGTCATCGGCCGCAAGGGCGAGTTGTTGCGGACCTGTGGTGAGGAGGCCCGCCGGGAACTCGAGACCCGATTCGGGACACCCGTCTACCTCGACCTCCGGGTGCGGGTGGAGAAGAACTGGCAGGACACGCCGGTCCTCTGGGACCGCTTGGGCTTCGAGTAGCCG
>CAZTLW010000003.1:42539-48485 GCA_964614585.1 uncultured Acidimicrobiia bacterium | reverse complement strand
CCGGTCAGTCGACGAGGATGGTCTCGTACTCGGCCCGGATGACCTTCTTGTCGAACTTGCCGGTGCCCGTCTTGGGGATCTCATCGATGAAGACCACCTTGTCGGGCAGCCACCACTTGGCCACCAGCGGGCCGAGGTAGCCGAGGATCTCCTCCTCGGTCGGGTGGTGGCCGGGGCGCGGGACCACGAAGGCCACCGGCCGCTCCTGCCACCGGTCGTGCCGGACGCCGACGACGACCGCCTCGGCCACCGCCGGATGGGCCATGATCGTGTTCTCGAGGTCGAGCGAGGAGATCCACTCGCCACCCGACTTGATGACGTCCTTGGCACGATCGGTGATGCGCACGTAGCCGTCGGGCGAGATGGTGCAGACGTCGCCCGTCCGCATCCAGCCGTCGACGAAGGCGTCCTGGCGGTCGTCCCGGAAGTACTCGGCCGCGATCCACGGGCCCTGGATGAGCAGCTCGCCGAAGGCCTCGCCGTCGTGGGGCAGCTCGTTGCCCTCGTCGTCGACGATCTTCATGCGCAGGCCGGGCATCGGCACCCCGACGGTCTCCATCACGTCGAGCTGCCGCTCGAGCGGCCACTCCAACATGTCCGGACGGAGCATCGCCACCGAGGCCACGGGGTTCGTCTCGGTCATGCCCCACGCCTGGTCGATGCGGATGCCCTGGTGCTCGAGGTACCAGGCCATGAGGCCCCGGGGCACCGCCGACCCGCCGCAGACCAGCCGGAGGTCGGACGGCAGCCGCTCGTCAGGGTGGTCCATGAGGTACTGCTGCATGCCGAGGAAGACGGTGGGCACCCCGGCCGAGAAGGTGACGTGCTCGTCGACGAAGAGGGGGACCAGCCCCCCGGGCGTGAGATCGGGTCCGGGGTAGGTGATCTTCGCCCCCACGGTCGTGGCGATGAACGGCATCCCCCAGGCGGCGGCGTGGAACATGGGCACGATCGGCAGCAGGTTGTCGGCGCCGGTCATCCCCAGCGTGCCCATGTTCGTGACCGTGTGCATGTAGGTCGAGCGCTGGGTGTAGGCGACACCCTTGGGGTTGCCGGTCGTGCCCGACGTGTAACAGAACATCATCGGCGACCGCTCGTCGACGGCCGGCCAATGACCGGTCGGCTCCGACTCGGCGAGTAGCTCCTCGTAGCCCACCGCACCCTCGAGACCCGAGGCGGCGGGGTCGCCGTCCATGACGACCCAGTGGCGCACCGTGGGCAGTTCGTGCTGGATCGGGGCGATCAGCGGGGCGAGGGAGGCGTCCACGAAGAGCACCTCGTCCTCGGCGTGGTTGATGATGTAGGTGAGCTGTTCGGGAAACAGTCGGATGTTGAGGGTGTGGCAGACCCGGCCGGTGTTGGCGGTGGCCCAGTAGAGCTCGTGGTGGCGGTGGGTGTTCCACCCGAAGGTGCCCACCACGCCGCCCCGTCCCACCCCGAAGCGGCCGAGGGCGCTGGCGAGGCGGCGCACGCGGTCGTCGGTCTCGCCGTAGGTGGTGCGGTGGCGGCTCCCGTCGGCCTCCACCGAGACGATCTCCCGATCGGCGAAGAGCATGACGGCGCGGTCGTAGAGGGTCGACAGCAGCAGCGGGTAGTCCATCATGTGGGGCGACATGGCGGCTCCTTCAGGCGTCGTCGGCGGGGTTCGGGTCGGGCTGGCCGGACTCGGCACCGAGCAGCTTTGCCTTCTCCACCTCGAACTCGGCATCGGAGATGACGCCGTCGTCACGGAGCTTGGCGAGGTCGGCCAGGTCGGCGTAGCGGCCCCGCGACGCCCCGGGGTCCTCGCCGCTGCGTCCACTCGCCCCCGAGAGGTGCATCGTGCGGTCCTCGCGGGCGTCGTAGATCGTCTTCTGGACGGTCACGGGGTCGGGGACGTTGCGGAACACCTGCAGGCTGCCCTGGGCAGCCGACTCGACCGTCATGTCGCCGTAGCCGAGCATCCGCTCGAACGGGCCCTGGCGGACCGTCACCGAGTTGATGGCGTCGACGGGGATCTCCTGGCCGCTCTTGGTCAGGAAGCCGGTGCGGACGATGAGCCGCTCGTTGGTGACCCAGTAGCGGGTGGTGAGCCACTCGGTGATCCCACCGATCGAGGCGACGATGGCGATGCCGGCGCCGATGAGCAATCCGAGCAGGCCGCCCCAGAGGAAGCCGTCGAGGGCCCACCAGCCGAGCCAGAGGCCGAGGCCCCCGAGGACCACGGCGAGGAACATGCCCATCAGGCCGGACTTCCAGTGCGCCCGGAACGACATCCGGACGTCCTCGCCATCGGTCAGGAATGCCTCGGCCATGTGATCCTCGCTCCTCTCGGGACGCGGGATGCTACCGACGCTCCACGATGCCGACCGGGTGGCGACGTAGGGTGCCCCGGGAAGGAGGTCCCGTGCTGGTCGAAGCACCACCCACGTTCGAGTTGGCCTCGCCGATGTTCGGTGAGGCGCTCGACCAGTTCGACGCCGTCGCCGAGCTCATCGGCCTGGACGAGAACATCCGGGAGCGACTCCGGCACCCCCAGCGATCGCTGGTGGTCAGCTTCCCGTTCCGACGCGACGACTACTCCGAGGTCGACACCGTCTACGCCTACCGGGTGCAGCACCTGCTCACGATGGGCCCCACGAAGGGTGGGATCCGGTTCGCCCCCGACGTCAACCTCGGCGAGGTGGCGGCGTTGGCCATGTTCATGACCTGGAAGACGGCGATCATCGGCCTGCCGTTCGGCGGTGCCAAGGGTGGCGTCCGCATCGACCCGCGGACCCTGAGCCCCCGGGAGAAACAGCGGGTGACCCGGCGCTTCACCTCCGAGATCATCGACTTCATCGGCCCGCACCGGGACATCCCTGCCCCGGACATGGGCACCGACGCCCAGACCATGGCGTGGATCATGGACACCTACTCCCAGCAGAAGGGGCATGCGGTGCCGGCCGTCG
This sequence comes from uncultured Acidimicrobiia bacterium, assembly GCA_964614585.1. Lineage (GTDB taxonomy): Bacteria > Actinomycetota > Acidimicrobiia > Spongiisociales > JAENVV01 > JAHEFX01. The sequence continues at coordinate 45,555 of CAZTLW010000003.1, read as the reverse complement.
TCACCGGCAAGCCGCCCGAGCTGGGTGGCTCGGTCGCACGCCGGGAGGCAACGGGCCGGGGCCTCATGTCGCTCCTGCCGGCCGCCGCCGCCCACGTCGGCATCCCCCTGCGGGGGGCCCGGGTGGTCGTGCACGGGTTCGGCAACGTGGGGCTCTACGCCGCCATCGCGGCAGCCGAGATGGGGTGCCGGGTGATCGCGATCTCCGACTACACCGGCGGGGTCCACGCCGACGGAGGCCTGGACGTCGATGCCTGCGCCGCCTGGGTGGACCTCCACGGCACCCTCGAGGGCTACCCCGACGCCGACCACATCACGAACGAGGAACTGTTCGCCCTCGACTGCGAGGTACTGGTCCCGGCGGCCGTCCAGGGGGTCATCACCGCCGAGAACGCCCCCGGCATCGGGGCCAGGATCGTCCTCGAGGGCGCCAACAACCCCACCACCACCGCCGCCGACCGGATCCTGCGCGAACAAGGCGTGTTCCTGGTCCCCGACATCCTCGCCAACGCCGGCGGCGTCACCGTCTCCTACTTCGAGTGGGTCCAGGACCTCCAGAACTACTTCTGGTCGGAGAACGAGATCGTCGCACGACTCCGCGAGATCATGGGCCGGGCGTTCGACGAGGTCCTGTCCATCTCCGTGCGGGAAGGCATCGACATGCGGACCGCAGCCCTGGTGAAGGGCATCCGCCGGGTGGCCGCCGCCAAGGCGGTGCGAGGCGTCTTCCCGTAGGACGCCGACCGGGTACGACCGGTCCTAGAACCCTCGCCGTTGCCCCTCGAACGGGGGTTCGGCGCCCGCCTCGAACTCCTCGACCGAGGGCCCGCCGAGGTGGCGGAGCCGCCACGTGCCGTACACGTAGGTCACCACCAGCAGGGCGATCGTGGCGGGCCAGCCGAGGGCGATGGCGAGCACCGACTGGACGGTGGCGCCGGCGTCGAGGGCGACGTACTGGGCCAGGGCCCGGGCTCCGAAGAACAGGACCCACAACACCGTCGTCTCCGCATAGGCCGGCCGCACCTTGGGGTGGCGGTACCACCCGGTGGGCCAGCGCCGGAACACGATCGACGTCCACGACACCATCGGGAGCGGGAGCAGCAGGCTCACCAGGCCGATCACGGCCACCCCGCCGCCCCGCACGATGCCGGGGATGAAGAACCCACCGGCGTCGTCGAAGGCCACCGCCAGCACCGCACCGAGGGCGACACCGCCGATGCCGCCGATGGCCCAGACGCCGGAGCCGCCGATGACCCGGCGCACCACCAACAGCACGAGGCCGATCGCCACGGCGATGCCCGACGCCCACGCCACGGACCACCCCGCCAGGAGGCCGAAGACGAGCACGGGGATCGCCCCATCCACGACGGGACGCCCTCGAAGGACGCCTCGCAGCTCGTCGACCAGTTCCGAGATCATCCCCACGGTACGAACCGCCGCACCGGGTGGATCACTCGGCGAACGCCGGGCAGCGGTCCTGGAACGAACACCAGTCACACAGGACCGACGGCGAGGGCCGGTAGGTGCCGGACTCGATGGCCGACTCGATGGAGTTCCACAGGGCCCGGACCTGGCGTTCGACGCCGTCGAGCACCCGGTCGTTGACCGGCATCGTGTACTGGGTGGGACCATTCAGGTAGATGAGTCGCAGCTCGGCGGGGGTGCGGCCGAGGCGGCGACGGATGAGCACCGCATAGATCTTCATCGCGAAGAACGCGGAGGCGGCGTAGCGCTCCGGAGGCGCCCGGCCGGTCTTGTAGTCGAGGATCACGAGGTCGCCATCGGGGGTCTCGTCGATGCGGTCGAGGATGCCGCGGATCACCATCCCCTCCAGCTCCTCGGTGAGGTCGAGCTCCCGTTCCAGCGGATCGACCGACGTCGGGTCCTCGATGGAGAAGTAGTTGCGGAGGAGATCGAGCGACGCCAACCCCCAGGCCCGCTCCTCGTCGGCGTCGGCGAAGAGATCGGCGTACGCCTCGTCGGCCCGGAGCTCGGACCAGGCACCCCGGAACAGGTCGTAGAGCGCCTCGGCGGTGCGCTCGGGGGCGGGTCGCTCGTAGAGGCGCTCGAGGGCGAGATGGGCGGCGGTACCCCTGGCCTGGTGGACCGAGACGGGTTCGGGGAGCCGGTCGATCACCCGGAACTTGAACAGCTGTGGGCACTGCTTGAAGTCGGAGGCCCGGCTCGGGCTCAACGAGCGCAGCCGCGGGAGACCCTCCTCGCCGTCGGCGGGGATCGGGTTGCTGGCGGCCGTGTCGCCGGTGGCCGTGTCGCCGCTGGCCGTGTCGCTGGTGGCAGACATCCTCCCCGGATCGTAGGGAGCGGGTGCGACGAATCGGGTCCATGTCGGCGCGGGCGTCCGCGTCGGGGGCCGCGGATCCGGGGACGCGAAAACGCGACGGGGTTCGCGAAAAGTCCGCACCGAATTCGCTTCCCATCCCCTGTCGTGTCGCGTACTGTTTCCTGGTCGCCGAGGCGAGAGCACCGGCGATCGGGATCGGAGCGATCCGTTCCCGCACCGACGATCGAGGCCATGCGACCCCGGTCGACGGAGGACTCCCACGGGTCCGCACCGGTCGATGCCTGCCTCCGGGCAGCCTCGGACGGTCGGATCGGGGAAGCGCTCCCCCGGGAGCCGGGCCCTCGGGCCCTGCGATCGGGAGAGCGGTCGGCACCTCGGTGCCGGTTCGGCACTCCGGTGCCGGCGCCCCATCCGGACAGTGGACGGCGGGCCCTCGGGTCCGCCGGTTGGCGGGAGACGCCCCTCGGGGTGTCACCCGTCGAACCGCCGACACGGGCATGGACGGTGACGGCGGAGGGATCCGACGGGATCCCATCCGCGGAAAGACCGACGACGGTCGGTACGGCAGGAGACCGGTCTTCTGCCACGGTCGGGAGAACGGCTGGGCCAGCCGAGAGACCCGACGGATGTCGGCCCCAGGGCCGGCATCGCGGGAGCCCCGAGGGGGCGGACGCCTTCACCGGCGGAAGCTTTCTCGGGGCCTTCTCGCGTCTGG
>CAZTLW010000003.1:0-42439 GCA_964614585.1 uncultured Acidimicrobiia bacterium | reverse complement strand
GGTACGACGGTACGACGGTACGACGGTCTATCCGGCGACGTCGGCAACCGTGGCGTCGAGCAGCTCCACGAACAGCCTCGGGTCGACCGCCACCAGCAGGCCGCGGCGGCCGGCGTTGACGTGGACCCGGTCGAGGTCGAGCACCGTCGACTGGCACAGCACCGGCAGGGCCTGTCGGGTGCCGAACGGCGAGATGCCACCGACCCGGTACCCGGTGACCCGTTCGGCGGTGGCGGGATCGGCGGCGGTCACTCGTTTGGCGTCGACGACCCGCCCGACGGACCGCAGCGAGACCTCCCGGTCCCCGTGCATCAGGACCAACCGGGGCTCACCGTCCGCCTCCACCACCAGGGTCTTGACGACCGCCGCGGGCCCGAGGCCCAGGGCGACGGCCGCCTCCTCGGCACCACCGGCCTCGTAGCGGTAGGCGACCGGCTCGGCGTCGACCCCCTCGGCCCGGAGGGCTCGGATGGCCGGGGTCACGGGCGTGCGACCCACTCACGCCTCGCCGCAGAAGTGGCTGACGACCCGCTCGGCGGTCTCGGGCGCCCACTGGTGGTCGAACGGCAGGTCCATCTTCGCCGTCGCCTCGTAGTCGTCGACGGTCACCGTGGCACCCATCCGTCCGAACACCTCGATCATCGCCCGGTTCTCGGCGAGGACGTTGCCCACGAAGCGTCGGATCCCGTTGCGCATCGCGGAGCGGGCCAGCACCTCGAGGAGGAACGAGCCGATCCCGAGACCCTGGTAGTCGTCGAGCACGGTCACCGCCGCCTCGGCCTCGTCGGGGTCGGCCAACCGCACGTAGCGGGCGATGCCGGCCGGTCGGCGCTCGCCGTCGACCTCCAACAACGCCCCCCACGCCTCGTGGTCCACGTGGTCGAGCTCGGTGAGGTAGGCGAGCTCGTCGTCGGTGAGCTCCCGGACGATCCGGTGGAATCGGAAGTAGTTGCTGACCTCGCTCAACTGGTGCAGGGCATCGACGAGGATCTGCTTGTCCTCGGGGGCGATGGGCCGCACCCAGATGGCGGCCCCGCGGGGCAGCACGACGCGAACGGGATCGGGGACCACCCCGGCAGGCTACGCCGATTTCGTGTCACACCCTCCCCGTACGGTGACCCCATGACCGAGATCGAACGACTCCTCGCCGACCTGGGCCTCGACGTCGAGGTCCTCCACGAGGGCTCCGGGAGCCACTGCCCCGCCTGCGACACCGCCGCCGAACCGGCCCGCGTACCGGTGGCCGCCTGACGTCTGCTATCACCGCGACCGTGTCCGGCACGAGCGACGTCGAGGAGGTTCGCCTGGCGCCCGAGGACTGGCCGGGCGCCCTCGCCACCACCGACGGGCCCCAGTTGGTGGTCGCGGGTCCGGGGGCCGGCAAGACCGAGTTCCTCGTCCGGCGTGCCCTCCAGCTCGTCACCGACGGGGTCGAACCGGCCCGTATCGCCATGCTCACCTTCTCCCGCCGTGGGGCGTCGGAGCTGACCCGCCGGTTGCGGCAGGCGGTCGGCCCGGGCCGGGCGGCCCCCCGGGCGGCGACGTTCCACTCGCTCGCCGCCCGGATCGTCGAGACCCACGGTCCGGCCGTGGCGGGCTGGTCGGAGCCACCGGCGCTGCTCACGGGCCCCGAGCAGGTGGCCCTGGTGGCGGAGCTCCTCGCCGCCGAGGACCGGGCCGCCTGGCCGCCCGGCCTCGCCGACCTGCTCGGCTCGCGGTCCTTCGCCGAGGAGGTCACCGACTTCGTGCTCCGGGCCCGTGAGCACCTCCTCGACGGCGCCGACCTGGCCGCCGCCGCCGCCGGACGCGACGACTGGCGGGCCATGCCCGGGTTCCTCGCCCGCTACGACGCGGCGCTCTCGGAGCGGCACCGTCTGGACTACGCCACCCTCGTCGTGACGGCGACCCGGCTGGCCACCGTCCCGGCGGTCGCCGAGGCGCTCGGTCGGGACATCGAGTACGTGCTGGTCGACGAGTACCAGGACACCACCCCGGCCCAGGCCGCCTTCCTCGCCGCCCTCCTCCCGGTCGGGCGCCACCTCACCGTCGCCGCCGACCCCTACCAATCGATCTACTCGTTCCGGGGCGCCGAGTTGGGCAACGTCGACGAGTTCGGGGCGCGGTTCCGCCCGCCGGGCGACGGACCGGTCCGGCGCTGGGTCCTCGGCACCTCGTTCCGGGTACCGGCGGGCATCCTCGCGGCCGCCGAGCGACTCACCGCCGGCGATCTGCCGGGGGCGGCAGGCCCCGTCGAGCCCGCCGGCCCGGGTGGCCGGGTCGACGTCGCGGTGTTCGACCAGCAGACCCACGAGGCCGACTGGATCGCCCGCGAGATCCAACGGCTCCATCTCGCCGAGGGCATCCCGCTCCAAGCCATGGCGGTGCTCGTGCGATCCACCCGCCGCCTCCTCCCCGACCTCTCCCGGGCGCTCGACCGCCGGGGCATCGCCCACGACCGTCCCGACGCCCGCCTCGTCGACCACCCCGCCGTCCGGGCGATCGCCGACCTGGTCGACCTGGCCACCGCCGACCGACGAGCCCTCCCCGAATCCGACCAGCGCCGGGCCGCCCGCCGCCTCCTCCTCGGCCCGCTCCTCGCCCTTCCGCTGGGCGGCGAGCGCGAGGCGCTGCGGATCAGGGTCCGGGACCGCACCCCGTGGGCCGAGGTGCTTCGCCGGATCGAACCGCCGGCCACGGAGGCCGCCGAGCTCATCGAGACCCCGGACTGGGCGGACCGACTGGCGGCGGCCGACGGTTTCTGGCGCGTCTGGACCGGCCTGGGGGCCCTCGGCCGAACGGCCCTCGACGACCCGGGATGGCGGGCGGCACTCGCCTCCTTCGCCCAGGTGCTCGGCCACCTCGCCGACCGCGAGCCCACCACCACGCTCGCCGAGATGCTCGCGCGGGCCACCGCCGACGACTTCGAGGCCCAACCGCTGCTCCGCTTCGAGGCCGACGGACAGGACCGCCTGGCAGTCACGACCCTGCACCAGGCCAAGGGACTGGCGTTCGACGTCGTCATCATCGCCGACGCCGTCGACGGCGTACTGCCCGACTTGCGTCGCACCTCGTCGATCCTCCACACCCACCTGCTCCCGGCAGGACGGCGCGACCCGGCGGCGGCCGCCCGCTTCCGGGTGCAGGAGGAGATGCGCCTCGCCTACACCGCCATGACCCGGGCCCGCGAGCGGGTGATCTGGACGGCCACCGCCGCCGGTCTCGACGAGACCGAGGATCGTCCCTCCCGATTCCTCGACGCCGTGGCCGGCGACGTCGACCGCCGGCCCGCCGACCCGTCCGACGCCCCGCCCGTCACCCCGACCGAGGCCGAGGCGCGCCTGCGCCGCTCCCTCACCGACCCGGCCACACCGGCGGCGCGGCGCCTGGCGGCGCTGTCCGTCCTCGCCGACGACGCGCTCCCCCACCTCCGGCCCGCCCTCGAGTTGGCGGGCGTGCGGGCCCGCGGACCCGACGATGGCGTCGTGCCCGACGAGGCGGCCTTCTCCCCCAGCCAGGCGATGGCCTATGAGGCCTGCCCCCGCCGCTACGCCCTCGAGCGCCACCTCGGCATCGGCGACGAGCCATCGGTCTGGATGCGCTTCGGGTCGGTCGTCCACGCCGCCGCCGAGGCCGCCGACCGGGCGGCGATCGCCGACGGCCGGGACCATGCCGATCCGGACGAGGCCCTGACCGCCCTCGACGACATCTTCGACCCGGCGGACTTCGACGGCCCGCCGTGGTCCGACCACTGGCTCCGACGGGCCCGACGGGCCGTCGAGCGGCTGTACACGGCGGCTCCTCCCGGCCCCTGGGCGGCCGCCTTCGTCGAGCGACCGCTGCGCCTGGCCCTCGATGGCGAGGCATGGCGCGGCAGGGCCGATCGCATCGATCGCGGACCGGACGGGCTGCGGATCGTCGACTACAAGACGACGGCCACGGCCGTCTCGAAGGCCGAGGCCGCCGCCAGCCTCCAGCTCGGCTTCTACGCCCTGGCGGCGGGGGACGACCCCGAGCTGGCGGGCGTCGGGCCGGTCTCGGCGGCCGAGCTCTGGTATCCGCTCGCCCGCGGCAACCACGTCGCCACCCGGTGCCTCGACCTCGACGAACTCGACGCCGTGCGCGACCGGCTCCGGGGGATCGCCGAGGCCATCCGGGCCGAGCGATTCCCCCCGAGCCCCGGCGGTGGCTGCGAGCGATGCGCCGTCCGGGTGCTCTGTGACGCCTGGCCGGAGGGCCGGGAGGCGTTCGTGCCATGACGTTCCCGCTCTCCGACGAGCAGTCGGCCATCGTGACGGCCACGCCCGGACCGCTCCGCATCGATGCCGGAGCCGGGACCGGAAAGACCTACACCCTCGTCCGCCTCGTCGAAGCGCTGGTGGCGGCCGGGACGCCGGCGCCGTCGATCCTCGGCATCACCTTCACGAACAAGGCTGCCGGGGAGCTCGCAGGGCGCATCCGGGAGGCCGTGGCCGGCGTCGTGGAACCGGGTCTGGAGGTCGACGTCCACACCTACCACGGCTTCGCGGCCCGGCTCCTGCGCGAGTACGGGCCGTACGTCGGCGTCGAGCGGGACGCCCGGGTCATCACGCCCACCTTCGCCCGCCAATTGCTCCTCGAGGCACTCGCCACGACGCCCGACCTCGTGGTCACCGACCTCACCAGCCCGCGCCACCGCCTCGGCGACCTCATCCGGCTGGCCGCCGCGGTCGCCGACAACCTGGTCGACCCGGCCGCCCTCGTCACCGAGGACGCCCACGAGGAGGTCGGCATCGCCCGCACCGAACTCGCCCGCGTGATCGCCCGGTTCGTCGACGAGAAGCGTCGGCTGGGCGTGCTCGACTACGGCGACCTCATCGCCGGCGCCCATCGGCTGGTCACCGAGCACCCCGAGGTGGCCAAGCGGATTCGCGAGCGCCACCGGGTGGTCCTCCTCGACGAGTACCAGGACACCGACCCGGCCCAGCGTCGGCTCCTGCAGGCGCTCTTCGCCGACGGGCGCACGGTCGTCGCCGTCGGGGACGCGGACCAGACGATCTACGAGTGGCGCGGGGCCTCGCTCCAGAACTTCACCCGGTTCCCGACCCACTTCCCGACCGCCGACGGCCGACCGGCGCCGACCCTCCCCCTCACTCGCAACCGGCGGTCGGGGCAGCACATCCTCGACGTCGCCAACCGGGTCCGGGCCGTCGTCGACCCCGAGCCGCGGACGCCGCTGACTCCCGTGCCCGGCACCGATCCGGGCCGGGTGACCGTGGGGTGGTACCGAACCGGGCTGGACGAGGCGACCGCCATCGCCGAATGGGTCGCCGAACACCACGCGGCCGGGACGTCCTACGGGGAGATGGCGGTGCTCGTGCGGGCAAACCGCGACATGGCCCTCATCCGGGGGGTGCTCGCCGACGCCGGCGTCCCCACCGAGGTGGCCAGCCTCGGGGGGCTCCTCGACGTCCCGGAGGTCGTCGACGTGCATGCCTGGCTGCGCGTGCTCGACGACCCCGGCGATTCGGTGGCCCTCGCCCGCCTCGCGCTCGGCTCCCGGGCCCGGCTCGGCCTCGCCGACCTGCGGCCACTCACCGAGTGGGTGCGGGCCGGTGACGAGACGGGGGTCCGGCGCAGCCTCACCGAGGCGCTCGACCACCTCGACGAGTTCCCACTCCGCCCCGAGGCCGTCGAGGCACTGGCCGGGCTCGGGGCCACGCTGCGGCGGCTGCTCCGAGCGGCCCAGGGCCTCTCCCTCGTCGAGCTCGTCCGCGAGATCCTCGCCGAGACGGATGCCTGGCGCGACGTCGAGGCCCTCCCGGCCGCCGCCTCCCTGTCGGCCCGTCTCAACCTCTACCGCTTCCTCGACCTGGCCGAGCAGTGGAGCCCCCTCGAGGGACGACCGTCGCTCGAGGCGTTCCTCGCCCACCTCGAGTTGCTGCGCGAGGACCCCACCGAGGAGCTCGACGCCGCCCGCCTCTCGGGTGAGGACGCCGTCGCCCTCCTCACCGTCCATCGGGCCAAGGGCCTCGAGTGGGACGTCGTCTTCCTCCCCACCCTCGCCCACGGGAAGTTCCCGACTCCCGGACGCAACTACCCCGACCCCCACGCCCGACCCTGGGCCCTCCCCCACGAGCTGCGGCTCGACGGCGACACGCTGGCCGACCTCGACCCCGACGACGCCGAGGCCCGCAAGGCCGTCTTCCGGGAGGCCCACGAGCGGGCCGAATGGCGCCTCGGGTACGTCGCCGTCACCCGGGCCCGACGCGCCCTCCACACCTCGGGTGCCGCCTGGTACGGCGTCCCCGAGCCGACCGTGCGGCCCCGATCCGCCTCGGCGCTCTTCGAGACGATCGCTGCGGCCCCCGGAAGCGAGGTCGTGGCCGACGAGCCGGCCGGCGAGCGACCCGAACTGCTCGTCGCTCCCGCCGAGGCGGCCGCCCCCGATCCGCTCTTCGCGGACGGCTGGGACGCCGAGATGCGGGCGACGATCGCCGATCCCGGCCGCCCCCGACGGCTGGCCGCCGACCTCGGGATCGAGGCCGCATACGATGCCGCGGTGGCCGAGTACCAGGGGATGCTGTTCGCCCTCCCCGAGCCGCCCGACCCCGATCCCGCCGACGACCCGATCACCGTGTCGGTCTCGGCGGCGGTCACCTACGCCCGCTGCCCCCGGCAGTACTTCTGGAGCCACGTCGACCCGCTCCCCCGGCGGCACAACCCGGCCGCCGCCCGCGGGATCGCCGTGCACCGCCGGATCGAGCTGCACAACCTGGGCCACCTCCCGCTCGACGACGCCGGTGAGGCGGTCTACGACGTCGTCGACGTCGACGGTCCCCGCGCCGACGGGGCACCGGCCTGGGAGGTGTTCGCGGCGAGCCGGTTCGCCACCGACCACCCCCTGGCGGTCGAGGCGCCCTTCGAGCTCCCGATCGGCGAGGCGGTGGTGCGAGGTCGGATCGACGCCGTCTACGGCACCGACGACCACTGGGAGGTCGTCGACTTCAAGTCCGGCCGCCCCTCCGACGACCCGGCGGTCGACCTCCAACTCGACGCCTACGCGGTGGCCGCAGCCGCCGGGGCGTTGGGACCGGCCCCCGAGCGGCTCTCGGTCACCTTCGCCCATCTCGGCGGCGGCCTCGTCGAGCGCACGACCGAGGTCACGCCCGACCGGCTCGAGGCGGCACGGGCCCGGCTCGTCGCCGTCATCGACGGCATCGACGCCGAGGCATGGGCGCCGACCCCCGGCGACCACTGTCGCGGCTGCGACTTCCTGGCGGTGTGTGAGGCCGGTCGCGCCGCGAAGGGCTAGCGAACCCGCCCGTCGACGACCTCGACGGCCAGGGTGACCGGGCCGTCGTTCGTGAGCGCCACCTCCATCATGGCGCCGAAGACCCCGGTGGCCACCGGCACCCCCGCGGCCTCGACCGCCGCCACGAAGGCGTCGTAGACCGGTTCGGCCTCGGGCCCACCCGCCGCCTCGGTGAACGAGGGACGCCGGCCGCGACGAACGTCGCCGAACAGCGTGAACTGGCTGATGGCCAGCATCGACCCGCCGACCTCGACGAGGGACCGCTCGAAACCCCTGTCGCCGTCCCGGAAGAGGCGGAGGTCCACCAGCTTGGCGGCCAGCACCTCGGCGTCGGCCACCGAGTCCGTCGCCCCCACCCCCACCAGCACGACGAGACCGGTCCCGATCCGACCGACCTCGACCCCGTCGACGGAGACCGACGCCCCGGTGACCCGCTGACAGATCGCCCTCATGGCCACCCAGCCTACGGGCCGATAATCGGCGACCTCCCGGTCGGGCGGAGTCCTACGCTGGGGACATGCGCCAGGGCTCCCGCCTCCACCTGGCCGTGCTCCTCCCCCACCTCCGTCACCGGGGCGGGACCGCGGCCGCCGCCGTCGCCACCGTCATCGCCACGGTGGCGTTCGACCTCGCCGCGCCACTCCTGCTGGCCCGGTTCGTCGATGGCGCCCTCGCCGGCGACCCCCTGGGGGGGCTGGTTCGCCTCGCCGGGCTCTTCCTCGTCGTCTCGGTGGCGACGCAGGCCTTCTCGGCCGCTTCCACCTACCTCGGCACCCGCATCGGCTGGGCGGTCGCCAACGACCTCCGGGTGGTGTCGGCCCGCCATGTGCTCGCACTCGACATGGACCACCACGATGCCACCAACCCCGGCGCCCTCATCGAGCGAGTGGACGGGGACATCACGGCCGTCGCCCAGTTCTTCAGCCACTTCGCGACCAAGGTGCTCGGAGCGGTCCTGCTGCTCGGCGGGATCGCCGTGGTGTCCTTCCGGGAGAACCCGGCGGCGGGCTGGGCCGTGGTCGGGTTCACCGTGGTCGTGCTCGCCACCCTCTTCGGGACCCGGGCCTTCGCCGTGGCCGCCGCCGAGGAGGAGCGGGGGGTGTCGGGTCGCCTCTTCGGCTTCATCGAGGAACACCTCGGCGCCATCGATGACCTGCGCGCCAACGCCGGCGGGGAGCCGGCCATGCATCGCTTCCGGGCGGTGATGGACGAGTACGCCACGATCGGCATCCGGTCGTGGATGCGTCGGTCCGTGATCTGGGTGACCTCGATCGGGTTGTTCAGCCTCTCGTCGGTCCTGGCCCTCGCGGTCGGCTCCTCGCTCGCCTTGTCGGGCTCGATCTCGATCGGCACCGCGATCCTCATCTACCAGTACATGACCCGCATCGAGGCCCCCATCGAGGAGATCACCAACCAGACCCAGGAGCTCCAGAAGGCGGCCGCCGGCCTCGCTCGCCTCTCGACGCTCCTGGCGACCACGCCGTCGGTCCCCCGCGACGGGACGACACCCCTTCCCGTCGGCCCGCTGTCGGTCGCCGTGGACGGCGTCGACTTCGCCTACGACTCGGTGCCGGTCCTGATCGGCATCGACCTCACCATCGAGGCGGGGACGACCGTCGGCCTGCTCGGCCGCACCGGGAGTGGGAAGTCGACCCTGTCGAAGCTGCTGGCCCGGGTCGCCGACCCCCTCGAGGGCGCGATCCGGCTCGGCGGCGTCGACCTGCGGGACGCCGATCCCGCCTCGGTCGGGCCCCGGGTGGCCACCGTCCCCCAGGAGGTCCACCTGTTCTCGGGCACGGTGCGCGACAACGTGACCCTCTTCGACACTGCCTACGACGACCGGGTGGTCGTCGCCGCCCTCGAGGAGATCGGGCTCGGGGCCTGGCTCGAGGGCCTCCCCGCCGGGATCGACACGGTGGTGGGGCCCGACGGCATCGGCCTCTCCTCGGGCGAGGCGCAGCTGCTCGCCTTTGCGCGCGCCGAGTTGCGTGACCCGGGCCTCGTCATCCTCGACGAGCCGTCGTCGCGGGTGGACCCCGCCACCGAGGCGTTGCTCTCGGGGGCCATCCACCGGCTGGTGGCGGGCCGGACGGCGGTCATCATCGCCCACCGCCTCGAGACCGTCCGTTCGGTCGACCGGATCGTGGTCCTTTCGGATGGGGAAGTCGTCGAGGACGGGCCCCGGGCCGAGCTGGCCGCCGACCCGACGTCGGCCTACGCCGCGATGCTCGCCGCCGCCGAGGGTGGCGAGGCCATCGACGACCTGGTGGGAGCGATGCCGTGACGACGCTCTCACCCATCGCCGTCGTCCGGCGCGCCGCCCGCCCGTGGCCACTGCTCTTCTGGACCAACGTCGTCCTCTGGACGGTGTTCCACACGATCCCGGTGCTCTACGGACTCGCGGTCGGCATCGTGTTCGACGCTCTCGCCGAGGGCGACGCCGACCCGGTGCGCTCGGGCATCGCCTTCCTGGCGGCGGCGATCATCGGTCGGCTCGGGGTCTTCGAGCTCGCGGTGTGGCGGTACGCGATCTTCTGGCACCGGTGGCGGCTGCTGCTGCAGCGCAACCTGCTCCGATGGCTGCTCACGGCCCCCGGCTCGCGCATCCTCCCTTCGGCCACCGGGGCCGCCGTGTCGACGTTCCGAGAGGACGTCGACGAGGTCGTCGAGTACACCGAGAACTGGATCGACGGCGGCGGCCTCGTCCTCTACGTGGTGGTGGCGCTGGGCATCCTCGTCTCCATCGACCCGCTCCTCACCGCCGCCGTCGTCGTGCCGATGGCGGTGGCGGCCGCGCTCACCCGAGCGCTCTCGCAGGTCATCCAGCGTCACCGGACGGCGCTGCGTGCCGCCACCGAGGACGTGACCGGGTTCCTCGGGGACCTGTTCACGGCGATCCTGCCGGTCAAGACATCCGGGGCGGAGGTCCCCGCCCTCGCCCATCTCGAGTCACTCAACGAGACCCGCAATCGGGCGGCGCTCCGCGACACGGCCACCACGGAGATCCTCCGCTCCGGCAACCAGAACATGGCCAACCTCGCCACCGGGCTCGTCCTCCTGCTCGGGGCGACGTCGCTGCGATCGGGTGAGTTGTCCGTCGGTGCCCTCGCGACGTTCATCGTCTTCATCCCCCGGCTCACCGCCTACCTGGCCTGGGCCGGCGACATGATCGCCCAGCACGCCCGCACCGGCGTCTCGTTGAGCCGGATGCGGCGGCTGGCGGTCGATGCGCCCGACGAGGCACTGGTCGACCCGGCGCCCCTCGGCCTCGGCGACCCGGTGGTCCCGAGCCCTCGCCCGCCCCGGGGCGACCGGCTGCGTCGCCTCGCGGTGACCGGGCTCACCTACCGCCACCCATCGACCGACGGGGGCGTCACCGACGTCGACCTCACGCTCGAGGCCGGCTCCTTCACGGTCGTGACGGGCCGGATCGGGGCGGGCAAGACGACCCTGCTGCGCACCCTGCTCGGGCTGGTCCCGGCAGACGCCGGCACCATCACCTGGAACGGCGAGCCGGTCGCCGACCCGGCCGTCGAGCTCGTGCCACCGCGGGTCGCCTACACCCCCCAGGTGCCCCGGCTCGTGTCGGCCTCGCTGGCCGAGAACCTGACCCTCGGACGGGAGGCCACCGCCGACGAGATCGCCGAGGCCGTGGAGCTGGCCGTGCTGGGTCCCGACGTCGAGCACCTCGACCACGGTCTCGACAGCCTGGTCGGCACCCGAGGCGTGCGACTCTCGGGCGGTCAGGTGCAGCGAGCGGCGGCCGCCCGCATGCTGCTCACCGACGCCGACCTGCTCATCTTCGACGACCTGTCCTCGGCCCTCGACGTCCACACCGAGACCCAGCTCTGGCAGCGGCTCTTCGATCGGCGTCGGGCCGCCTGCCTCGTCGTCAGCCATCGACGGCCCGCCCTCCGGCGGGCAGACCAGATCGTGCTCATGGTCGACGGCCGGGTGGCCGACCGCGGCACGCTCGGGGAGCTGCTGGAGCGCTCGGCGGAGATGCGGGCGCTCTGGGAGGAGTCCGACGAGGAGGACGATGACTGAGCCGGGCCGCTGTGCGTGGCCCGGCGACGACCCGCTGCTGGTCGCCTACCACGACACCGAGTGGGGGGTCCCGGTCCGTACCGAGGCCGGGTTGTTCGAGGCGCTGACGCTCGAGTCGGCGCAGGCAGGTTTGTCGTGGCGCACCGTCCTCGCCCGCCGGGCGGGCTATCGACGGGCGTTCGCCGGTTTCGACGCCGACGCCGTCGCCGCCTTCGGGCCCGACGACGTCGAGCGCCTCCTCGCCGACCCCGGGATCATCCGCCATCGCGGCAAGGTCGAGGCCACGGTGCACAACGCCCGGGCGGTGGTCGACCTCCGCCGGTCGGGCGGACTGGTCGCCCTCGTCTGGGACCGGGTCGACGGCCGGACCGCCGTCCGCCGTCCGCCGACGGCCGCCGGCGTCCCGGCCACGGACCCCCTCGGGGACGCGCTCACCGCCGACCTGGTGGCGGCGGGCTTCCGGTTCGTGGGGCCCACGACCGCCTATGCGTTCTGCCAGGCGGTCGGCGTGGTCGACGACCACCTCGCCGGGTGCCCGGCTCCGGCGGGGCGGGACTCGGGTCGGTAGCCTCGTCTCGTGCCCGCACCGCGCCTGCCCGACCACCGCCCGCTCCTCGTCCTCGCCGAGACCGCGAGCGCATTCGAGTCCCAGCAGCTGCGCGACTGGGCGACGGAGCAAGGGGTGCCCCCCTCGGCGATCATCGAACTGCCATCCACCCGACGTCGACGGCGCCCGCCGATCTCCAGCCTGCTGGACGCCCGCGTCATGCGGTCGCCCGACGCCCTCGTGGTCCCGGTCCGGATGGTGTGGATGGCGCCCGAGCGCGACGGTCGCCGCCGGGTCCGCCTGATCGACGTCGTACAGGCGGTCGGTGACCCCCGCGAGCCGGACCCGGTCCGGCAGCGGTGGCTCGCCTTCCGCCACCCCGACCGCATGCAGATCGTCGTCGGGGAACCGGCCGGCGCCGCCGACCTCGTGGCCGAATGGCACGACTCCCAGGCCGCCTCGCGGCTGGGGGACTTCGTCGCCCGACGGGCGTGGCTCGCCCTCGAACGGGCGGAGCGGCGGCTGCGCGGCAACCGATACAAGATCGCCCGGTTCGTCACCGAGGAGGTGACCGCCCAGGGCGACTTCCAGGCCGGTCTCGCCGAGATCGCCGAAGACCTGGACAAGCCCTACGAGGCGGTTGCCGCCCGCGCCCGCCGCCTGCTCGGCGAGATCGCCGCCACCCCCACGACGGTGGCCATCGACCTCATCGCCGGACTCATCCACCTCCTCTACCGGCAGGGCTATGGGCGGATCTCCTACGACCGCCGACGACTCCTCGAGATCCATGGCACCTCCGAGCACGCCTCGCTGGTCTTCCTGCCGTCCCACAAGAGCCAACTCGACCGGCTCGTCATGCAGTTCATCCTCTGGGAGAACGACCTGCCCCCGAGCCACACCGCCGGCGGCATCAACCTGAACTTCTGGCCGGTCGGGCCCCTCGTCCGGCGGGCGGGCGTCTTCTTCATCCGGCGCTCGTTCCGCGACGACCCCACCTACAAGTTCGTCCTGCGCTCCTACCTCGACTACCTGCTCTCCCGCCGCTTCCCGCTCGAGTGGTACCCCGAGGGCGGCCGCTCCCGGACCGGCAAGCTCCGGGCCCCGTCATTCGGGCTGCTGCACTACGTCATCGATTCCTTCGAGCGGGGCATGACCGACGACGTCGTGCTCGTGCCGGCCTCGATCTCCTACGACCAGATCCAGGACATCGGCGACTACGCCGCCGAGATCCAGGGGGCCTCGAAGACCGACGAGAGCCTCGGCTGGCTCGTCGGGGCGATCGCCTCCATGCGCCGGCGCTACGGCGACGTCCACATCCGCTTCGGGGAGCCGATCTCCCTGGCCAAGGAGTGGAGCGGCGAGTCCGAGGAGGGCTCCATCGACCTCGCCCGCCTCGCCTTCGACGTCATGACGAGGATCAACGAGGCGACGCCGATCACGCCGACCGCGGCGATCTCGCTGCTGCTCACCGACGACCACGGGCCGATCCCGGTCACCGAGCTGACCGACCGGATCGCCCCGCTGGCCGCCGAGGTCGACCGCCTCGACCTCCCCCGCACGGCCCGGTTCGACCGCCGGATCGACGTCGAGGTCGTGCTCGAGCGACTCGCCGAGCACGGCTTCGTGGAGCGCACCGCCGAGGGGTGGGAGGTCCTCGAGGGGCAGTCCCATGCGCTGGCCTTCTACCGCAACACGATGGTCCACCACCTCCTCGTGCCGGCGATCGTCGACCTCGCCGAACGGGTCGGCGGTGACGAGGAGGCGACCGCCCTGCGGGTGCGCGACCTGCTGAAATTCGACTTCTTCTTCGCCCCCCGCGACGCCTTCGTGGCCTCGCTGCCCGAAGCGGCGACCACCGTCGAGCGGATTCCGAACCTCGCCCGACTCGTGCTCGAGCCCTTCCTCGAGACGTACGCCGCCGTCGCCGACCTCGCCGCCGAACGCGAGGAGCTGCCCGACCGGCGGGAGTCGCTCGCCCACGTGCGCAGGCTGCTCGACCACGGTCGGCTGCGCCGACCGGAGGCAGCCATGCTGCCCATCATCGACGGGGCGCTCGAGCTGCTCCACCACAAGGGCGTGGAGGGGGATCGGGCCGCCACCGCCGCCCTCGCGGCCGAGTTCGCCGACCTCGTAGCCGCGGCATCGCCCGGCGTCGAGCGCGCCCGCGCCCATCGATAGCCGTCCATGGGACTCTTCGACGACTACGCCGGTCGCGGGTTCTGCGAGGTCGTCGACGGCAGGGTGCGGCCCCACTACCGGGAGCTCGTCGACCGCTTCGCCGGCTTCGACGCCGACGACATCGCCGAACGAGTCCACCTGCTCGAGTCGATCTTCCGGCGGCAGGGCATCACGTTCGCGGTGGCGGACTCCGACGAGGGCATCGAGCGCACGTGGCCGCTCGACCTCGTGCCTCGCATCATCCCCGCCGACGAGTGGCAGGCCGTGGAGGCGGGCCTCATCCAGCGGGTCCGGGCCCTCAACCTCTTCCTCGACGACGTGTACGTGGGCGAGCAGGCGGCCATCGCCGACGGCGTCATCCCGCGCTGGATCGTCGAGTCGGCCTCCGGCTACGTCCCGGAGGCCCACGGCATCGCGGTGCCCCATGCCGCCCGGTCGGTCGTCTCGGGGGTCGACCTCGTGCGTGGCGACGACGGCGTCTATCGCGTGCTGGAGGACAACCTGCGGGTGCCGAGCGGGGTCTCCTACGTCCTGGAGAACCGGGTGGCCATGACCCGGGTGCTGCCCGGCGCCTTCGCCCGGTATCGGGTGCGCCCCGTGAGCCACTACGGCGCCTCCCTCTTCCGCACGCTGGCCTCGATGGCGCCGGCCGGCGTTGGCGACCCCACGGTCGTGGTGCTCACGCCCGGCATCCACAACGCCGCCTACTACGAGCACGCCTTCCTGGCCCGCCAGATGGGCATCGAGCTGGTCGAGGGCCGGGACCTCGTCGTCGACGACCAGACGGTCTACATGCGGACCACCCGGGGTCTCGCCCGGGTCGACGTCATCTACCGTCGGATCGGCGACGACTTCCTCGACCCCGTCGTGTTCCGCCCCGACTCCGTCCTCGGCGTGCCCGGGCTCATGTCGGCGGTGCGAGCCGGGACCGTCACGCTGGCCAATGCGGTCGGGAACGGGGTGGCCGACGACAAGGGCGTCTACCCCTACGTGCCGGCGCTCATCGAGTACTACCTCGGGGAGCCGGCAATCCTGCCGAACGTGACCACCTACCTGCCGTGGGATCCCGACCAGCTGGCGTGGGTGCTCGACCACCTCGACCGCCTGGTCGTGAAGCCCGTCGCCGAGGCCGGCGGGTACGGCATCGTCATCGGCCCGATGGCCGACGACGCCACCCTGTCGGCCGCCGCCGCCGCACTGGCCGCCGAACCGCGGGCCTACGTCGCCCAGGACGTCGTTCAACTGTCGACCCACCCCAGCTTCGTGGACGGCCGGCTGGCACCTCGCCACATCGACCTCCGACCCTTCGTGTTGGCCGGGTCGGACGTGGAGGTGATCCCCGGCGGCCTCACCCGGGTGGCCATGCGCGACGGGTCGCTCGTCGTCAACTCCTCCCAGGGCGGTGGGTCGAAGGACACCTGGGTGCTGGGGGCGTGATGCTCGCCCGGCACGCGGAGGACCTGTTCTGGATCGGTCGCTACCTCGAGCGAGCCGAGGACACGGCCCGACTGCTCGACGTGACCCACCAGACGGCCCTCGAGGGAGGCGCCCGGCCCTCCGAGGAGCTGTGGCGGGAGTTGCTCGAGATCCTGTACCTCGACGACGAGTTCTCCGACGACGTCTCGCCCCGCTCGGTCACCCGGTTCCTCGTGGCCGACCTCGCCAACCCGGGATCACTGGTGTCGATCGTCGCCCGGGCACGGGAGAACGCCCGGGGAGCCCGCGAGTGGCTCTCGTCGGAGTTCTGGGAGGCCGTCAACGCCCTCCACCTGGAGCTCGCCCCCGATCGCCTGGCGTCGGAACTCGATCGCTCCCCGTATGCGGTCTTCCGACAGGTCAAGGTCGGCTGCCAGGCCCTCTCGGGCACGATCGACGCCTCGGTGCCCCGGGCGGAGGGCTATCACTTCCTCGTCCTCGGGGTCGCCCTCGAGCGGGCGATGATCACCGCCCGGGTCACGAAGGTGTGGCAGCGGCGACTCGGCGGGTTCGCCGGCCCCGCCGCCTTCCCCGAGTGGGCCAAGCTCCTCAAGTCGCTCTCCGCCTACGAGGCCTACCTCCGGGAGTTCCGGGCCTCGATGCAGCCCGAGCGGGTGCTCGAGTTCCTGCTGCAGGACCCCCGATTGCCCCGGTCCGTCTTCTACTGCCTCGACCTGGCCGAGCGCCAGATCGAGGCCATCGGTGACGACACCACCGGGGACCGGTCGCGGAGGGCGGTGGGCCGACTCCGGGCCGAGTTGGAGTTCTCCGAGCCCAGCCGCCTCGATCGCACCGCCATCGGCGCCTACCTCGA
The DNA here is from genome assembly GCA_964614585.1 of uncultured Acidimicrobiia bacterium. Classification (GTDB taxonomy): domain Bacteria; phylum Actinomycetota; class Acidimicrobiia; order Spongiisociales; family JAENVV01; genus JAHEFX01. The sequence goes on along the minus strand of CAZTLW010000003.1, from coordinate 26,086 downwards.
GCACGTCGAGGAGGCCATCGGCGAGCTGCCCCCGGTGGTCGAGGACGAGTTCTTCCGGCTGGCCGCAGACGCCGCGATCCATGCCTACGAGGCGTTCTGATGGAGATCGCCGTCCGCTACGTGACCCGCTTCCGGTACCGGTCGCCCGTATGGGACTCGCACAACGCGCTGCGGGCGTGCCCGCGCAGCGACGACCACCAGCGCTCGGTGCGCTACGAGTTGGCGGTCGAGCCGACCGCGCGCCTCCACGGGTACGTCGATCGCTGGGGGACCCGGGTCGACACGTTCGGGGTCCGGCTCCCCCACGACGAGTTGGTGGTCGATGCCCGGGCCTCGCTCATCACCGAGCCCCGGCCGTCGCCGGCCGCCAGCGCCCTCGACGACGTGGCGGCGCCGGGCTTCCGCACCGATCGATGGCTGTTCACCCAGCCGTCCCCGCACACCCGCTGGACCCCGGAGATGGCAGCCGAGGCCCGGGGGCTGGTGGCGGGCATCGACGATGCCACCGAGGTGGCGCGGACGGTGATGGGTCACGTGCACGACACGATGGACTACGTGCCGGGGGCCACGCGGATCGGCGTCGACCCGGCCGAGGTGTGGTCGGCGCGGGCCGGGGTGTGCCAGGACTACGCCCACCTGACCATCTCGTTCCTGCGGTCCCTCGGCCTGCCGGCCCGCTACGTCTCGGGGTACTTCTACGCCGCCGACCCCGCCGACGGGTCCTCGCCAGACGGGGACGAGATCGTGGTCCAGACCCACGCCTGGGTGGAGGCGGCGATCCCCGGCTTCGGCTGGTGGGGCATCGACCCGACCAACTGCCTCGAGGCCGGCGAGCGGCACGTCGTGATCGGGCATGGTCGTGACTACGACGACGTCACCCCGCTGCGCGGCGTCTATCACGGCGACACCGACCACGAGCTCGCCGTCGCCGTGACCATGGGCGCTGGACGCATCTCGTCGCGCCCGCTGCCCGACGTGCCCCTCGACGGCGTCGACCAGTAGCCCTACACCGACACGATCGAGCGGCGGTAGGCCCAGATCGCCAGAGCCATGAGGACCGCCGCCATGCCCCCGAGCACGGCGAGTTGGAGGCCGATGTCGGCGATGGTGCCGTCCTCGAACAGGAGCGTCCGGAAGCCCTGCAGGGCCCAGTTGTGGGGCGTGAAGCGCGAGACCTGCTGGATGGTCTCGGGGAAGACCTCGTAGGGCACCATGCACCCACCCAGCGCCCCGAGCCCGATCCCGATCATCACGCCGACGCCGCCGGCCGTCTGGTCGCTCTGGAGCAGCGACCCGAGCAGGATCCCCGACGCCGTCGACACGAGCGCGAAGACGGCGATGATTGCCGCCGACCCCAGCGGGTCGCCCCAATCGACGCCGAAGGCCACGGCCGTCACCACGACGATGAACAGCGCCTGCACCAGGGCGATGCCGAAGCGACCGGCCGTCTCGCCGACCACGATCTCGGTGGGGTGGGTCGGGCTCGCCAGCATGCGACGGGCCACACCGAGCTTGCGGGTGAGGATGAGATAGCCCGAGGACGCCAACGACGTCAGGAACGTGAAGAGCACGAGCTGCGACGACGCGCCCAGGTCGAAGACGCCGACATCGCCCTCGAACAGGGGATCGCCGACCACCTCGGTGTCGACGGCCGTGGGGGTCTGCGCCTCGGCGGCGGCGGTCACCTCCCGGCGCGCCTCGGCCGGGTCGGCGCCGGTGGCGGACACGACGGCCTCGGTGGCCGTCGGGGCGAGGTTGGCCTCCGAGATGGCGGCCTGGACGGGGGCGACGAGCTCGGACCCGAACCCCTCGCGGGCCAGGAACGAGACCTCAACCGAGGTCTCGAAGGGGTCACCGTCGGGGACCACGACGGCTGCCCGGACCCAACCCCGCTCGACCCACTCCTCCGCCTCGGCGCGGTCGCCGAGTCGTTCGATGCCGAAACCGGCCTCGGTAGCCGCCTCGACGACCAACTCCCCGACCGGGGTGTCGGCACCCACGATGCCCAGCGTGGAGATCGAGCCCGAGCCGAACTGGAGCCCGATGAAGAAGATGATCAGGATCGGGAACCCGAAGACGAACCACAGGTTCGAGCGGTCCCGGATGAACCGCCGGAGCGACGTCCCGGCAATCGTGAGCATGCGCACCTAGACCACCCCCGTCAGCTTCGAGCGCCTGGCGTAGGCGGCAAGGCCGGTCACCACGCCGAACCCCGCGACGACCAGTGCCGGCACCAGCACGGCCGTGAACGGCGCGGTGCCGGCATTGGCACCGAAGCCCTCCAGCAACCAGCGATGCGGACTCAACCGCGTCACCGTGTCGAAGAACCCCGGTCCCGTCGAGATCGGGAAGAACACCCCACCGAGCAGGCCGAGCACGGTGGCGGCGATGCCGGCGAAGTTGCCGGCCTGTTCGGCGGTCCTGGCGATGGTGCCGATGAGGGCCCCGAGCCCCATCGCCGCGATCACCCCGGCGACCGACAGCAGCACCACCCCGTACCACGGCCCCCAGTCGGCGCCGAGCGACAGGGTCGTCGCCACCGCCAGCACCACCATCGACAGCAACCCGGCCAGGGCCGACGAGAGCGTCTTGCCGAGGAGGATGGCACCCCGGCCGACCGGGGCCACGAGCAGTCGCCGCAGGGTCCCGTTGGTGCGCTCCTCGATGATGTTGAGGATGCCGCCCTGCACCGAGAAGAAGAGGAAGAAGAGCGCCATCCCGACCGCCAGGTAGGTCACACCGTCGAGCACGCGGTCTCCCGTCGTGCCCTGGGTCAGCGTGACCGGCGGGGCCGTGCCACCGACGGCGGCCGCCGCGGCGGGGTCGCCGGTGACGTCGAGCACGAGACGGGCCGTGTCGGTCTGGGAACCCGCCGAGGCCGCGATCGATTCGGCGACGGTGATCGCCAGTCCGGCGTCGAGGTCGCCGTAGACCACGATGGGCTCGGGCTCCCCGGAGAACGAGGGCGGCGGGATCAACAGGGCGGCGTCGGCCTCGTCGGCGTCGACCGCCGCCCGGGCGGCGTCGGCGGAGTCGACGAGGGCGGCCTCGAAGCCGGCGTCCTCGAGGCCGGCGACGAGCGGCGCGCCGACGAAGCCGGCGGCGTCGTGCACCTTGTAGGTGGCCGAGAACGTACCGTCGAACGCCCCGCCGGCGACGAGGGCGAGTATCCAGGCGATGCCGAACGGGGCGACGAGACCGAAGATGAGGAACGAGCGGTCCCGAAGCCGTTCCGTGAGGTCCTTGCGGGCCAGGAGCAGGGCGGTGGTCATCTCAGTCCCGCAGGGCCTTGCCGGTGAGGTGCAGGAAGACCGCCTCGAGGTCGGGCTCGGTCACCTGCACGCCGCGCACCGAGGCACCGCCCGCCGACACGGCGGCCAACAACTCGGCGAGCCGCGCCCCGGCCTCGGGGACCAGCACCGTGAGCCGGTCCCGGTCGAGGGTCGCCTCGACGACGCCGTCGAGTGCCGACAACCGCTCGAGCATCCCGTCGCCACCCGTGACGTCCACCACCACCGTGTCCACCGAGCCGACCAGCGCCGTGAGTTCGCGCCGGGTGCCCTCGGCGACGATGGAGCCGTTGTCGATGATCCCGACCCGGTCACAGAGGCGCTCGGCCTCCTCCATGTAGTGGGTGGTGTAGAGCACGGCCATGCCCTCGCCGCCGAGGTCTTCGACCGAGTCGAGGATGGCGTTGCGGCTCTGGGGATCGACGCCCACGGTGGGCTCGTCGAGGATGAGCAGCTTCGGGTGGTGGAGCATTCCGGCACCGATGTTGAGGCGTCGCTGCATGCCGCCGGAGTACTCCTCGGCCTTGTCCTTGGCGCGCTCGGTGAGGCCGACGATCTCGAGCACCTCGTCGACCCGCCGGTCGAGTTCGTCGCGCTCCAGCCCGTTGAGCCGGCCGAAGAACCGCAGGTTCTCGCGTCCGGTCAGGTCGGGGTAGACGGCGATCTCCTGGGGCACGTAGCCAATGGCCGCCCGAGCGGCGACGGTGTTGACGTCGATGGGCTCGCCGGCAACGTGGACCGTCCCCGCATCGCGCTCGAGCAAGCCGCAGATCATGCTGATGGTCGTCGTCTTCCCGGCGCCGTTCGGCCCGAGCAGGCCGTAGGTCTCCCCGGCCGCGATGTCGAGGCTCACGCCGCCGACGGCCGTCAACTCGTCGAAGTGCTTGACGAGGCCCTCACAGGCCAACACGGTGTCCATACGTCCTCCCGTCACTCCGGCTGCGTCGAGCGCAGCCGTTCGATCATGTCCTCGAGGGCCGTGAGGTAGCCCGCCAGCGCGGCCCGGCCCTCGTCGGTCGCCGCCACCGCGGTGTGCGGCGTGCGACCTCGAAACGTCTTGTCGATGCGGACGTACCCGGCCTCCTCCAGCACCCGCAGGTGACGGCTCAGGTTGCCGTCGCTCAGTCCCAGCGTGTCCCGGAGGTGGGTGAACGAGGCCGAGCCCACCTCGGCGAGCATGGTGAGGATGCCGAGTCTCGTCCGCTGGTGGACCGTCTCGTCCACGACGGGCATCGCCCCCTCGGTCACGATCGCACCATTCGGAGCGCCGCACCCACGCCCACGAGCAGTGCCCCGAGCGCCGTCGCCATCGCGGTGTACAGCACGTCCTGGTCGCCGGGGCCGACCGCCCACCACACGACGAGGCCCCAGACGCCGACCGCCGCCACGGCGCCCGCCACGACCCGTTGCCGATCCAGCAGGGCGATCGCGGCGAACCCCGCCGTGAGAACGAGTCCCCAGACGCCGATGGCCGCCGTGCCGGCGAACAGGAAGAACGCCCCGAACGCCCCCACGAACATGCCGGCGCCGATGACGAGGTAGGGCCAGGCCGACTCGGTGGTCTGCATCTCCTGGCGCGAGCCGGCGACGAACGACACGACGGCGCCCACCGGCGCGGCGACGATCCAATAGGCGCCGAGATCGCCGTCGAGGGCGAAGGCGAGGGGCACCGACCCCAGGAACACGAGCCCCCACACCACCAGGGCCACCCACCCGGCCGTGAGCACCGAGGCCCGCGTCGCCGCCCGGATCCGCCGGACGTCCGCCAACCGTTCGGCGAGGTCGTCGGGATCGAGGCGGGTGTCGTCGGGATCGAGGCCCGGCTCGTCGGTGTGCTCATCCATCGCCAAGCACTTTACTAGACAAAGTGCTTTCGCGCAAGGGATCGAATCAGGAGTACCAGCTACTGGAGTACCGAGGTCCTGGCCTCAGTCCACGCCGAGCAGCGACACCTGGGCGCTGGTGGGTTCGGCGCAGCAGAACCAGGACTCGGTCAGGCCGATGCCCTCGATCTGCTCGGGGACCGCGGGAAGGTCCTCCCCGGTCGCCTCGGCGATGGCCGCCACGAGCAGGGCCAACACGTCGCGTTCGCACCGCCCCTCCCCCGTCGCCGCGTCGGCGAGGGCGGCGAGGCGGGCGGCGAGCTCGTCGAGACCCGGGTCGGGGTGCACCCAGGCGCTGCCGAGCGCCAGCGGGTCGTCGCCGACCAGGTGCGGCACCATCGCCGGGTGGTCGGCGAGCAGCGAGCCGTCGGGCAGCAGGAGGCGGATCGTCAACTGCACGGGGTCGGTGGCGCCCCAGAGGTCGTGGTCGGCGATGAACCGGACGAGGTCGGCGAGTCGGCGACGGGTCGTCCAGGGCGTGAATGGCAGCCACGTCGGACGGATCTCCATCCCGGCAGCCCGCACGAGGTCGACCGCCTTCGCCATGTCGGCGGCGGTGTGGCCCTTGTCGAGGATCTCGAGGATGGCGTCGTCGACGTGCTCGAAGGCGCTCACCACGAAGACGACGCCGGCGTCGGCCATCGCTCCGAGCAGGTCCCGGTGGGCGAGGAGGTGCTCCACCTTGACCGTCACGTCCATGGTCACCTCGGGAGCGGCCTCCGCCACCGCCTCCAGGACCCGCACCGCGTGGGCGGGGCCGTTGAGGAAGTCCGGGTCGCCGAACGTCAGGTGGCGAGCGCCCCGCTCGACCTGGGCGAGCGCATCGGCGACGACGACATCCCGGGCGACGATCCGATAGCGGCCGTCGTAGACCGTCGGGAGCGGGCAATGCCGACAGCGGTGCCGGCAACCCCGGCTGGCCTCGACGTAGCCCGCCGGGCGTTCCTCGCCCGCGATCGCGAGGCGGGCATAGCGATCCAGCGGGGCGAGATCCGCACGGACCGGGATGCGGTGGCGGCGCCGGCCGGTCTCGACCGTCTCGACGGGCCCGGCGTCGGCGACCCAGTCCACCAACGCGTCCTCGTACTCGCCGGCGATGAACGCCGACGCCCCCGCCGCCCGGGCCTCGTCCGTGGCCACCGTGGCGTAGAGCCCGTAGAAGGCGATCGGGAGGTCGGGTCGACGCCGGGTGAGGTCGCGGGCGACGTCGGCCGCCAACCGACGGGCCGTGTGCATCGGCACCGAGATCGCCACCCGGTCCGCCCAGACGACGTCGGCGGGGTCGAGGGCGTCGAGCGAGAGGTCGCGGACGCGCACCTCGTGGCCGGCCGCCAGGAGCTCGGACGCCGGGGACGCCAGCCCGAGGGGCTGGTGGCCGAGCTCGTAGGTGGAACAGAGGAGGACCCGCACCCGGTGCAGGCTACCGAGCGGCGGGCGCTGTCCCCGAGGCCGGGGCGAGCCCCGCCAGGGCCTCGAGCAGCCGGTCGACCTCGCCGCGGTCGGTGTAGGAGACGAAGCCCACCCGCACGACCCCACGATCCGCCCGATCGAGCCGACGGACCACCTCGGGGCCGTAGAAGTCACCATGGCCGACGAAGAGGCCCCGCCGGCCGAGCTCGGTCGCCACCTCGCCGGGGTCACGGCCGGCGACCTCCAGCGCGAAGGTCGGGGTGCGCGGCCGGTCGTCGTCGATGCCGAAGAGGCGGATCGACGGGAGGTCCCGAAGGCCATCGAGGAAGCGGACGGTGAGCTCGTCGGTGTGGGCGTGGATCCGACCGAGGGCGTCCACGAGACGCGCCCGCCGGGACGGTCCCGACCCGATCGAGACCAGCTCGTCGATCGCCGCGGTGACGCCGGCGAGCGCCTCGAAGCTCTGGGTGCCGGTCTCCCACCACCCCGGCTGGTGGTCGGGGGCGGGGCGAATGCGCTCGGGCACGAGATCCCAGCGGTTCGGCGCCAGCGCCATGACGCCCATGTGGGGACCGTGGAACTTGTAGGCCGAGCACAGGAGCGCGTCACATCCGATCGCCGCCATGTCGGTCGGGGCGTGCGGGACGTGGTGCACGGCGTCGACGACGCTGGTGGCACCGACCGAGCGCGCGGCGGCGCACACCGCCGCCACGTCGGGAATGGTGCCGACCACGTTGGAGGCGTGGGTGACCGCCACCACCTTCGTCCGGTCCGAGAGCATCGGCTCGACGTCGGCGAGCGAACAGCCATCGTCGGGGTCCATGTCGACCCACCGCACCGTCGCCCCGGTGCGGCGGGCCGCGAGGAGCCACGGCGAGATGTTGGCGTCGTGGTCGAGCCGGGTGACGACGACCTCGTCGCCGGGACCCCAGTCCGCCGAGAGCGCCCGGGCGAGGGCGAGGTTGAGGGTGGTCATGTTGGGTCCGAATGCGATCGCCTCGGGACCGGCCGCCCCCACCAGGTCGGCGACCGCCGCCCGCGCCCCCGCGACGATGGCCTCGGCCTCCTCCGACGGCGGGTAGGCGCCACCGAGGTTCGACACCCCGCGGGTGAGCACGTCACCGATGGCCGTCACGACCGATCGGGGGACCTGGGCACCACCGGGGCCGTCGAACCAGGCCACCGGCCGACCGTCCAGGGACCGCTCCAGCGCCGGGAAGCGCGACCGCCAGGCGCCGACGTCGAGGGTCACGTCCGGGCCGAGAGCAGTTCGGGGATGACGGCGCCCGCAGTGCCACGCAGGTCGGCGTCGGCGATGGCGGCGGCCGGGGTCGGCTCGGGATTGACGACGATCACCCGGGCTCCCTGGTCGTGGGCCAGGTCGATGAGGCCGGCCGCCGGGTACACCTCGCCGGAGGTGCCGACGACGATGACCACGTCGGCGGCGAGCATCGCCGCCTGCGCCCGGAACCACTCCCGCTGGGGGAGCATCTCCCCGAACCAGACCACCGACGGCCGCATGAGCGCCCCGCACTCGGGGCAGTGGCGGAGGCCCGGTGGATGGGCCGGGTCGATGGCCTCCTCGTGCCCACACCGGTCCTGGCAGTGGTCGCGGTCGATGGTGCCGTGGAGGTGGATGACGTCGCCGGCACCGGCGCGCTCGAGCAGGTTGTCCATGTTCTGGGTGATGTGGACCATGCCGGGGGTGGCGGCGAGGGCACGATGGGCCGGGTTGGGCCGCCTGGCGGCCATGTAGAGGCGCCGCTCGTCGTACCAGTCGATGACGGTCTCCGGATCGGCGAGGAAGCCCTCGACCGACGCCATCTTCAGGGGGTCGACCGTCGTCCAGATCCCGTCGGCATCCCGAAAGGTCGGGATTCCGGATTCCTGGGAGAGGCCGGCCCCGCTGAAGCTCACGACGAGGTCGGCATCCCGGACGATGGCCTGCGCCCGTTCCACGCGTCCGACGATACCGGCCCGAGACCGGGACTCGGTCAGGGCAGGAGACCGCCGGGCAGGTTGACCTCGTGGACGATGTCGATCGACGAGCCACCGGCCGGGTCGATCGCCACGGGCACCTCGAACCGCACCTCCTCGAAGAGGCAGATCGACTCCCGCCCCTCCTCGCAGTACACGATGCCCACCTCGCCGACCAGCACCCCGGGCCCCGTGGGCTCGAAACCGAAGCTGATCGGGAACTCCGGCGCCACGACCGAGGTGTCGGCGGGCGTCACGACCCCGGCATCGCCGCCCCACACGAAGGAGGCCGGGGCGTCGGGGTTCACCTTGAACCCCGCCGGGAAGTCCACGTCGAGCGTGATGGTGACGGCACCGTCGGCGAGGACGACCGGTGCGACCGCCACGATGCCGTCCTCGGTGGGCGTCCGGAACCGTTCGATGCCGGCGAGGACCAGCGTGTCGGCCGCCCCCGTCGTCGGATCGACGATGCGGATCGAATGGTTGTTGGTGTCGGCCACGAGCAGGCGGCCGTCCCAGACCTCGATGCCGCCGGGCTGGTCGAACGCGGGGTCCGGGCCATCGGCCCAGCCCGCCTCGCCCCCGGCGAGGGTCGTGGTGGCCCCCGTGGCCGGATCGATGGCGCGGATCGCCGAGTTGTACGTGTCGGCCACCCAGAGCGTCTCGCCGTCCCAGGCCACGCCGAGTGGGTGCTGGAGGCGGGCATCGGCGCCGACGCCATCGTCGAGGCCGAAGGTGAAGAGGTCGTCGGCGGCGCCGGCGACCAGGCGGACCTCGTCGTCGGTGACGACCCGGATGCTGCTCGACTCGGCATCGGCGAACCAGATGCGATCACCGTCGGAGGCCAGCCCCGAGGGTTGGGCGAGGGCGGCCCCCCGACGCGGGCCGCCGGTGGTGGCCTCGCGGCCCGACCCGGCCCACGGCCCGATGGTGAGGTCGGTCAGGTCGAGGGCCCAAAGCTGGTGGGAACCGGCCATCGCCACCACGAGGGTGTCGTCGACGAGTTCGAGATCCCACGGGGAATGGAGCGGCGTGGCGCCGGCCGGGCCCCCGCGCGGCGGCCACGACCCCTGTCGTCCCGTCCCCGCCAGGGTCGTCACGAGGCCGGTCTCGACGTCGACGGCCCGGATGGTGTGGGTGCCGGTGTCGGCGACGAACAACACCTCCCCGGCAGGCGAGACGGCGAGGCCGCGGGGTCCGTCGAACGCCGCCTCGTCGCTCCCCCCGTCGCGATAGCCAGGCGTCCCGGAGCCGATGACGTCGAGCACCTGCCCGGTCGACAACTCGACGACCACCACCTGGTGGTGGCCGGTGTCCGCCACGTAGAGCCGATCACGGGGCCCGTCCACCGCCAGCTTCGACGGGTAGGACAGCACGGTCGACAACCGCTGCTCGGGAGCGAAGCCGAACGGCCGGGTGTCGACGAGCTCGCCCCGCGTGGCGAGCACCTCCTCGATGACCGGCTGCACGACCTCGTACACCCCCTCGCCCTCGTGGCGGCCCACCAACGCTCCGTCGGGCCCGATGAGCCACGCGGTCGGCCATGCCCGCACCTGGTAGGCCCCCCACACCTCGAAGGCAGCATCGTTGACGACCGGGTGGCGAATCCCGTGCTGGAGCACGAACTCGCGGATGGCGTCGGTCTCCCGCTCGGCGTCGAACTTGCCCGAGTGGACGCCGACCACCACGAGTTCGTCGGGGTACTCCTCGAGCAGGCGCTCGACGTCGGGGATGACATTGAGGCAGTTGACGCACCCCGAGGTCCAGAAGTCGAGCAGCACGATCTTGCCCGCCAGGTCGGCGAGCGCCAGCGGCCGGTCGGTGTTGATCCAATCGAGGCCCTGGGGGAACTCGGGAGCCCGGTAGGCCGACGCGGGCGCCTCGACCGGGGCGTCGAACCCGGTGGGCGCCGCCTCGGGAGCCGACGTCGACGACGGCTCGTCGGCCCCGGACCCGGGCAGGGTGCACGCGCCGACGGCCATGAGGACGACGAGGAGGAGCGGGCGCATCTCGGCCAGTGTGCCAACCGCCGCGCTATAGGCCGCGCGGTCCTACTTCTTGGACGACTGGTAGTACGGGTCGGAGCCCGATGCGTGGTCGGTGACGTCGACGACGCCCGCCACCTCGGGGATCTGCTCCATGATCATGCGCTCGATCCCCTGGCTGAGCGTGACGGCGGCGAGCCCGCAGCCCTGGCAGCCGCCGGAGAGCTCGACGTAGACGTAGTTGGCGTCGTCGACGCTCACGAGACGGGCGGCGCCGCCGTGCATGGCGATCCCGGGGTTGATGGCCTGCTCGATCAGCTGGGCCACCTGGTCGGCGATCGGACCCTCGAGCGTGCCCTCGATCTCCGGCGCCCCGGCGATCGGCGACGGCGAGTTGGGGTTGTCGATGGCGAGGCCCTGCGAGCCGATCCGGAGGACCGCCCCGGACAGGTTGGCCCGGTCACCCTCCCGCAGGACGACGGCGAGGTCGCCGTGCCGCTCGACGATGTCGCCCTCACCCGCGTCGTCGAGGGGGACGAACGAGAGCTCGTAGGCGAAGTCGGCGCCCTTGACCCCGGTGATCTCCATGAGGAGGGCGTACTCGGCGTCGCCCGGTTCGTTGTCCCGGATCGCGACGATCTGGGTCAGGGCGTCTGGTTCGATCGTGAGGACGGTGTCATCGGCCACGCCGGACATCGTACCGCCACGACCGCTCGTATGGCCGGGCCTTCGGCCCAGCCCGTGGGGAGCCGTAGGCTCGGGGCGTGCCCAGGGTCGCCGTCCTCCTGCCCACCACCACCTACCGGGCCACCGACTTCGTCGAGGCGGCCCGGGCCACCGGGGTCGACCTGGTCGTGGTGTCTGATCGCCGCCAGTTGCTGGCCGACGTCATGGGTGACTCGTTCCTCCTGGCCGATCTCGATGCCGCCGAGTCGGCGGCCGAGGCGATCGCGTCGCGGGGACCGTTCGATGCGGTCCTCGCCCCCGACGAGCGGGGCGTGCTCGCCGGGGCCCTCGCCGCCCGGTCCCTCGGTCTCCCCCACAACCCGCCGGCGTCGGTGGCGGCGACGACCAACAAGGTGGCGCTCCGTCGGGCCCTGCGGGAGGTGGTCCGCCAGCCCCGCTACGAGGTCGTCGCCCTCGGCGAGGACCCCGGCGCCGTCGCGGCGGAGATCGGCTTTCCCGTCGTGTGCAAGCCACTCTCCCGCTCGGCGAGCCAGGGCGTGATCCGGGCCGACGATGCCGACGAGGCCCGCGCAGCCGAGCGACGGATCCGATCGATCCTCACCCGTTGTGGCACCAACCCGAACGAGCCGATCCTCGTGGAGCGCTTCGTCGACGGACCGGAGGTGGCCGTGGAGGGGGTGCTCTCGGGCGGCGACCTCCGGGTGCTGGCGGTCTTCGACAAGCCCGACCCGATGGACGGGCCCTACTTCGAGGAAACCATCTACGTCGCCCCCTCTCGCCTGCATCCCGAGGTCGTCGACGCCGTGGTGGAGACGGCGGCCGCCGCCTGCCGGGGACTCGGGCTCGTGACCGGGCCGGTGCACGCGGAGCTGCGGGTGCACGACGGCGTCCCGGTCCTCATCGAACTGGCGGCACGGCCGATCGGCGGACGATGTGGCCGGGCCCTCCGCTTCGGCCTGCTGGGGACGTCGCTCGAGGCGCTGCTCCTGCGGGCCGCGCTCGATCGGCCGCTGGGGGGCCTGGACGTGCAGGGGTCGGTGGGGGCGCTCATGCTCCCCATCCCCCGAACCGGGCGGCTCCGGGCGGTGCGCGGCATCGAGGAGGCGGCCGCCATCCCCCACGTCGATGGGGTCGAGCTGGCGGCGCCGATCGGCGAGCGGCTCGAGGCGCCACCCGACGGCGACCGCTACCTCGGCTTCGCCTTCGCCTCCGCCCCCGACCCCGCCACGGTGGAGGGGGCGCTGCGGGCGGTGCTCGACACCGTCGAGGTCGACATCGAGTGACACCTTCGTAGGCTGCCCCGATGCGCCTCACCCCCGAGACCCTCTGGCGGCTTGGCCGCGTCGGTGCCCCGGCCGTCGCCGGCGACACGGTCGTGGTCCCCGTCACCACCCCCGACCTCGACGAGGACCGCTCCGTCACCCGCCTGCACCGGCTCGGCGACGACGGGCTCGAGCCGCTCACCACCGGTGAGGGGACCGCCCCGGCGGTGTCGCCCGACGGCCGCCGGGTGGCGTTCCTGCGCACGGTGGATGACCGTCCCCAGGTGCACGTCATGCCCCTCGACGGTGGCGAGCCCCGACGACTGACCGACCTCCCCCTCGGGGCCGGCTCGCCGCACTGGCTCCCCGACGGGTCGGGCCTGCTCTGCCACGGACTCCTCTGCGACGCGGCGCCGACGATCGAGGGGACCCGGGCGCTCGCCGCCGAACGGGCCGGGCGCCGGGTCACGGCCAGGACGACCGAGGAGCGCATCTACCGGTTCTGGGACCGGTGGCTCACCGAGGGCGACCGCCACCACCTCTTCCGCATCGACCTCGGGGGCGACGACCCGGTCGACCTGACCCCCGGCCGCGGGCTCATCTGGACCCTCCCCGGCACCGGGGACCCCATCGACGACGTGTCCATCTCCCCCGACGGCTCCCACGTCGTGTTCGCCGCCGCCGAGGCGGGGCTCGAGGAGCGCGACCGCTGGCGGCTGTGGCGGGTGCCGATCGGCGGCGGGGACCGCGACTTGGTCGCCGAGCACCCCACCGGCGACATCAGCCGGCCCCGCCACCTCGCCGACGGGTCGATCGTGTTCGGGGAGACGCGCGAGCTGGACTTCTACGCCACGCCGGTCATCCCCACGATCGTCGACGTCGACGGGGCCACCCGCGCGTTGGTGGAGGACTGGGAACTCTCGCCGGGGGCCTGGGAGCCCGAGCCGACGACGGGACGCGTGCTGCTGACGGCCGAGGAGCGCGGCCGGGTGTCGCTCTTCTCCCTCGACCCGGCGGGCGGCCGCCCGGAGCGACTGGCCGCCGACCACACCCTCACCCACCCACGACCGGACGGTCGGGGCCTCGTCTACCTGCTGCGGCAGTCCCTCTCCTCCCCGCCCGAGGTCGTCTCGGTCCCCGCCACCGGCGGCGCCCCCACCCCCGTCGCCCGGGTCGACCCCGAGCTCCTCGCCGACCTCGAGCTCGGCGCGGTCGAGGAACGATGGGTGTCAGGCGCCCGCGGCGACGACATCCAGGTCTTCGTCGTCCACCCACCCGGGCCGCCCGAGGGGCCGGCGCCCCTCGTCCACCTCGTCCACGGCGGCCCGCACAGCACGTTCGGCGACATGTGGCACTGGCGCTGGAACGCCCATGCGTTCGCGGCGCCCGGTCGGGTGGTGGCGATGGTGAACTTCCACGGCTCGACGTCGTTCGGGCACGAGTTCACCCGCTCGATCCAGGGCGACTGGGGGACGATGCCGACCACCGACGTCCTCGCCGCCACCGACGCCCTCGTGGCCGACGGTCTGGTCGACGAGGGGCGAATGGCGGTGGCGGGTGGCTCCTACGGCGGCTACCTCGTGGCGTGGATGGGTGGCCACACGGATCGGTTCGCCGCCATCGTCGCCCACGCGGCGGTGACGAATCAGGGTGGGATGTGGGCGACCGACGTCACCCACGGCCTCGCCCGGGCCCGGGGGGCGGCGGTCTGGGAGGACCCCGACCGCGTGGCGGCGACCAGCCCGTCGCAGTTCTACCGCGACTACCGGACCCCGACGCTCGTCGTCCATGGCGAGCGGGACTACCGGGTGCCGGTCACCCAGGGCCTGGAGCTGTACGGGGTGCTCACCGACAAGGGCGTGCCCGCCCGACTCGTCTACTACCCCGACGAGGCCCACTGGGTGCTCTCCCCCGCCAACTCCATCCACTGGTACGGCGAGGTGTCCGACTGGCTCGATCGGTGGCTGGCGTGAGCCGGGCGGTCGTGGTGGTGGCGGGCGGCGACGAACCGCTCCCCGCCACGCTGGCCATGCTCCCGCCCGAGGCGGTGGTGATCGCCGCCGACTCGGGGCTCGACCACGCGGTGACGCTCGGCCTGGACCCGACCGTGGTGGTGGGTGACATGGACTCGGTCGGACCCGGATTGCTCGAGGCGCTGGGCGACGAGGTGGAGGTCGTCGTCCATCCGGTCGACAAGGACGCCAGCGACCTGGAGCTGGCGGTGTCGGTCGCCCTCGGGCTCGAGCCCGACGAGGTCGTCGTCGTCGGCGGCCACGGCGGGCGGCTCGACCACCTCCTCACCAACGTGGCGCTGCTCACCTCCGAGGCCTTCGCCGGCATCGAGGTCCGGTGGCTGGCCGGCCGCGACGTCGTCATCCCCGTGCGCGACCACCTCCGCGTCGAGGGGCGGTCGTCGGCGACGATCTCGCTCGTGCCGGTCGGCGGCCCGGCGCGGGGGGTCACCACCCGGGGCCTGCGCTGGGAGCTGGCCGACGAGGACCTCGAGCCCACCTCGAGCCGGACGATCTCCAACCAGTTCACCGGCACGGAGGCAGAGGTCTGGGTCCGCGAGGGGGTCCTGGTGGTCGTCCTCCCCGAGGCGATCCAGACGTAGCCCTAGGCATAGATCCCGGCGATGACCTCGGCGTACTTCTCGCCGATCACCCTCCGCTTCACCTTCAGCGTCGGCGTCAACTCCCCGGTCTCGATGGTGAAGTCGCCGGGGAGGATCCGGAAGGTCCGGATCGACTCCGCCCGGCTCACGGCCTGGTTGGCGTCGTCCACGGCCACCTGCACGGCGGCGACGAGGTCCGGGTCGTCCGTGTGGTCGGCGATCGACCCGGTCTTGCCGTGGCGCTCGGCGAAACGGGGCCACTCCTCGGGATCGATCGTCACCACGGCGGCGATGAACGGCTGCTGGTCACCGACCACCATGCACTGGCTGACGATGGCGTGGGCTCGCATCCGGTCCTCGAGCACCGCCGGGGCCACGTTCTTGCCGCCGGCGGTGATGATGAGCTCCTTCTTGCGACCGGTGATGGTCAGGAACCCGTCGTCGTCGAGCTCACCGACGTCGCCGGAGTGGAACCACCCGGCCTCGTCGATCACCTGGCCGGTGGCAACCGGGTCGTTCCAGTACCCCTCGAACACGGAGCCGCCCTTGATGAGCACCTCGCCGTCGTCGGCGATCCGGATCGTCATCCCCGGGCTGGGACGTCCGACGGTGCCGATGCGACGTGAGCGCGGGAGGTTGATCGTGCCGGCGGCGGTCGTCTCGGTGAGGCCGTACCCCTCGAGGATCTGGATGCCGATGCCGTCGTAGAAGTGGCCGAGGCGGGCACCGAGGGGGGCCCCACCCGAGATCGCGTGCTCCACCCGCCCCCCGAACGCCTCCCGGAGCCTCGAGTAGACCAGGCGATCGAACAGGCTGTGACGCGCCTTCAGGGCCAGGGGCACCCGGCCCGCCTGGCGAGCGCGGGAGTAGTCGATGGCGGTCTGGGCGGCCGTCTCGAAGATCCTGCCCTTGCCGTCGTCGGCGGCGGCACTGGCCGCCCCGTTGTAGACCTTCTCGAACACCCGGGGCACCGACAACAACCAGGTCGGCTGGACCATGGCGAGTTCCTCGAGCAGGTTGGGGATCCCGGTCGAGAAGGCGACCTTGGCGCCCTTCACGAGCGAGAGCCACTGCAGGGCCCGGGCCATGATGTGGGCCATGGGGAGGAAGACGAGGGTCGAGGCCTCCTCGTCGACGATGGCACCGATCCCCGCCTCGGCCTGCTCGAGCGCCCAGACCAGGTTGCGGTGGGTGAGGTGGCAGCCCTTGGGGAGGCCGGTGGTGCCCGAGGTGTAGATGAGCGTGGCCAGGTCACCCGGGTCCACCGCGTCGGCCCGGGCACGGACGTCGTCGTCGGTGAGATCGGCGCCGATCTCGGTGAGTCGGTCGATGGCGCCGTCGTCGATCGAGAACACGTGCTCGCAGGAGCCGAGGGCGGCGGCCCGGGCCTCGAACACGTCCACGAGGCCCTGGTCTGCGGCCACGAGGGCCACCGCCCCGGAGTCCTTGACGATCCACTCCACCTGCTCGGGTGACGAGGTCTCGTAGATGGTCACGGTGGCACAGCCCGCCGTCAGGATGGCGAGGTCGAAGACGGGGAACTCCCATCGGGTCGGGGAGAAGACGGCGATCCGGGAGCCCGGTTCGATGCCGAGGGCGATGAACCCGGCAGCCACCCGTCGGATCAGGTCGGCCAGTTCCCCGAGGGAGATGTCGACGAATCGGTCACCCTCGCGTCGGGCGAGCGCCGGCCGATCGGCGAACCGCTCCTCGGCCGCCCAGGCCATGTCGGGGACCGTGACCGTCAGGTCGATGTCCTCGGCGCCGGGGGTGGTGGCCTCCTGCATCGTCTCCTCCTCGGGATGCGTCCCGGAAGGGTATCGACGCAGTCGCTACCGCGGCACGTCCTTCCAGGCGATCTCCTTGTCGACCCGCGGCTCGGACGGCAGGCCGAGCACGCGCTCGCCGAGGATGTTCTTCATGATCTCGCTGGTGCCACCCTCGATCGAGTTGGCGCGCGAGCGGAGGAACGCCTTCTGGGGGGCGAGGCCGGACAGGCCCGGGGCGTCGGGCCGGACCAGCTCGTACCCGTCCGGGTAGACGAGCGCCTCGATGCCGAGGAGATCGACGGAGAACTCGTAGACCCGCTGGTTGAGGTCGGCCCAGTGGAGCTTGCCGGTCGATCCCTCCGGGCCGGGGGTCCCGAGCCGGCGCATCTGGGAGGCGCGGACGTTGGTCAGCCGCAGGGCCTCGGCCTCGACCCAGAGGGCCGTCAGCCGGTCGCGGGCCCGTTCGTCGCCGCCATGGCGCTCCCACGCCTCGAGGGCGGTGGCGATGGCCCCACCGCCGCGGGGCGGAGTGGCCGAACCGATCGCCACCCGCTCGTTCATGAGCGTGGCGAGCGCCATCCGCCAGCCGTCGCCGACCTCACCGATGCGGTGGGCATCGGGCACCCGGGCATCGGTGAAATAGACCTCGTTGAACTCGGCCTCGCCGGTGATCTGGCGGAGGGGCCGCACCTCCACGCCGGGGGCGGCCATGTCGACGACGAAGTAGGTCATGCCGGCGTGCTTGGGCACGTCGGGATCGGTGCGGGTGACGACCATCCCCCAGCGGGCGACGTGGGCGAGCGTGGTCCACACCTTCTGGCCGTTGAGCACCCACTCGTCACCGTCGCGGACCGCCCGGGTGGCGAGGGCGGCGACGTCGGAGCCGGCGCCCGGCTCGCTGAAGAGCTGGCACCAGATCTCCTCGCCCGTGTACATCGGCCGGAGCCACCGCTCCCGCTGGGCGTCGGTCCCGTGGGCCGCCACGACGGGACCACCCATGCCGATCCCGAGCACGTTCCGCGAGAGGTTGCCGAACGAGCCGCCGCCCTCCCGGAGCCGCGCGATGGCGCGCCGCTGGAGGCCGGGGGCGACGCCGAGCCCACCGAACCCCTCCGGGAAGTGCACCCAGGCCAGGCCGTGGTCGTAGACGGCCCCCCAGAACTCGGCGCCGTCGCGCTCGTCGGTGGCCGCGAGGACGGCGTCGGCCGCCTCGTCGACCCTCGCCTCGTCGGTGCCCGCCACGCTCAGGAGTAGATGGCGTCGATCGTGTCGGCGTACTTCTCGCCCACGACCTTCCGCTTCACCTTCAGCGTCGGCGTCAACTCCCCGGTCTCGACCGAGAAGTCGTCGGGGAGGATCCGGAAGGTCCGGATCGACTCCGCCCGGCTGACGGCCTTGTTGGCGTCGTCGACGGCCACCTGCACGGCGGCGATGAGGTCCGCATCGTCGACGTTGTCGGCGATCGACCCGGTCTTGCCGTGCTGTTCGGCGAAGCGGGGCCACTCCTCGGGGTCGACGGTCACCACGGCGGCGATGAACGGCTGCTTGTCACCGACCACCATGCACTGGCTGACGATCGCGTGGGCTCGCATCCGATCCTCGAGCACCGCCGGGGCCACGTTCTTTCCGGCGGCGGTGACGATGAGCTCCTTCTTGCGCCCGGTGATCGAGAGGAAGCCATCTGCGTCGAGCTGGCCGATGTCGCCGGAGTGGAACCACCCGTCGGAGTCGATCGCCTCGGCGGTCGCCTCGGGGTTGTTCCAGTAGCCCTCGAAGATGTGCTCACCCTTGATGAGCACCTCGCCGTCGTCGGCGATGCGGATCGTCACGCCGGGCAGCGGCCGGCCCACGGTGCCGATCCGACGGTGGCCGTCGGGCGTGTTGACCGTCGAGGCGGCGGTCGTCTCGGTGAGGCCGTAGCCCTCGAAGATCTTGAGTCCGATGCCGTCGTAGAAGTAGGCGAGCCGGGCCCCGAGCGGCGCCCCGCCCGAGACGGCGTATTCGGCGTTGCCGCCGAGCGTCGCCCGCAGCTTCGAGTAGACCAGTCGGTCGAAGAGGCCGTGCTTGGCCTTGAGGACGAAGGGCACCCGGCCCGACTCCTTGGCCTGGGCGTAGTCGATGGCGGTCTGGGCGGCCGTCTCGAAGATCTTGCCCTTGCCGTCGTCGGTCGCCTTGGTGACGGCGCCGTTGTAGACCTTCTCGAACACCCGCGGCACCGAGAAGAGCCAGGTCGGCTTGACCATGGCCAACTCCTCGAGCAGGTTGGGGATCCCGGTCGAGAACGCCATCTTGGCGCCCGAGGACACGGACACCACCTGCAACAGCCGGGCGAAGATGTGCGCCAGCGGCAGGAACATGAGGGTCGAGGAGTTCTCGTCGATGATCGGCCCCGCCGCCTTGTTGGCCTGTGCCTCGTCCCACACGAAGTTGCGGTGCGTGAGGTGACAGCCCTTGGGGAGACCGGTGGTGCCGGACGTGTACACGAGCGTGGCGAGATCGGTGGGGGCGATCGAGTCCGCCCGGGCCCGCACGTCCTCGTCGCTCACGTCCTTGCCGATCTCGGTGAGTTGATCGATGGCGCCGTCGTCGATCGAGAACACGTGCTCGCAGGTGCCGAGGGCAGCTGCCTGGGCCTCGTAGACCGAGATGAGCTCCTGGTCGGCGGCCACGAGGGCCACCGCCCCCGAGTCCTTCATGATCCAGTCGACCTGGTCGGGTGACGACGTCTCGTAGATCGTCACGGTGGCACAGCCCGCCACCCAGATCGCGTAGTCGAAGATGGTGAACTCCCACCGGGTCGGGGAGAACAGGGCGATCCGGGAGCCCTTCTCGATGCCGAGGGCGATGAACCCGGCGGCGACCCGTCGCACCATCTCGGCCATCTCCGACATCGGGATGTCGACGAAGCGGTCGCCATCGCGATAGGCGAGCACCGGGCGGTCCGCGAACCGCTCCTCGGTCCGCCACAACAGGTCGGGGACGGTGGTGCCGGGGTCGACGGCGACCTCGTCGGGGCCGGTGAATTCCTGCAACGTGGTGCTCGTGATCGTCATGACCTTCCTCTGGTGCTCGGGAGGATGGTACCGATCACGACGGTGTCCGGTAGGGGTCAGTCGATGGCACCGAGTTCCCGGAGCCTCGTGACCTCGGCCTCGTCGAACCCGGCGTCGGCCAGGACCGCATCGGTGTCGGCGCCGGGTGCCACGGGTGGCCGGGGGACGCCGGTGGGGGTCCGGTCGAACCGGGGTGCCGGGGCGGGCTGGGTCACGCCGGCGACGTCGACGAACGTGCCACGGGCGGCGAGGTGGGGATGGGCCGGCGCCTCCTCGTAGGTGAGCACCGGCGCCACGCAGGCATCGGTGCCCTCGAAACGCGCCGCCCACGTGTCCCGGTCGGCGGTGGCGAAGGCGGCGGCGATGGCCACCCGGTGCTCCTCCCACTTCGATCGGTCCCACTGCTCGGCCGCCATGGCCGACGGGAGGCCGAGTCCCGCCACCAGGGCGGCGAAGAACTGCGGCTCGATCGCACCGACCCCGACATGGCGACCGTCGGAGGTCTCGTAGACGTCGTAGAACGGCGCCCCCGTGTCGAGCAGGTTGGTCCCCCGCTCGGGGGTCCACCCCCCCGCTGCGGCCAACCCGAACACCATCGAGCCGAGCACCGAGGCGCCGTCCACCATGGCGGCATCGACCACCTGCCCCTCCCCGGTGGCCCGGGCGTGGAGGATGCCCGCCACGATCCCGAAGGCGAGCATGAGTCCGCCACCGCCGAAGTCCCCGAGCAGGTTCAACGGCGGCACGGGCGGGCCACCGGCTCGGCCGATGGCGCCGAGCATCCCGGTGAGGGCGATGTAGTCGATGTCGTGCCCGGCCATCTGCGCCCAGGGCCCGTCCTGGCCCCAACCGGTCATGCGCCCGTAGACGATGGCCGGATTGGCGCCCGCCACCGCCTCGGGACCGATCCCGAGGCGCTCGGCGACGCCGGGCCGCATGCCCTCGAAGAGGGCGTCGGCCCCGGCGGCCAGACGCAGCACGACGTCGACGCCCTCGGGACGCTTCAGGTCGACGGCGACCGACCGCCGGCTCCGGGCCATGACGTCGGTGGACGGGTCGCCCGCCCGGAACATCCGCCCGGGGTCGACCCGGTCGATGCGGATGACGTCGGCCCCGAGATCGGCGAGGAGCATGCCGCAGAAGGGGCCGGGGCCGAGGCCCACGATCTCGATGACGGTGACGCCGTGCAGTGGTCCAGCCATGGGCGGCACGCTACGCGACCCGGGCCCGGGGCTCGACGCCCCGGGCCCGGCCATCGACGGTGGCGGCGGCTAGCCGCGCGCCCGGGTGAACGCGTCCTCGTACTGGACCTCGAAGTCGCCGGTGTCGGCGAGGAACTCGAGGTTGGCAAGGGTCTCCTCCGTCGGGTAGATCGAGGGATCCTCGAGGATCTCGGGGAGGATGAACTCCTCGGCGGCCGCGTTCGGGCTGCCGTAGTAGTTCCAGTTCGTCAGGGTGGCACCGTTCTCGGGCTCCAACATGAAGTTGATGAACGTGTGCGCCGTGCAGGGGCTGGGTGCATCGGCGAGGACGACCATGTTGTCGACCCACCGCACGCCGCCCTCCTCGGGCACGAAGTAGTAGTACCGCTCGTAGGCATCGAACTCGTCGGTCGAAGCGCCGTCGAAGGCGGCGAAGAAGTCGCCGGAGTAGCCGTGGGCGATGGCGGTCGTGCCCTCGATCAGCAGGTCCTCGTACTGGTCGGAGTCGAACACCGTGATGGTGTCGGTGGCGTTGGCCAGCAACTGGGAGGCCTCGTCGAGCTCGGCCTGGTCGGTCGTGTTCAGCGAGTACCCGAGGTACCGGAGGGCGGCGCCGAGCACCTCACGGGTGTCGTTGAGCACCGAGGTGGGGACGGGCTCGATGCCCGCTGCGGCGGGGTCGAAGATGAGCGCCCAGCTCTCGTCGAAGTCCTCGCCGACGACCTCGAGGTCCACGGCGATGCCGGTCGTGCCCCACTGGTAGGGCACCGAGTAGACGTTGCCCTCGTCGTAGGGGACCGAGGTGAACTCGGGGGCGAGGTTCTCGATGTTGGGGATCGCATCCTTGTCCAACTCCATGAGCAGGCCCTCGTCGGCCATGATCGAGACCATGTAGTCCGAGGGGACCGCCACGTCGTACCCGGCGGCGCCGGCATCGACCTTGGCGAACAGCTCCTCGTTGTTCGGGAAGAAGTCCTCGATGACGGCGACGCCGTACTCCGCCTCGAAGTCGTCGATAAGGGTGGGATCGATGTACTCGGTCCAGTTGTAGAGGACCAGGTCGCCGTCGGTCTCGCCGACCCCGCAGGCGAGGGCCTCGCCGTCGCCCCCGTCGTCACCATCACCACCACAGGCGGCGGCCACCAGGGCCAGGACCGCCACCATCCACAGGATTCGTCGCATCAGGTTGCCTTTCCTTCCTCGCCTCGTCGCTGGAAGGCCAGCGACGCAAGGACCAAGAGTATCGACGCCACCAACATGACGGTAGATACGGCGTTGATGAGGGGCGTGACGCCGCGGCGGACGAGGCCGAACACGTAGACGGGGAGCGTGGTCGACCCGGGGCCCGAGACGAACGAGGTGATGACGACGTCGTCGAGCGACAGGGTCAGCGCCAACAGCGCCCCGCCGGCGATGCCGGGGGCGATCAGCGGCAGGGTGACCCGGCGGAAGGTGGCCCAGCGGTTGGCGTAGAGGTCGGCGGCGGCCTCCTCGAGTTGGGGGTCGAGGCCGGAGACCCGAGCCCGGACGACGACCGCCACGAACGAGATGTTGAAGGCGATGTGGCTGATCGAGATGGTGCCGATCCCCAGCGACAGCCGCAGGTCGGCGAACCCGGCGAGCTGGAAGACCTGCACGAAGAACAGCAGCATCATCACGGCCATCGTGACGTCCGGGATGATGATGGGCAGGTACTGGAGGGCGTCGAACGCCCGTCGCCCCCGCCAGCGGTACCGCTCGAGGGCGAGCGCCGCCATGGTCCCCAGGGCGGTCGCCACGATCGTCGAGATGACCGCCACCACCAACGAGTTGCGGAGCGCCCGCAGCACGGCCTCGTTCTCGAGCATCTCCCGGTACCAGCGCAGCGACGCCTCGGTCCAGACCCCGACGAGCGTGTTGTCGTTGAACGAGTACACGACGAGGACCGCGATCGGGGCATAGAAGAAGACGTAGACCATCCACGCGTTGGTGGCGAGGGCGCCCCGGGCCCAGCGGCTGAGGCCGATCACAGGTTGCGCCCCCCGGTGCGGAAGTAGACGAGGGTGGCGCCGAGCATCACCACCATCACGACCACCGACAGCGCCGAGCCGAACGGGAAGTCGCGGGCCGAGAGGAACTGGCGGACGATGAACGAGCCCAGCATCGTCTCCCGGGCGCCCCCGAGGATCTCGGGGGTCACGTAGGCGCCGATGGAGGGGATGAACACGAGGATCGACCCGGCGATCACCCCCGGACGCGAGATCGGCCAGGTGATCCGCCAGAAGGAGTCCCAACCGCCCGCGTACAGGTCCCGGGCCGCCTCCACCAGTCGCCAGTCCATGCGCTCGAGGGCCGCGTACAGCGGCAGGACCATGAACGGCAGGTAGCCGTACACGAGTCCGATGATGATGGCCGTCGACGTGAAGATGAGCGGTTCGGCGAACCCGACCACCGAGGTGATCCGCTCCACGATCCCGTCGGGCGACAGCAGCACCCGCCAGGCATACGTGCGCACGAGGAAGTTCGACCAGAACGGGATCATCACGAGCACCAACAGGATCGCCCGGAGCCGCTGGGAGGTGCGGGTGGCCATGAAGTAGGCGAGCGGGTAGGCCATCAGCAGGCAGATGAGCGTCGTGAGGATGGCGAACCAGAAGGACCGAGCGGTGATCTGGAGGACGAGGAAGTCGCCGTCGGGCGTCTGGGCGAAGATCCGGGCGAAGTTCTCGAGGGTGAATCCGCCGAACTCGAGCGATCCCCGCGGGCTTCGCCGGCCGAAGAAGGCGACCACCGCCACGATGACGAGCGGCACGGCGAAGAAGACGATGAGGTAGCCGTAGGCGGGCAGCGCCAGCCGGAACCCCTCCCGGGCGCGGGAGCGGGCGGCGGCGTCCTCGAGCGCCTCGGGGGTCGGGTCGGCGACGTCGAGGTCGTCGGGCGGCGGGAGGGCCACTCAGTCCTCCAGCGCCACGACCGCCGACGGCCGCCAGGTCACGATGACCTCGTCACCGGCGACGTACCGCTCGAAGGTCGGCTCGTTCTGGGCCCACACGTGGATGGAGCCGACCCCCTCGATCGACACCTCGTAGAAGAAGTGGTCGCCGAGGTAGCGGGACTGGCGAACGACGCCGGGGACCCGCTCGGTGCCCTCCTCGGGGGTGGTCTCCAGGAACACCTTCTCGGGGCGGAGCGCCAGCACGACCGGCGTGCCCGGGTCGCTCATCGTCACCACCGCCACCTCCCGGCCGTTCCCGAGTCGGACCCGACCGTCGTCGACGACGACGGCGTCGAGGAAGTTGGTGTCCCCGACGAAGCCCGCCACGAACCGGTTGGCCGGGCGCTCGTAGAGCGTCTCGGGGCCGTCGACCTGCAGGAACAACCCGGCGTCCATGACGGCGATCCGGTCGCTCATGGTGAGGGCCTCCTCCTGGTCGTGGGTCACGTAGACGAACGTGATCCCAACCCGCTCCTGGAGGTCCTTGAGCTCGAACTGCATCTGCTGGCGGAGCTTGAGGTCCAGCGCCCCGAGCGGCTCGTCGAGGAGCAGCACCTCGGGCTCGTTGACGAGGGCCCGCGCCAGCGCCACCCGCTGCTGCTGTCCGCCCGACAACTGGGTGGGGCGTCGGGACTCCATGCCGCCGAGTTGCACGAGGCCGATCGCCTGCGCCACCCGGTCGTCGATCTCGTCGCGGGCCACCTTGCGCATCCGCAGCCCGAAGGCGACGTTGTCGGCGACCGTCATGTGGGGAAACAGGGCGTACGACTGGAAGACGGTGTTGACCGGTCGCTTGTCGGGCGGACGGAGGCCCATCTCGGCGCCGTGGATGCGGATCGAGCCCTCGGTCGGGAACTCGAGACCGGCGATCATCCGCAGCAAGGTCGTCTTGCCACACCCCGACGGCCCGAGCAGCGAGAAGAACTCACCGTCGGCGATGGTGAGGTCGACGCCCGCGACGGCGGTGACGTCGCCGAAGGTCTTCACGACGCCGCGGAGCTCCACGGCAGGGGCGGACTGCTCACTCATCGGCGGCAAACCATACGCTCGCCGCAGGAGGGTGTGGGCATCGGGTGCCATCCACCCTCACCGCCGAGTTCGTACGTTCACGTGCTCAAGTGGATCGGCATCGGAGTCGGCGTCCTCGTGGTCGCCCTGGCGGGCGTCCTGTGGAGCGGCGTCATCGAGAACAACCTGTTCCGGGTCTGGGAGCCCAATCCCCTCGACCCGCCGCCCGCAACCCAGGGGCCGTTCGAGGTCGTTGCCGATCGAGTGGACGTGGCCGACGGCGCCGACGGCGAGCCGTTCGGGATCACCGTGTACCGGCCCGACGGCGCCGACGGACCGCTCCCGACGTTCGTGTGGGTGATGGGCTCCAACGTGCAGGCCTACTACCACACCGAACTCCACGAGACCCTGGCGTCCTGGGGCTATCTGGTGGTGGCGCCCGACACCCGGCCGCTGCGGTTCATCGACCTCCGCCACCACGGCAGGGTCGTGGCACTCGCCGAGCAGGCCACCGACCTAGCGCTCGCCGGCGACCTCGACGCCCAGGCCGACCCGGACCGACTGGCTCTCGGCGGGTACTCGGTGGGGGGACCGCTCGCCGCCTTCGTCGCGGCCGGCGTGGACGAGGCCGATGCCCTCGTCCACTGGGCGCCCGCACCACCCCCCTATTGGCAGGGTGTCGATGCCGACGAGCGGTACCCGCTCGTGGACCAGCCCTCCCTCTACCTGTTCGGTGGCCTCGACGAGTTCTCACCGGCCGACGGCGGGCCGGCCGACGACTTGCAGGCGGCCATGCCCGAGGCCCCGGTCACCGAGGTGGTCATCGAGGGCGCCAGCCACCACCAGTTCCAACAGCCCCTGGGGACCCCGGGTCTGTTCCCGCCCGCCGAGATCTCGATGGACGATCAGCAGCGCCAGGCCATCGAGGCCACGCTCGCCTGGCTCGACGAGACGCTCGACGTCGAACGCTGA
>CAZTLW010000002.1:0-61797 GCA_964614585.1 uncultured Acidimicrobiia bacterium | reverse complement strand
CGACTGCTGCCACGCCGTCCAGGACAAGGTCTACGCCACCGACCCCGACGGTCTCGAGTGGGAGTGGTACACGGTGCTCGGCGACAGCCCGGCCACCGAGCCGCAGGCACACACCGAACC
The DNA here is from genome assembly GCA_964614585.1 of uncultured Acidimicrobiia bacterium. Taxonomy (GTDB): domain Bacteria; phylum Actinomycetota; class Acidimicrobiia; order Spongiisociales; family JAENVV01; genus JAHEFX01. The sequence goes on along the minus strand of CAZTLW010000002.1, from coordinate 61,677 downwards.
GGCCTGCTGCTGACCGCTCAGCCGGCGGTGTCCCAGGCCGTGAGGACCACGAGGCCCACCACGGCCGTGGTCCCGACGGCCACGCCCGTGGCGATCAGCCGCCAACCTCCCGTGCCCGACTCCGACCGAAGGCTCCGGACGACGCCGACCACCGCGATCACCAGCGCCACCACCTGGACGAGGAGCGAGGTCGCCCAGCCGAGCGGTTCGATCCACGTGGTGCGTCCGGGGCCGGACTCGTAGGCGACCACCGACAGGAGTGTCAGGAGCCCGCCGACCGGCGCCAGCCCCACGGCCGCCGCCGCGGCCAGCCGATACCAGCGGAGGGAGCCGGTCCGAGCCGATCGGGCCAGGACCACGACCAGGGCCACGGGCAGGCCGACGAGCACGGCGAGGATGAGGACGTCGGCCATCGGCTCCTACCGGTGGATAGCCGAGGAGACCCGGCGGATCGCCTCGGGCACCACCTCGCCGCCGACGGTGGCCAGTCCGGCGCTGGAGAGGGCCTGGCTCCAGGCGAGGGGGCCGAGCGGCGTGCAGCCGAACATCTGGCTCAGGCCGGGCGTCTGGATGATCCCGACGAGGGCGCCCATGGACCCCAGACTCGAGGCGAGCACCAGCGGGCTCCTCCATCCCATGGTGAGCGTCTGACCGAGCTCGGTGCCGACGAGCGAGGCCAGTGCCACGGTGCTCGCCCGTTTCGCCCGGCCGGTGAGCCGGGCCGACAACCAGCCGGCGGTGGTGCCGACCGTGGTGACGGCGGCGCGGTGGGCGATCGCCCGGTTGAGCGACGCCCCGAGCGAGGCGTCGGGCCCCTCGGTGAGGAGGTCCTCGGGCGTGGTGTCGACCGGTGGCGACACGGCGATGGCCATGGCGGGCAGGACGTCGGTCATGAGGTTGACCAACAGGAGCTGGCGGGTGTTGATCGGGGCGGTGCCCGTGAGCAGGCTCCCGGCGAGCGTGAAGGTGATCTCGCCCAGGTTGCCGCCCACGAGGATCGCGGTGGCATCGCGCACCGACGCCCACAGGGCCCGTCCCTCGACCACCGCCGCCACGATCGTCTCGATCCGGTCGTCCGTGACGACGAGGTCCGAGGCGTCCCGGGCGGCGTCGGTGGCCCGGGTGCCGAGGGCGACGCCGACGTCGGCGAGCCGGATGGCCGGGGCGTCGTTGGCCCCGTCCCCGGTCATGGCCACGACGAGGTCGCGTTGTTGGAGGGCGCGGACGATGCGCACCTTGTGGGCCGGGGTGACCCGAGCGCAGACGTCCACCTCGCCGAGCCGGTGGCCCAGCTCGGCGTCGGTCAGGTGGTCGATGTCGGTGCCGGTGAGGACGCCCTCGGTCGAGAGGCCGAGCTCGGCGGCGATGCCGGCCGCGGTGACGGGGTGGTCACCGGTGATCATGATGGTGCGCACGCCGGCCCGGGCGAGATCGTCGAGCGCCTCGGCGGACGTGGAGCGCACGGGGTCCTTGAGCCCGAGCAGGCCGAGGAACGTGAGGTCGTCGATGGAGTGGTCGTCGAAGCCGGCCCCGGACTCGAGTGGCCGCTCGGCCACGACCAGCACTCGCAGGCCTTGGCCCGCCAGCTCGGTGACCTTCGCCTGCCACTCGTCCCGGCGCGCCGTCGTCGCCCGGATGCGGCGCCCGTCCTTCGAGAGCCGGTACCGGCAGCGCCCGAGCAGCACCTCGGGAGCGCCCTTCACGAAGACGTGGCGCTCGTCGCCGGTACGACCCAGGGTGGCGTGGTACCCGCGACGGGGCTCGAAGGGGAGGTCGGCCAGCCGTTCCCACCCGCCGAGCTCGTCGACCCGGTGCAGGTCGGCCTTCTCGGTGGCGTACAGGATCGCGCGGTCGGTGGGATGGGGAAGTCGGCGTCCGCCCTCCTGGTCGGGCGTGGCGCCCCGAGCGGCGGCGAGCACCCGACGGCGGGGTCCCGAGACCTTCGCCGGTTTCTCGGTCTCGGCGACGTCGGAGACGACCTTCACCCGGATCTTGCCGAGCGTGAGGGTGCCGGTCTTGTCGGCGCAGAGCACGTCGACCCGGCCCAGGGCCTCGATGGAGCGAACGTTGCGGACGATGACACCGCGCTTGGAGAGTCGCCGCGCCGACGCCTGCTGGGCGGCGGTGGCCAGCAGGGGGAGGCCCTCGGGGACGGCGGCGACCGCGAGGCTGACGCCGCTCGAGAGTACGTCGACCATGGGGCGGCTGCGGGCGAGCCCCGACCCGAGCACGCCGAGGCCGGCGAGGACCGAGACGGGTGTCACCATCGTCGTCAACGACTCGAGCCGTGCCTCGACGCCGGTCGACGAGGCGCCGCCCTGGACCAACAACAGCCCGCGGTACGCCTCGGTGTGGCGACCGGTGGCCACGACCACGGCCGTGGCGGACCCGGCGGCGACGATCGTCCCCGCGAAGAGCATCGAATGGCGCTCGGCGACGGGCGTGTCGATCGAGGCAGGGTCCGAGTGCTTGGGAACCGGCAGTGACTCGCCGGTGAGGCTGGACTCGTCGACCTCCAGCGCATCGCTCTCGAGGATCCGGCAGTCGGCGGGGACGACGTCACCGGCCAGCACCGTGACGAGGTCGCCGGGCACGACGAGGTCGGCGGGGATGCGGGTGGGCTGGCCGGCCCGCATGACCGTGACGGTCGACTGCTCCCGTTCGAGCAAGTCGGCCGTGGCGCGGTCGGCCCGGTACCGCTGGATCCCGCCGATGGCGGCGTTCAGGCCGACGACGCCGCCGACCAGCACGGCATCCGAGACCGAGCCCGCCGCGGCCGACAGGCCGGCCCCGGCGGCGAGGAACGGGGTGAGCGGATTGACGAGTTCCTCGGCCATCGCCCGACCCAGGGCGAGTGCCGGGGGCGGGGGCTTCGGCGGATTGACGAGGCGTGCCTCGACGAGGTCGGGGGTGAGGCCGCCCGGCACGGCACCGATGAGGGAGAACACCTCGGCGGCGTCGAGGGTGTGGAAGGGCGTGGGGTCCTGCGGTTCGGGGAGGGGTTCGCGCCCGAGGTCGACCGCGATGCGGGCACCGTTGGCGTGCGAGACCAAGGCGGCGAGGTTGACCGCCCCCATGACCCGCTCGAGGTTGCCGGGGATGACCCCGCCGAAGGCCATGAGCCCGGCGACGCCGGCGCCGGCCATCGCCACGTTGGCGGCCTGGCGGCTGGCGGTCCTGGCGGCGTCGACGGCCAGCATGAGGAGGTAGCCGTCGACGAGGCCGTCGCCGCCGCCGATGATCGAGGCACCCCAGGACAGGCCGCGGTCGGGATCCCGGAGGCAGAGGCCCACGTCGGCGACCGGGAGTGCCGGGTGGTCGCCACCCGCTACGACCGCCACGCCCTTGCCGTCGGCCTGCATGCGCCGCACGGCCTCGGCGGCGCCGGCGCCGTCGGGCACCGAGCCCCGCACCTCGAGCCGTTCGAGCGGGGCGTCGTCGCCGCCGGCCACCCACACCGTCACGTCGGCCGCCCGGGCGGCGGTGATGAACTCCGGCGCCAGTGGCGCCGGCTCCCAGGTGCGGCCGAGGCGACGGAAGAGGAGGTCGTGGGGGACGACGAGCGTGTCGATGCGGTCGAGGCGCTCGAGTGCGTCGGGGTCGAGCACCAGCAGGTCGCGGGAGGCGAGGTGCAGGCCGAGGTGGGCGGCGAAGGCCTCCCGTCCCCACTTCGCCGCCTTGGGGGTGCCGGCCACGAGGAACGAGACGGTGCGATCGAGGTCGGGCCGCACCAGCATGCCGATGCCGGCGGCCGCCGTCGAGGCGATGGTGGTGGGGACGGCGAAGCGTTCGATCGGTCCCGTGGGGAGCCGCCCCGGGCGGGGCTCGGGCCGCAAGATGCTCGAGGTGTCGGTGCCATGCCAGCCCGCCAGGCCGGGCTCGAGCCGCTCCCAGGCACGGCGTCGGGCCTGGGCCCCGGCGACCAGCGAGCCGCGGTGAACGATGTCGATCATGGGACCGCCGATGCTCTGGGTCAGTCCGGAGCTCAGGGCTCGGGAGGCGGCGAGACCCGTGCCGAAGGCGGGGGAGTCCACCCGGCGGTCCACCCAGTCCCGGATCCAGGGGACATAGGAGGCGATCGTGAGGAGGGCGGCGACGTCGATCTCGAGGGGGGCTCGGGGCAATCGGAGCGTCCGGGAGAATCCGGCCAGTCCGAGCCCGGCCACGTCGGCGGCGATGGCGACGACGCCCTCGGTGACCGGCTCGAGGTCGCCCGGGTGGGGGGCTCGGTGGCGGCCGAAGCCGACGTCGGTGAGGCCGAGCTCGCGTTCGACCCGGCCCATGACGGCGACGAGGTCGCCCGTGCCGAGCACGTCGCCGTCGAACTCGACGACGGCGCGACCGATGGCGGCCTGCAGGCGGACGGACTCCACGCCGTCGATGGCCGACAGGGCCTCGCTCAGGCCGGCCAGGTAGGCCTGGGCCCGGTCGTCGACCACCTCCCGGAGCTCGAGGTGGGCGCGTTCGTCGGTTGCCCACACCCGACGACGCCGGTGGGCAAGATCGGCACCGGTGGTGTCGACGGCGTCGTCGGGCGGGGCAGAGCGGTGGAGCACCTGGTCGGCAGCGGTCCGGCCGGCGTCGGCGACCAACTCGGCGACCGGACGTGCGAGGTCGACGGGGAGCGTGAGGACGTCACGAACGAGACCACCGATGTTGCCCACAGGTACATGGTCAGAGCTTGTGAACGCGGTGTCAAGGTCTGGTGGGTGAAATCTGGCGGGATCGACACCGCGTCCGGAGTCCGTACCCGTGTCCAGGCTCCTACCGTTCCCGGGTGCTGTGGCTCGCCGGTGCGCTCGTGGTCGTGGCAGGCGGGGTTGCCTGGCTGGCGCCTCGCCGGGGTCGGTCGCCCGCGTGGGCGATCCCCGTGGCGGGACTCGCGGTGCTGGCAACCCTCACGCCGACGACCGACGAACCGTCGGCGGTGGTGGCGCTCCCGGACGTGTCGGGCCTGACGGCGACCGAGGCGGCCGCAGAACTGCGGGACCAGAACCTGGCGGCCCGCGCCCTGTTCAGGTGCCTCCCCGGGCCCGAGGGTGAGGTGGTGTCGGCCCACGTCCAGGAGGGTGGCGCCATCACGGTCGACATCGTCGAGGTGTTGGACGAGGACGGACCGTTGCCGGCGGGCGATGCCATCCCCGAGGGGACGGTCGTCTACCTGCTGCTGCCGAGGGCGGCGGCGTGCCCGGGAGGGACACTGCCACCCGGCTCCTTGCCCTAGACGGGCCCACGGCGCGACGATGGGCATGGCGGAAGGACCAGCCGTGACCGACCTCACCGAAGCCAGGGGTGCCCCGTCCGTCTGCGTCTTCGCCCCGTCGGTGCTGCTCACCGTCACGGTCGAGCCCTGGGACGATGCCGACGGCCTCGTGGGCGACGTACACCTCCATCCCGGTGGCCAGGGGTTCTGGATCGCCCGGATGCTGCTGCGACTCGGCGAGCGGCCGGTGCTGTGTGGTCCCATCGGTGGCGAGTCCGGGATGGCCCTCACCGCGCTCCTCGCCGCCTGGGGGGTGCCCATCCGGGCCACGGCGATGGTCGGCCCGACGCCGTGCATCGTCGCCGACCGGCGAAGCGGCGTCCGTCGGACCGTGGCGACCAGCCCGGTCCCCCGTCTCGACCGCCACGAGGTCGACGACCTCTACAGCACGGTGCTCGAGTCCGCCCTCGAGACCCGGTTGTGCGTGGTGACCGGCCTGCGGTCCGACCACGAGGTGCCACCGGCCTTCTTCCGGCGCCTCGCGGCCGACCTCGGGGCCGCCGGCGTGACGACGGTCGGCGACCTCCACGGCCCGGCGCTGGACGCCTGGCTGGACGGTGGTCCCCTCCACGTCCTGAAACTGAGCCACGAGGACCTCGCCACCAACGGGCAGCTGGTCGGCGGGATGGCTGGTTCCGGGCCCGTGCTCGACGGGCTCGTCCGCCGAGGGGCGCGCGGCGTCGTCATCTCCTTTGCCGAGGCGGGGGCGGTCGCCCATCTCGGCGGTCGCCGCTGGATCGCGGAGCCGCTCCCGCTCTCGATCGTCGATGCCGGCGGTGCCGGCGACGCCATGACCGCCGGACTGGCTGCCGGGCTGCGGCGAGAGCTGGCCCCCGCCGACCTCCTGCGCCTGGCCTGTGCGGCCGGAGCCACGAGCGTGGCACGCCATGGGCTCGCCACCGGGCTTCCCGGGCTGGTCGGACGGCTCGTGCCCGAGGTCCAGGTCGTCGAGGTGGAGGCGGCATGAGTGACCATCCCCGGGTGCTGCTGACGAACGACGACGGGATCGATTCCCCCGGCATCCGCCGCCTGGCGGAGGCGCTCGCCCCGATGGTGGACCTGACGGTCGTCGCTCCCCAAGGCGACATGAGCGGCTCCGGTACCGGCATCGGCCCCTTCGACACCGACCGCGGTGTCGTCCTGCAGCGGCTCGAAGGGACCGGCTTCGACGCCTGGACCGTCGGTGGGCCGCCGGGGCTCGCCGTGCTGGCGGGGATGTTGGGGGCGTTCGGCGAGCCGCCCGACCTCGTCGTGTCGGGGATCAACGCCGGACTCAACACCGGTCACTCGATCATCCACTCGGGCACCGTGGGTGGGGCGTTGACCGCCCGATCCTTCGGAACCCGGGGCCTGGCGGTCAGCCTCGCCCCCTCGGACCCCTGGCACTGGGACACGGCGGTCGAGGTGGCGGTGTCGGCGGTCCGCTGGGTGTCGGGCCGCCACGACCACCTGGTCCTCAACGTGAACGTGCCGGCCCGACCGCTCGACGAGGTACGAGGGGCACATTGGGCGGACCTGGACGAGTTCGGCCACATCCGGGTGGCGATGGCCAACGAGCCCGAGGGCCGGCTGGAGTTCGGAACCCGGGATCACGACACGGGGTTCGCCCCCGGCTGTGACACCGACCTCGTCCGGGATGGCTTTGTGACCTTCACGCCGCTGTCGACGATCGAGCCGACGGCGTTCCCCGGGGAACCGGCGTCCGACGTGTGGTCGCCGCCCGGGGGGCAACCCCGCTAGGAGGCCTACCGGTCCGCCAGCGACGGCAGCGGGAGCACCTGTTCGCGCCGGCGTTCCTCGGCGGCGCGGGACTCGGTCTCGAGCTGCCAGCGCTGGAAGGCCATGACGCCGTAGGCGATGAGGCCCCAGAACGCCATGGCGATCACGATGCCGCCGATGGCGAAGATGAGAAGGTCTTGCTGGCTCATGCGGAGTCTCGCTTCTCGCCCGCCAGCAGGAGGGCGCCGAGGCTCCACATCGATGGAACCCAGATGCCCACGAACAGGCCGGCCTCCTTGTCGACGAAGAACCACAGGTAGACGGAGAAGACGAACGAGAGGAACCCTGCCAACAGCAGGGCCGCCTTGACGTGCGGTACCCGGTTGCGGGGTACGGCGATGGGGGATTCGGTGCTTGGCACCATGGAGTTGGCTCCTTCGTGGTCGTGGGGAGGGTTCCCGGCCACGACGGCGGCGAAACGGGTTTCCGGCCGTGCCGCTCGGCTCGCCCCCTCGCCCTGACCTCCGGGCTCGCCCCTACCCTCGGTGGGGTGAGTGCCGATCCCCACGTCTTCGTCGTCCTCGGTGGCACCGGCGACCTGGCCGGGCGCAAGCTCATCCCGGCGCTCCACCACGTGGCACCCGAGCACGGCTGCCCGATCGTCGCTGTGGGCACCAGGGACCACGACCAGGCGTCGTATCGCGCCTGGGCCGTCGAGCGACTCCGGGAGGCGGGCGCCGAGGGCGATCTGGACGGATGGGTCGAACGCCTCCACTACCACCAGATCGGGCGGGACGGCTTCGACCTCCAGTCGCTGGCGAAGCGGGTCGGCGAGTTGGAGGCCGAGCACGACCTCCCCGGCAACCGGGTCTTCTACCTGGCGCTGCCGCCACAGCTTTTCGAGGACGCCATCGAGGGCATCGACGCCGCCGGGCTGGCCGACGCCGCCGGCTGGGCCCGCCTCGTCATCGAGAAGCCGTTCGGCACCGATGCCGGGTCGGCGGCCCACCTCGACGAGGTCGTGCACCGGTGCTTCGACGAATCCAGCGTGTTCCGCATCGACCACTTCCTCGGCAAGGAGACGGTCCGCAACCTGCTGGCGTTCCGGTTCGCCAACCCGATCTTCGAGACGACCTGGAACCGGGATCGGATCGAGCGGGTGGCGATCACCGTGGCCGAGCCCCTCGGGGTGGCCGGCCGGGCCCGCTACTACGACCGGGCCGGCGTCGTGCGCGACATGATCCAGAACCACCTCACCCAGGTGCTGTCGCTCATCGCCATGGAGCCGCCGATCCGCTTCGACGCCGACGCGATTCGCGACGAGAAGGTGAAGGTGCTGCGGGCCATCGAGGGCGTCGAACGGGTCGTCTGGGGCCGCTACACCGCCGGCGAGATCGACGGTGAGTCGGTGCCCGGCTACCTCGACGAGGACGATGTGCCCGACGACAGCACCACCGCCACGTTCGTGGAGGCGACGGTGCGGATCGACAACTGGCGCTGGCAGGGCGTGCCCTTCACGGTGCGCACCGGCAAGCGCCTCCCCAGTCGCACGAGCACGGTCGACATCCAGTTCCAACGCCCGCCCGTCCACCTGTTCCACGAGTTGGATGACCAATGTGATCCCACCGGGAACCTGCTGACCATCACCCTCCAGCCCGACGAGGGCTTCGATCTCTGCTTCGAGGTGAAGCGACCCGGCAACGGCATGGATCTCGAGCGGATGAGCCTCGGGTTCCGGTACGGGGACGCCTTCGAGCCGTTGCCCGATGCCTACGAGACGCTGGTCGCGGACGTGCTGGAGGGCGACCAGACCCTGTTCGTCCGCTCCGACGAGGTGGCCGAGTCCTGGCGGATCTGGGACCCGGTCGCCGACCCGTCGGGCGATCTCGTCGAGTACCCAGCCGGCAGCTGGCCGGAGACGGCATGAACCCCGAGCCGCCCGAACGCGGTCACTGGGGCTGGCTGGCCCTGGCCGTCGGAGCGGTGGCGGTGGTCGTGGTCTGGGTCTGGCTCACGATCCAGGCGTTCGGGTAGCCAGTCGGCGGATCCGCCCCAGCGCGACCGCCAGCACTGCCAGATACGGCGCCGTCGGCCACGGCGTCGTGAACGTCACCCTGGACCGCCGGTCGTCGATCGGGTCGACCCGGTGACCGGTGGCCGGGATGCCGGCGACCCGCCAGTCCCACGATCGGCCGGGCAGAACCCCGGTGATCTCGAACGGCAGCCACACGCCGACCGCCGTCCGGACCCGACCCGTGACCCCGGGAGCGACCTCGTCGGCGTCGGCCTCGACCGAGGTGATCGATGGGCCCCACGCCGGCCACCGGTCGAACCGAGCCAGGAGCGACCAGACGTCGGCAGCGGGCGCGTCCACCTCGGCCGAGGCGCTCACGTGGCGGATGACGCCCCCAGTAGGTGGTGGGCTGCGGCGAGCCCGGATCGGAAGGCGCCCTCGACCCGGGCCCCGGCGAAGACCTCGCCGGCGAGGAGGATCGGTGGGTCGTCGGAGACCGGGAGCGTGCCGATGTCGAGGGTGCGACGGGGCATCGCGTACCGCCAGCGATGCCCGCCGGCCGAGACGACCGACGACGCCAGGTGCGGCTCGGTGGCGGCGACGAGGTCGGCCACCCAGTCCCGCGGGTCGTCCTCGAGGCGGTCGGCGGCGAATTCGGGTGTGGAGTGGATCGTGATCGCCGGGAGCGGCGAGGTCCCCTTGTGCTGGTTGTCGGCCACCCAGGCGACGCCGCCGTCGCCCGGGGTGGCGTGGCCGTCGGGCAGACCCGACGGGCCGTTCAGGTGGGCCATGACGGCGAGACAGGCGTCGTAGTCGATGGGGTCGAGCATCGCCCGGGCAGCCGGGTCGAGGTCGATCCCCGACGCAGCGAGCAGGTCCCGGGTCTGGGGGAGGGGCGGGGTCAGGATCGCCGCCGCACCGGTGGCGACGGGGAGTCCGTCGACGAGGGCGGTCACTCCATCGACGGTCATCTCGAGTCGTTCGACCACGACAGGGGTGCGGACATCGAGGCCCCTTGCGAGGTGCTCGGGCACCCGCCGCATCCCGCCGAGACCGACATGGCGAGGCTCGACGCCCCGGTCGGGGTTGGTGAGGCTCTCGGACCGGTACCACTCGACGACGACGTCGGCCTCGACCAGGTCGTCCAGCATCGCCCGGAACTCGTCCGATCGGGCGCTGAAGTGCTGGGCACCATGGTCGAAGCGGGCGCCGTCGACGGTGCGGGTCGCCATGCGTCCGCCGACCGCCCGGCCCTTGTCGACGACGATCGAGTCGATGCCGGCGTCGTGGAGCACGCGGGCGGCGGTGAGGCCGGCCATGCCGGCGCCGACGATCAGGACGGGGGAGGAGGCCATCGCCATGGGTACGGAGCCGGGTCGGGGAGCCGGATCAGGAGGCGAGTTCTCGCTCGAGCCAGTCGACGAGGCCGACGGCTCCCGTCTCGGCGACGATGTCGCGCACCACCGACACGTACCGGTCGCGGTCCGGACTTGGTGCGAGGTGGCGGATGAAGGCCATGGCGGCGTCGACCGCGCCCATGCGCCACGGCGGCGTCTTCGACAGGGCGAGGGCAAGCGTCTCGTCGGCGAGGTCCACGCCCGTGGCGATGTCGCCGTCGAGGATCGCCGACACGGCGGACGCCACACGAAGCCGGATCTCCTCGGCATCGCCCTGCGGGAGTGAGGCGACGATCTCGACGGCCTCGTCGATGAGGTCCCGATCGCCGAGCATGGTGGCGCCCCAGAGCATGTCCCCGGCCGAGTCCGACCGGTTCCACGGAGACTCCCGGAACCGCCGAGTGGCGTCGTCGTGCCGGGCCCGGTAGTCGCCCGCCAGCAGGCGCTCGGACACACGCTCGTGGTCGAACATCGCCAGCATCTGGGGGTCCGAGACCTCGGGGCGCAGACGCTCGAGCTCGGCCATCTGCTCGGCCCAGGCCTCGGTCTCGCCGCGGAGGCGGAGGACGCTCGCCCGGCCGACCGCCTGGTGGAAGCGTTGGGCCGGGGAGTGGGCCGTCAGCACCGGGTCGTCGAGGATCGCCTCACAGGCATCGAGGTCGAGCGCGTGCGAGAGGGCGCCGAACAGGTTGCCGGCGACGAAGCTCGCCATCGCCCGGTTGCCGATTCGCTTCGCCTCGTCGAACGCCTCCACCGTTGCGGCCCAACGCTCGTCGAAATCCTTCGAGGCATAGCCGACGTTGATGAGGCCGCGGAGGACGGTCTCGGTGTGGCCGTGCCGGCGGGCGAGCTCGACACCGCCCTTGATCAGCGTCATGCCCTGGTGGGGTCGGTGCGAATCGGCGAGGATGGTGCCCCGGGTGATCATCGCATCGGCGATCTCGTCGACCAGTCCGAAGGCCTCGGCCGCCCCGATCGCCGCATCGCCCGCCATCTCCACCTCGCGCCCGGCGAGCATCTCGGCCCGGGCGAGGTAGACGGCGGACCGGGCGAGGTCGGGATGCGCCAGCACGTCGGGATGGGCGGCGAGGTGCGCCGAGAGCACGTCGATCGCCCGGTCCGACCGGTAGCTGTTGTTGAAGACCCAGCCGGCCAGGGCGACGACACGGTGGCGGGTCGCCTCGTCGAGGTCCCGGGCAAGCAGTGCCTCGACATGGCGATCGGCGGCCTCGGCGTCGCCGAGGGCGACGGCCGAACGGGCGGCAGCCTCCCGGAGGTCGACCTCGAGCGAGCCCGAGACCACCGGCAGGGCCAGGTCCACCAGCGTGATGATCTGTTCGTGGGCGTAGATCGACTTCGCCCGTTCGATCGCCGCCTCGAGTGCCGCCACGAGCTCCGCCTGGAGGTCGTCCGACGGCGGTGCCACCTCGACCGCCGACACGTAGTGCGAGGCCGCCACCGGTGCCAGCTCCGGGTCGTCGAGGCCCCGGAAGTAGCGGGCGGCCCGCAGGTGGAGGTCGTGGCGGTCGGACCTGCCGATCCGGCCGTAGGCGACCTCCTTCAGCAGGCTCTGGACCCAGCGGTACTGGCCCCGCTCGGGGGAGCGGGGGTCCCGGTTCAGTTCGAGGATCTCGTGGCGGACGAGGTCGCCGAGTCGCCGCTCGACCTTGTCGGCATCGTCGTCACGCAGGGCGGTGAGGCCGTCGACGGTGAACGAATGGCCGAGCACGGAGGCGTCCCGGGCCAACTCCCGTTCCTCGGCGGGCAACCGGTCGAGGCGGGCAGCGATGACGGCCTGCACCGACGACGGGACCTCGATCTCGGTCAGGTCACCGGTGACCGCCGCGGTTCCGTCGACCATCGCCAGGCGTCCGTCGGCGAGCAGGGTCCGGAGCATCTCCACCGCGAACAACGGCACGCCGCCTGCCGCGGCGGTGATCCGGCCGACTGCCGAGGCGGGTATCCCGGGCACCGCCCCGGCGATCAAGTCGCCCATCTCCTGGTCCGCGAGCGGGGCGAGGTAGACCGAGGTGAAGCCGCGTCGCCCCGAGCCCCAGTCGGGTCGACGGTCCAACAGGTCGGGGCGGGTCGCCGTGACCACGAGGATGGGATGGTTCTGGGACCAATCGGGGAGTTCCTCGATGAACTCCAACAGACCGGGATCCGCCCACTGCAGGTCCTCGAACACGAGCACGGTCGTGCCGTGCGCCGAGATCGCCTCGAACAGCGCCCTGGCCGCGGCGAAGATCTCGGTTCGCTCGCTGCCCACCGCGTCGCCCACCCCGAGCAGGGCCCCGAGGCGCATCGCGATCCACGCCCGCTGGTCGGCATCGTCGACCCACTGCTCGATCGTCTCGGCGAGGCGGGTGGCGGTGGTGGCGTCGTCGTCGGTCTCGCTGATGCCGGCGCGTTGGCGGACCATCTCCCCGAGGGCCCACAGCGAGACGCCATCGCCGTATGACGGCGAACGACCCTCGTGCCAGTAGACGTCGTCGACGAGGCCATCGATGTACTTCAGGAACTCCCAGACCAGCCGGCTCTTGCCGATGCCGCCCTGGCCCACCAGCGACACCAGCCGGGCCCGACCGTCCCGACCTGCCGTGTGGAGCGCATCCTTCAGGAGTCGCAGTTCGGGGTCGCGTCCCACGAACGGGGGCTCGAGGACGTCGGCGCGGCCGACACCCCCCCGCTCCCCGATGACGCGAACCGCCCGCCGGGCCACGATCGGCTCGTCCTTGCCCTTGACGGCGTGGGTCCCGGCGTCCTCGAGGGCGATGGCGCGGTCCACGAGCCCGGCCGTGACCTCACCGACGAAGACGCTGCCGGGCTCGGCCAGCGACTGGAGCCGGGACGTGGCATTCACCATGTCCCCGAGCAGCAGGCCTCTCTCGTTGCCGCCGGGCCCGACCGATGCCTCCCCGGTCATGACGCCGGCGCGGGCGGCGAGTTCGGACAAGCCGTGACGCTCGCCGAGTTGGGCGACGCGATCGACGACCTCCAGGGCGGCTCGGACGGCCCGCTCGGCATCGTCCTCCTGGGAGGTGGTGGCACCCCACCAGGCCATGACGGCGTCGCCGATGAACTTGTCCACGGTCCCACCGAACCACTCGATCGCCTCCTTGGCGACGTCGAAGTACTCGGTGATGAGGGCGCGGACCTCTTCGGGGTCACGCCCCTCGGAGAACGAGGTGAAACCGACCAGGTCGACGAAGAGCACCGATACGGTCCGGCGCTCGGCGACCGTCGGCCCCGACGAGGTGGTCGGCGACGTCGGCGCATCGGCCAGCGATCCACCACACGCCCCGCAGAACCGGTTGCCGGGCGGGTTCTCGGTGCCGCACGACCCACAGACGGCCACCAGGGCCGACCCGCACTGGCCGCAGAACCGCTGGCCCTCGGCCGCCGTTGCTCCGCAGTTGGCACAGGTCATCGGGTCTCCCTCCGGCGGCGGAGCGTAGCGATGCCCGGCGGTGCGCTTCGGGTGGTGTTCCCGACACCGGGCGCGACCATCATGGGCCAATGCTCGAGATCTCCCTCGACGTGCCCAAGGGTTCGATGCCCGCCTACGTCGCCGAGCCGACAGGCGCCGGCCCCCACCCCGGCGTGCTGGTCGTGTCCGACGCCCTTGGCATGACGACCGACCTCCGCAACCAGGCCGACTGGCTCGCTTCGCAGGGCTTCCTGGCGGCGGCGCCCGACCTCTTCCACTGGGGAGGTCGGGCACGCTGCCTCTTCGAGACGATGCGCCAGGCCCTCCTTCGGGAGGGCCATGTCTTCGACGCCCTCGAGGCGACCCGGGCGTGGCTGGCCGGGCATCCCCGCTCGACCGGCCGGGTCGGCGTGGTCGGATTCTGTCTCGGCGGCGGGTTCGCCGTGCTCCTGGCCGGGACCGGCCGCTACGACGCCGCGTCCGTCAACTACGGGGCCGTGCCCAAGGACGCCCTGGACCTGCTGGCCGGGTCGTGCCCGGTCGTCGGCTCGTACGGGGCGAAGGACTCGCTTCGGATCGACATGGAGCGGCTGGCTGCGGCGCTCGGCGCCCACGGCATCCCCTACGACGTGCGCGAGTACCCCGAGGCCGGCCACTCGTTCCTGAACGACCACGACCCGGCCGAGGTACCGCGGTGGGCGGTGATCGCGGGGGCCTTCTCGAACTCGGAGTACCACGAGTCGTCGGCGCTGGACGCCCGGCGGCGGATCGCCGACTTCCTGGCGGTGCACCTGGGTGGCTGAGTCCTCAGCCGGCCGCCCGTCGCAAGCGATCCATCACGGCCCGGCCCACCCCGCGCTCGGTGACGGTCTCCACCACGACCACGTCGAGGTCGGCGTCCTCGGCCCGCCGTAGGGCGTCGTACAGCATCGCCGCGAGTTCGCCGGCGCCGTGAAACCGTCCCAACCCGACCACGCCCGCCGGCGCCGCCGAGGCGGCGAGGAGCCCGACCTGTTCACCCCCCATCGCCAGGTGCGTTGCCCGGGCGGCGGCCGTGCCCGGTTCGGCAACCTCCACCCGGCAGGCCGGTTGGTAGTGGCGGTGGCGGGTGCCGGGGGAGCGACCGGTATCGCCATCGCCCGAACCCACGAGGCCGAGCTCCTCCCGGGTGACGGCGCCTTCGCGCAGCACGACCGGCCGATCGCCGCGGGCATCGACCACGGTCGACTCGAGGCCGATCGTGCACGGACCGCCATCGACGACCGCCTCGATCAGGCCACCGAGGTCGGCCATCACGTGGGCGGCGGTGGTCGGGGACGGGCGCCCCGAACGGTTGGCGGACGGTGCCGCCACCGGCACGCCGGCGGCCGCCAGGAAGGCGATGGCCACGGGGTGGTCGGGCACCCGCACGGCCACGGTGTCGAGCCCGGCGGTCGTGGGGGCCGGGACGTCTGGATGGGCCTCGAGCACGAGCGTCAGCGGACCGGGCCAGAACTCGGCCGCCAGCCGACCGGCGAGGGGGGTGACTCGGGCCACCACCCCCGTCAGGTCGTCGCCGTCGGTCAGGTGCACGATGAGGGGGTTGTCGGCCGGGCGGCCCTTCGCCACGAAGACGCGGCCGACCGCCGCGGCATCGAGCGCGTCGGCGCCGAGGCCGTAGACCGTCTCGGTGGGGAAGGCCACGAGGCCGCCGGCGCGCAGCAGGTCGGCGGCGGCGTCGAGCCCGTCGTCGGTCGGGGGGAGGAGGCGGGTGTCCATGGCCGGGCGGTCACGGTACCCACCCGACTCAGTCGACCGCCGCTCCCATGGCCGCGCGGGCGACCGATTCGCCCCACGCCACCGCTCGTTCCATCTCGCCGGCGGTCAGGGGACCCGCTCCGCCCTCGACCCAGAACGACTCGGGGTCGGCGACCATCTCGAAGCCGAGGTGCCGGACCCGCTTCCGGGCGGCGCCCGCAGCCGAGCCGGGCAGCCGCGGACGGATCACCTTCGTGTCGAAGGTGGCGAACCCCGGCGATCCGAGCACCCGGACCCGGTCGAGCCACTCTCGGATCCCGATGGAGGAGGAGACGATCTCGAGGTCGGGCTCGTTCTTGGCGGCGTCGGCCCGGGTCCCGTCGCGGCTCATCGAGAACGCGTGGGTTGGTCCGCCGACCACGACGAGGTCGACCGACTCCTCGACCTCCGTGGGGGCCGCACCCACCTCGGACAGGTCGACCGCGGCCGCCCGGCCCACCCCCTCGGCGATGGCCGTGGCCACGTCCCGGGTGTTCCCGTACATCGACTCGTAGACGATGAGCGCTCGCATCAGCGCGCTCCCAGGGTGGCGTCGGCCGCCGGGAGCGTCGCCGTCGCGGCGATCGAGTCGCCCCATCGCCGGGCCCGGTCGGCCTCGTCCGGGCACAGCGGACCGACCGTGTTGCGGACCCAGAACGTCTCGGGGTCGGCGACGAGGCCGAAGCCGAGCTCGCACAACCGGCCGGCCGCGGCCTCGGCCGCCGAACCGGGGCGGCGGGGGTGGTCGAGCCGGGTGTCGAAGGTGGCGAACCGGGGCACGCCGGCCGCCACGAAGCCGTCCAGCCACCCCCGCAGCCCGGTCCCGAGTGGTGCGAGCGGATCGGTGGCCGGCAACGAGACACCCACCGACCGACGGCTCGAACCGAGTGCCCGGGTCGGCCCACCGAGGACGACGAGGCCGACATCCTCGTCGAGCGACCGGCGGGCATGTCCGACCTCCTCGACGACGACGTCCATCCGCGGCGCCAACGCCTCGGCGACGCGCTCGGCGATCTCGCGGGTGTTGCCGAACATGGACTCGTAGATCACGACTGCCTGCATCTCCGACCTCCCCGGTCGCCGATCCGATCGGTTACCGCCCATCGTCGCGCCGCGCCGCGACGGTGGTCAATGGACGATGGGATGAATTCGTCATGGCACCACGCCAGCGGGAACCGATCGGGCCTTCGCCGGCGTCCCACCGGTGACGGAAGGAGATCCCATGCGACGACTCACCCTGCTCATCGCCGTGGTGGCACTGGCCGCCGGGGCCTGCACCGGCGCCCTGGACAGCACCTTCGGCACCATCGGAGCCGAGGTCGACGACGTGCCCGGTGTCGAGTCGGGACGTTCCGCCGACGAGGCGACCTCGGGCGGCGACGGCTCGGCGGCGCCGGGTACCGCCACGGACGAGGCAGTCGGCGCCGACCCCGGTGTATCGGAGGCCGATCTCGCCGAGGGCCGGGACATCGTGTACACGGGCGAGGTGACGGTGGCCGTCGCCGACGTGTCGAGCACGGTCGACGAGGCAATCCGGACGGTCGAGCGACTCGGGGGGCTGGTGGTGGGGGAGGAGTCGGTCGCCGACCCCGAGCCCCGGACCACCCTCACGATTCGTGTGGCCCCCGCCGACTTCCGACGGGTACTCGACGAACTCGGCGCCCTGGGGGAGGTCCGGTCCCAGCGGGTCGACGCCGACGACGTCACCGAGCAGGTGGTGGACCTCGAGAGTCGGATCGCCACCGCCGAGGCCTCGGTAGCCCGGCTGCGGGCACTGCTCGCCGACGCGGCCGACATCGACGACGTCGCCACCCTCGAAGGCCAACTCCTCGAGCGGGAGACCGACCTCGAGGTCCTGCGCGGCCGGCTCCGGACGCTGACCGATGCCGTGGCCCTGACCACGATCCGCGTCACCTTCACCGAGGCGGCCGCCGCCCCGGCGGTGGCGGTCGTGGTGACCGGCTACCCCGGCACCGACGACCTCGGGCTCGCCTGCCCGGGCGACACCGCACCGACCGTCGAGCGGGGCACCGACGTCACGGTCTGCCTGGAGGTGGCCAACGTCGGCGACACGCCGCTGACCTCGATCGAGGTGGACGACGACGTGCTCGGCATCGGACCCGACGACCTCGTGGCCGTCTTCGGCGACCCCGAAGGCGTCATCGAGCCGGGACAGTCGATCGTGCTGGCGGCGCCCGTCACCGTCGAGCGGACCCTGCAGGGCCGCACCCGGGTGACCGCCGTCCCGGTCGATGCCGACGGCGAGCCGATCGAGGCCCGTCCGGTGAACGCGGCCGGCGGCATCGTGGTCTCCGCCATCGTCCCCGACACGCCGCCAGGCTTCGGCGACGGCCTGGCGGGCAGCCTCGACGTGCTCGGTCGGGTCTGGCAGTGGCTGGTCGTGGCGGCCGGTGCGCTGCTGCCGTTCCTCGGCATCGCCGCCGTCGGCGCCGCCGGGTGGTGGCTGCTCCGGCCGGCCCGCCGTCGGGCGTCAGTCGTGGACGGCGACGTCGGCCACGATGACCCCGTCGCCGTCGGCGTACAGCCAGGTGCCGGGCCGGAACTCGACGCCGGCGAATCGGACCGCTGAGCCGCGTCGGCCCTCGCCACGCTTCTCGCTGCGGCGGGGGTGGGCGTCCAGGGCGAGCACGCCGATGTCGAGGTCGGCGAGGGCGTCGGTGTCGCGGACGCAACCGTTGACCACGATGCCGACCCAGCCGTTCTCCAGTGCGTCGGCGGCGACCCGGTCGCCGACCAGGGCGCAGCGCAGCGACCCGCCGCCGTCGACGACCAGCACCCGACCATTGCCCGGCGTCTCGATCGTCTCGCGCACGATCGAGTTGTCCTCGAAGCAGGCCACCGTCTCGATGGGTCCGGCGAAGGCGGCGGCGCCGCCGAAGGACCCGAGGATGGGAGCCGCCACCTGGACCTGGGGGTGGGCGTCGCAGATGTCGGCGGTCGCCCAGCCGGTGTCGTCATGGGTGCTCATGTCGGGCACCCTAGGCCCGGTCCGGGGGGTCGGCCTGCGCGGCGGCGGCGAGCTCGACGAGCCACTCGGGCACCGGTGTCGGCCGGAAGGTCTCGGCGTCCACCACCACCTGCACGAGCGTGCCCTCGACGAAGACGGTGCCGTCGTCGGGCCGCCACGAGCGCATCTCGAACCCGAGCGAGGTGCGCCCGACCCGCCCGAGTCGCAGCCCGGTCCGCACCGTGTCGCCGAGCCGGGCCGATCCCCGGTAGTCCACCTCGGATCGGGCGAGCACCATCTCATGGCCGCGGGCGACGAAGTCCTCCCAGGCCAGCCCGATGGCGTCGAACCAGTCGGTCAGGGTGTCGTCCCAGTAGACGAGGTAGTTGGGGTTGAAGACGATGCCCTGGGCGTCGCAGTCGCTGAAGCGCGCCCGGCGGTCGTAGGTCACCGCCCATCCCCCGGTGTCGTCGGCCATGGCGCCAGCCTACGTGGCGGCCGGGTAGCGTCAGGGGCAGCGACCCCGGGGAGACGGCATGGACGTCCTCTTGATCATCGGCATCGGCATCGTCATCGGTGTCGGCGTGGGGTTCGCCGCTCGACTCCTGGTGCCCGGACGCGAAGCGCTCTCCACCCAGGGGACGATCGTGATCGGCGTCTTCGCCGCCATCGCCGGCGGCTTCGTGGCCGACGTCATCGGCTGGGGCCACGACGAGGCCTTCGACTGGCGGACCCTCGTCGTGCAGTTGGCGGTGGCCGTCGTCATCGTCGCCGCGTTCCACATCCCGACCTCCCGCCGGTCGGCGTAGGCCCGTGCCGACGATCGAGACCCTGCTGCTGGCGAACCACGCCGAGGCGCACCGCGGGACGCTCTACCTGATGGGTGGTGGTTGGACCGTCACCAACCGTCGCATCCGGGAGGGGGCGCCGCCCCCCGTCAACCACTTCGGAATCGCCGCCACGGTGATCGTGCCGTGGACCGAGACCGAGCAGGAGCACACACTCACGCTCTGGGTCGAGGGCGAGGACGGCGGCCCGCCCCTCATGCGGGTCGAGACGCGGTTCCGGGCCGGTCGACCCGAGGCCCTGCCCCCTGGCGCCGACCAGCGCCACGTGCTGGCGCTCGGCATCGACACGCGGTTCCCCCATGCCGGCGGGTACCGACTGGTGGCGCAGGTGGGGGAGAGCCGCCGCGACTACGCCTTCCGGGTCGTGGACCGGGTGGTCGGCTCGACGCCGGGGGACGACGACTAGGACCACGACTGGGTGGTTCCCGAGGGCGCCGTGGACAAATCCCCCGGTTCGTCCGACGTCGCGCCCGCCGCCGTCGTACGGTGGCCCATCGCCGATCGGCAGCACGCCGATGGCCCGATGTCCGGGGAGGACCACCAATGCCCGTCTCCTACTCACGCTGGGACCGCCGCGACGCCGCGGACCGCAACGCCATGGGCGCCGCCGCCCTCGACCTCTGTCGGGCGATGCGGGCCATGGACGGGGTGGCCGACTCCCGCTTCTACTGGACCGGGACCGACAGCCTCGTGCTGCTGACCCACGCCAACGGCGGGACCCTGGCTTCGCCGCCGAGCGCCCAGGCTGCCGCCGCCAACTTCGCCCTCGGCGACCTGGCCCGCCAGACCAGCGCCGAGACCTGGCTGGATCCCTCCCAGGGCATGGAGATGTACAGCCGCGCCAACGGCTGAGGGGTCAGCCGAGGACGGCGAGCCGGGCCACCAGCCCGACGAGCCCGGCGCCCGCCAGGGCGGCACCGACGGATACGGCGGCCCGGCCGGCGAATCGTTGCACCAGGAGGGCGGCCGGGACGAGTGCCACCGCGGCCCCGGCGGCGGCGAACCAGAAGACGTCGTCGTCGAGCAGCGGCGGCGCCTCGGCCGGGCACCGTCCGCCGAACGCGCTGCAGTGGCCGACCATGATGGTGGCCACGACCGCGCCGAGGCCGACGACGGCGAAGCCGACGGCGATCGTGTGGCGGATCCACGTGACCGTGCGATCGGACATGCCGGGGCAGGGTACGCCGCCCGGCGGGCCGGTACGCTGCCCATCATGCGAGTGGGTAGCGTCATCGATCGGGCCTTCGACACGCTGCGGCGGGAATGGCGGATCGCCGTCCTCATCGGCGCCGCCACCGTGGGCGGGATCGTCTTCTTCTTCGTCGCGGCGTTCGGCTTCTTCGGCCTCTCGGTCGGGTTCGACGCCACGGTGCCCGAGGACGTCGACGTGGCCCGCCTGGCGATCGGCGGGCTCGTCTTCTTCCTGCTCGCCATCGCCTACTCGGTCGTCCTGTACGTCCTCAACGGGATCTCGGTGCGGGCGGCGTACCACGGTCCCCCGGAGGGCACCCCCTGGGACCGGCTCGGGTCCCATGCCGGGCCCGCCCTGTGGGGGTCGCTGCGCCTCCTCGGCTGGGGACTGCTCTTCGGCCTGGCCGTCGCCATCGTGTTCGGCGGGCTGGCCGTGCTCGGCGGCCTCCTCGCCGATGACGGGGGCGGCGTGGTTGCCCTCCTCTTCGTGCTGCTCACGATCGGCCTGGTGCTCGCCTCGCTGTTCGTCCTCCCGGTGGTGCTCGTCGCCGTGGCCCTCGTCTACGCCCATGAGCGGCCGGTGCTCGCCGCGCTGGGCGAGGGTTTCCGGTTGGTCGGCCGTTCCTACTGGCCCTCCCTCGGTGCCACCTTGCTGCTCTTCGTCTTCTCGCTGGTGCCGGTCGTCGGCGGTCTCCTCGTCTCGGTGCTGGCCCCGCCGTACCAGACGTCGCTGCTCATCGAGCTCGAGTCGGTCTAGCCCTCGGCCTCGGGGCAGGCGCCCGGAGGGCAGCCGGATGGCTGCGGCCACGGGCTGGGACCGGGGCCTCCCGACAGGACGTCGGCGAGGGCCGGCCCCAGCGAGGCCAGCCAGGTGAGGGCGCCGACCGGGGCGAGGGCCAGCACGCCGTAGCCCAACACGACCCCACACCACCACCGGCGGAGCACGAAGCCGACTGGGTCCTCGTGGTCGGACAGCCGGCCCCAGGGCACCCACAGCGCAAGGGCCGCCGGGACCGGGGCGAGGGCGGCGACCGCCACCAGCCACGCCGGCACGGTCGTCGGCGGCCAGTCGGCACCGGCCAGCGCTGCCAGCGGCCGCACGGCCACCAGCCACGTGCCTGCAATCGAGAGGAGCGTCCAGACCACCGTGGCGAGCCCGGCCCATCGCCCGTGGCGGCGCAGCCGGGTCAGGAAGTGCACCGCCGACCACATGAGCGTCCGTCGGAGCCACGGGACCCCGAGGACACCCATTGCCTCCGCGAAACGGTCGTCGGCCAGTGTGCGCCGTCGCCAGTACGTCGGGTCGCCCGGGTCGTCGGGACCCGGGGCCACCTGGTGGTCGTGGAGCAGGGCGGCGAACGTGTGGCGACCGTGACGGCCCTCGAACCAGCGGAACGGTCGGGGGACCGAGGTCAGGTCCGTGCATGGCAGGTGCCAGGAGAAGACGTGGTGGGGCGCACCGTCGAGATCGACATACGTGAACCCCGCCAGCAGGCGGAAGCGGTCGTCGCAGACCTGCTCGAGTCCCAGCGGCGCCGGCCGATGTGGCGCTGCGATGTCCCAGAATCCCGGTTCCGGCATCGATCCCTCCGCCCGGCAGGCTACGGCCTCGCGCGGCCCGGCGACCGCTCAAGCGCGGGCCGTCGCGTGCCGATCCGGATGCCGGATGTTCGACATCAAGACCTGCCCCACGTGCGAGGAGATCCTGCCTCCGTCCGCGTCCGCCTGTCCGGTCTGCAGCCAGCCGGGACCGGAGGAGGCTGACCCATGGTCGCTGGGCACGCCGGAGTCCGTGGCCGCCGCCACCGGGGCGCCGCCCCCACCGCCTCCCGGCTCCCAGCTCGCGGGCTCGAAGACCAAGGCCCCTTCTGGTGGCCTGTCGACGGGGGCCAAGGTGGCCATCGGCGTGATCGCGGTGGTGGTCGTGTTGGGTCTCGGCGCGGTGGCGCTGTTCCTCGTGGGGGCCCGCTGGCTGGCGGACCAGGGCGTCGAGGCGGTCACCGAGAGCCTCGCCGAGGAATTCGGTGAGGACGCCCTGGGTGAGTTCGGGCTCGTCACCGCCTACACGGTCGAGGGACTCGCCGTCGGCGACTGCTTCTCGCTCGACGAGGCCGGGGGCGTGGTGGCGACCGCCTGCTCCCAGCCCCACGAGTACGAGGTCTACCACCGGTTCCCCTGGACAGGCGGGGAGTCCTACCCGGCGGCCGATGACCTCTTCGTCGCCGACGACACCTGCTACGACGCCTTCGCGTCGTATGTCGGCATCGACTACTGGGACTCCGCCCTCTTCTCCGACACCGTGCCCCCGTCGGAATCGGCGTGGGCGGGGGGCGACCGCACGATCTCATGCGTGCTCCACGAGCCCTTCACGGAGCTGACCGGCTCCGAACGCGGCTCGGGCCGCTGACCCCCCTCCGGAGCCGCGATCCGGAAAACGGCCGAAACCACGGGCGATCCGGCTAAGTTACATGCATGTGATCAGACCGATCACGGCACATCCCAGTCCGACCACGGAGGGCGGAACCACATGAACAAGAGCGAGTTCGCAGCGAAGTTGGCCGACAAGACCGACCTCACCCAGGCCAAGGCCACCGAGGTCCTCGACGCCATCTTCTCGACGAAGGACGGCGAGGGCATCATCGCCATCGAGCTCGACGCCGGTCGCAAGGTGTCCGTCGCCGGCTTCGGCACCTTCTCCACCCGGCGCTCGGGTGCCCGCAAGGGCCGCAATCCCCAGACGGGTGAGGAGATCGACATCCCCGCCCGCACCGTGGCCAAGTTCACCCCGGCGAAGGGCCTCAAAGACCGCGTCTTCGAGTAGGACCGAACCACCAACGACCGACGGAGGGGCCCGGCCGGGCCCCTCCGTCGCGTATGTTGCCGCCATGGATTGGTCCCACGCCGGATTGCTCGCCGCCGACGCCTTCGCCACCGGCCTGGGGGCCGAGCTCGTCGCCACCGACCCCGTCACGATCGCCCTCGACGTGGCCGAGCAGCACACGAACTTCCTCGGCGGCACCCACGGAGGCGTCGTCTACACGCTGGCCGACATCGCCCTGTCCCTCGTCTCGAACGCCGGGGGGACGCGCTCGCTGATGGTGGACAGCCACCTCGTCGCCACCGCGGGCTCGGGTCCCGGCGATCGCCTGACGGCCGTGACCGAGCCGATCTCGGAGGGATCGACCATGGCGAGCTACCGGATCACGGTCTCCCGGGGCGACGGCCGGACGGTCGGGAGCTTCACCGGGACGGTGCTGCGGCGCCCGACTTGAGCGACCATTCAAAATACGGGGCTAGACTGGCCCCATGTCGGATTACCGAGCGCCCATCAAGGACATCCTGTTCGCGCTGGAACAGGCCGCCGATCTCCCCAGCATCGCCGAACTCCCCGGCCTCGAACACGCCTCGCCTGACATGGTCGAGGGGGTCATCACCGAAGCCGCCCGATTCCTCGAGGACGTGGTCGTCCCGGTGAACCGGTCCGGCGACGAGCACGGGAGCCGCGTCGAGGGTGACACCGTCATCACCGCGCCCGGCTTCAAGGAGGCGTACGCGAAGTACGTCGAGGCCGGCTGGGGGGCCCTGCCCTTCCCGGCCGACCACGGGGGCGGCGACTTCCCCGCCGTCGTCGGCCTCGCCGTCCAGGAGATCCTGACGGCCGCGTCCATGGCGTTCTCGCTCGGGCCGCTCCTGACCCAGGGCGCCATCGACGCCATCCTCGAGCACGGTTCTGCCGAGCAACAGGCGACCTACCTGCCGAAGATGATCTCGGGCGAGTGGGCGGGGACCATGAACCTGACCGAGTCGCACGCCGGTTCGGACCTGGGCCACATCAGCACGAAGGCGGTCCCCCAGGACGACGGCACCTACCGGATCAGCGGCCAGAAGATCTACATCACGTACGGCGAGCACGACCTCACCGACAACATCATCCACCTGGTCCTGGCCAAGACGCCGGATGCGCCGGCCGGCACCAAGGGCATCTCGATGTTCATCGTGCCGAAGTACCTCGTGAATGCCGACGGCTCACTCGGCGAGCGCAACGACGTCCGGGTCGTGTCCGTGGAGCACAAGGTCGGCATCCACGGTTCGCCGACCTGTGTCATGTCCTACGGCGAGGACGACGGCGCCGTCGGCTACCTCGTCGGCGAGGAGTTCCGGGGCATGAAGTACATGTTCACGATGATGAACGCCGCCCGGTTGTCGGTGGGCCTCGAGGGCCTGGCCATCTCCGAGCGGGCCTATCAGCAGGCCGTCGCCTACGCCCATGAGCGCAAGCAGGGCGCCGAGATCGGTGGAGCCAAGGGCGAGATGGTGCCGATCGTGCGCCATCCCGACGTGCGTCGGATGCTCATCACCCAGCGGGCCTACATCCAGGCCATGCGCTTCCTCATGTACGACAACGCCGCCCAGATGGACATCGCCCGGAGCAGCGACGACGAGGCGGTGGCCGAGGCCGCCGGCGCCCGCGCCGAGTTGCTCACCCCGCTGTCGAAGGCATGGGGCACCGACCTCGGTGTGGAACTGACCTCGCTCGCGCTCCAGGTGCACGGCGGCATGGGCTACGTCGAGGAGACCGGGATCGCCCAACACTGGCGCGACAGCCGGATCGCACCCATCTACGAGGGGACCAACGGCATCCAGGCCATGGACCTCGTCGGTCGCAAGCTGCCGATGAACGGCGGTGAGACCGTCCGCGAACACATCGCCTGGGTGGCCGAGTCCGGCAGCCTCGCCGCCGAGGCCGGTTTCGACACGATGAAGTCCCGGCTCGAGGAAGCCGTGTCCCGACTCACCGAGGCCACCTTGTGGATCGCCGGGTCGGCGGGTGACGTGAAGTCGGTGCTCGCCGGCGCCACGCCCTACCTGCGCCTGTTCGCCCAGATCACCGGTGGCGCCTACATGGCGCGGGCGGCGGTGGCCGCCAAGGCCAAGCTCGACGCCGGCGAGGGCGATGCCGACCACCTCGCCGAGATGGTCGCCCTGGCCGAGTTCTACGTCGACCAGCTCATGCCCCAGGTCTTCGGCCTCGTCCCGGCCGTGACGGCGGGCATCGAGCCCCTGGAGGCCGTCCGGCTCTGAGCCGGGGACCCGATCAGTCGGTGGTGGCGGTCCCCTCGGGGGCCGCCACCGTCGCGTGGGGGACCGGGTCGGTGCCCACCCGGCCGAGGGGGCCGGCCCCGAGGATGACGGCGACGGCGACGAGCACCAGCGGCACGACCCGGCTGGTCGGGACCTCGCCGACGACGGTGGCCACGGCCGTGAGGCCCACGGCGCCGATCGGGTAGGCCAGGTTCACCGCCACGGTGGTCCCGGCCATCACCCGCCCGAGCATGGGCTCGGGGGTCACCTTCTGGCGGAGCGTGGAGAAGGCGATCTGCACCCACGGGAGTCCGAAGCCGGTGATGGCGAAGAGGACGAGCACCGCCGAGCGGGTGCCGAGCCACGTGGTCGTGGCGAAGCCAAGTCCCCAGACCGCCAAGCCGATCGTGAACACGCGACCCAGACCGATCCGGCCGGCGGCGAGCCCGCCCGTCAGGGCGCCGACCACTCCACCGACGCCGAAGGCGCCATAGATGACGGACATCTCGAATGGCTCGCCCGAGGCGAACAGGTTGGCGGCCAGCAGGGGGAGCATCGCCACCATGAACGCCGAGACCAGGTTCGAGGTGGCGGCCCCGACCGACGCAAGCCGCAGGCGGACGTCCCGCCAGATGAAGGCGAGGCCCTCGACCGCCTCGGCCAACATGCCCGCGCCGTCGGGGGATCGTCGGGGCCGCACGTCGCGGGGAAGCACGGCGGCGGCGACACCGGCGACGAGGAAGGTGGCGGCGTTGAAGCCGAAGGCGACGAGGAAGCCGAACCGCTCGACGAGCAAGCCCCCGAGCACGGGGCCCACCACGAAGGCGATCTGGCCGGTGACCGACAGGCGGGCATTGGCCGGTGCCAGCCGTTCGGAGGCGACGACGTGGGGGACGTAGGCGTACAGCGCCGATGCCAGGGCGGTGGTCACCGCCCCGACCACGAAGGAGGTCGCCACGAGCACCCACAGTCCGTTGGGAAGCCGGCCGTCGGCCACGAGTGCCAGCGCCACGAAGACGACCGCCAGGGTGAGGTTGCCCCAGACCAGCCACCCCCGCCGGCTCCAGCGGTCGAGGAGCACGCCCGAGAAGAGGCCGATGAAGATGAGCGGCAGGTCCTGGCCGCCCTGGACGAGGCCGAAGTCCAACGGGTCGTCGCTGAAGGTGAAGACGAAATAGGGGATGGCGAAGAGGGCCACGTAGTCGCCCAGTTGACTCACGGCCTGGCCCGCCCACAGGACCCCGAACGCCCAGCGCCGCTCGGTCACGGCTTCGTCACGGATGGTGGTCGCATGCCGCCGGCGAGTGTATTGATCGGGCGACGAGGCGGCCATGGGTTCGGTGCGGTACCCTCCACGGCATGGCGAATCCCAACGAGCTGCCCCAGATGGTCACGGAACTCGTCGACCTCAGCAAGGCATACATCAACGAGGAAATCGGCGAACCGGCCAAGCGGCTCGGACGGGTCGCCGGCATCGGGATCGGCGCCGGCCTGCTCATGAGCATCGGCGCACTCATGCTGTCGATCGCCGCCTTCCGCTTCGTGGCCGTCACCCTGCTGCCGGACAATCCCTACTGGTCGGCGGCCGGCTACCTCGGGGTCGCCATCCTGCTGGTCGGCATCGCCTTCGGCCTGGTTCGGGCGGTCACCGACGATGGTGGGGTCGAGGTCGTGTCCGCCGAGGGCGGGCCGACGAGCGGGGAGGGTGCCTGATGGCGACCATCGAGGAGATCCGGGCCAAGGCGGCCGAGATCGACGACACGGTGGAGCAGACCATGGAGAACGCCCGTCAGGGCGTGGTGCTACTGGTCGTCGGCGTCGTCGTGCTCGCCCTGGCCGCCTTCGTCCTCGGGCGACGGGGCCGCAAGAAGGTCGTCGTCGAGGTCCGTCGGCGATAGCAGGCCGAGCTCGGCGAGGGCGGCGGCCTCCACGTCGTCGGCTCGCACCCAGCGGTCCTTCGGCAGGGTGAGGCGGAGTTCCTCACCCTCCTTCAGCTCGTAGCTGGCGATGAGTGACGTCCGCTCGCGGTGGCGCCGGTACGCCCACCAGGCCAGCAGGGCCGCTCCGGCGGTCAGGCGGGCGGTGTCGCCCTCGCGGAAGCCCCGGAGGACCTGCCGGGAGCCGTGGGAGAACATGGAGACGATCCTAGACTGCGGCCCATGCGCTCCCAGAACGCCGTCAAGGTGATCGCCATCCTCGTCGTGCTCGGCATGGTGCTCGCCACGATGGTGGCCCTCCTCGCCCTGTTCGCCTGACGTGGCCGCCTTCGCCGCCGGGGATGCCTGCCTCCTCATCGACGACCGGGGTCGCAAGTTCCTGCTCGACCTGGATCCCGACCGGGAGTTCTCGACCCATCAGGGCTCCATCCCCCACGCCGACATCATCGGCGCCCCCGAGGGCAGCACGCTCCTGACCACCAAGGGCGCCGCCCACGTCGCCGTCCGTCCCCGCTACGAGGACTACGTACTCAAGATGAAGCGGGGTGCCCAGGTCGTCTACCCCAAGGACGTCGGTCCGATCCTCGTCCACGGCGACATCCGGCCCGGATCGGTGGTCGTGGAGGCCGGGACGGGCTCGGGTGCGTTGGCCATCGCCCTCACCCAGGCCGTCGGCCCCGAGGGCCGGGTCGTCAGCGTGGAGCGACGCGAGGACCACCACGCGTTCGCCGCCCGGACGATCGAGCGGTGGTTCGGGGGCCTGCCGGGGACGCTCGACCTGCGCCTCGGCGAGGTGGAGCCCGTGGTGGAGGAGGTCCAACCGGATCGACTCGTCCTCGACCTCCCCGAACCGTGGCACGCCATCGCCGTCGGTGCCGAATGCCTGCCGGGTGGCGCGGTCGTCGTCGCCTACGTCCCCACCATCCCCCAGGTGCAGCAGGCCGTGGCGGCGATGGGGGAGCGGTTCATCGACGTCGTGACCCGGGAAGTGCTCGTGCGCGAGTGGCACGTGTCGGGCCGGTCGGTACGTCCCGACCACCAGATGGTCGGCCACACGGGCTTCATCGTGAGCGGGAGGGTGACGGCCGCCGGGACGGCGGCAGTACCGAGTACTGAGTACTGAGTACCACGTGCGACGGCCCCGCACATGCGGGGCCGTCGAGTTCCGTGGTGCTCCGGGAGCCGTGGTTCAGGTGCCGTGGCGGCTCCGCCGCCGCGGCGTCACGGCTCGATGAAGATGCACTCGCCGGGGCACTCCTCGGCGGACTCGATGACATCGGCCTCTTGGCCGGCGGGGACGTTGGCCAGGCCGGCGGCACCCTCGGGGTTGCCCTTCTCGGCCGCGAAGATCGTGTCGCCCTCGCGGACATAGGCGAGGCCGTCGTCGAGCAACACGAAGACGTCAGGGGCGATCTCCTCGCAGAGACCGTCACCCGTGCACAGGTCCTGGTCGATCCACACCTTCATCGGTTCGGGCTCCTTCTCGGTTCCCCGGCATCGTAGCGATGCCCCCGGGACATCCGCGCGCGGTCGGCTCGGGCACCCGCCCATATACTCCGCGACACCGTGCAGGATGACCACATGGGAGCCGACCACCACGAGGCAGACGCCCTCCGGGTACGCATCCGCGAACTCGAGGACCAACTGTTCGAGGCTCGGCGGCACCTCCGCCAGGACCCCGACCTGCACCTCGCCCGCCGCCGACTGGACGAGGCCGAGGAACGGGCCCGGCGTCTGGCGGCACGGAACGAGAAGCTCGGCGACCTGCTCGGCGAGGCCCGCGAGCAGTTGGCGCTCCTCCGCACCGAGATCGACCGGCTGACCGGCCCGCCGGCCTCCTACGCCATCGTGACCGGCACGGCCGACGACGGCTCGGTGGACGTCCACGCCGGTGGACGCAACCTGCGGGTGGCGGCCCATCCCTCCATCGAGGTGAAGCAGCTCGCCATCGGCCAACAAGTGCTCCTCAACGAGGCCATGAACGTCGTGGAGGCGCTCCCGCCCAACCCCCACGGGGAGGTGGTGACCGTCAAGGAACGGCTCTCCCCGGACCGGCTGTTGGTGCTCGGGCGGGGCGACGACGAGCGGGTGATCGGTCTCGCGGCGGGGTTGGTCGACGAGTCGTTGCGGGCCGGCGACCACGTGCGGGTCGACCAACGAGCGGCGGTCGCCCTCGAGAAGATCCCCCGCCCCGACGTGGAGGAACTGGTCCTCGAGGAGGTGCCCGACGTCTCCTATGAATCGATCGGGGGGCTCACGGGCCAGATCGACGCCATCCGTGATGCGGTCGAGCTGCCGTTCGTCCACAAGGCGCTGTTCGGCGAGTACAGGCTGGAGGCGCCCAAGGGCGTGCTGCTCTACGGGCCGCCCGGGTGCGGCAAGACCCTCATCGCCAAGGCCGTGGCCAACAGCCTCGCCGCGGCGGTCGCCGACTCGAACGGCGACGAGGACGTCCGCAGCTACTTCCTCAACATCAAGGGACCCGAACTCCTCAACAAGTACGTGGGGGAGACCGAGCGCCAGATCCGCCTCATCTTCCAGCGGGCCAAGGAGAAGAGCGACGAGGGCGTGCCGGTCATCGTGTTCTTCGACGAGATGGACTCGCTCTTCCGCACCCGGGGCACCGGGGTCAGCTCGGACGT
Source organism: uncultured Acidimicrobiia bacterium (assembly GCA_964614585.1). Classification (GTDB taxonomy): domain Bacteria; phylum Actinomycetota; class Acidimicrobiia; order Spongiisociales; family JAENVV01; genus JAHEFX01. Next base: position 31,410 of record CAZTLW010000002.1, on the reverse strand, counting down.
GGAGTCCACCATCGTCCCCCAGCTGCTGAGCGAGCTCGACGGCGTGGAGTCACTCAAGAACGTCATCGTCATCGGCGCCTCCAACCGCGAGGACCTGATCGACCCGGCCATCCTCCGGCCGGGCCGGCTCGACGTGAAGATCAAGATCGGGCGTCCCGACGAGTCGGCGGCGCGCCAGATCTTCGGGGTGTACCTCGACGACGACCTCCCGTTCGAACCGGGCCAGTTCGGCCCCGAGGCCGAGCACCTCGACGAGCGCATCGCCGAGGTGGTCGAGGGGATGTACGCCACCGACGAGTCGAACCGCTTCATCGAGGTGACCTACCAGGGCGGTGACAAGGAGACCCTCTACTTCAAGGACTTCGCCTCCGGGGCGATGATCGAGAACATCGTGCGACGGGCGAAGAAGGAGGCCATCAAGCGCCGCATCGCCGGCGAGTCCGGCCTGATCACCGTCGACGACCTCCACCAGGCCGTGGCCGACGAGTACCGGGAGCACGAGGACCTCCCCAACACGACCAATCCCGACGACTGGGCCCGGATCTCCGGGAAGAAGGGCGAACGCATCGTCTTCGTGCGCACCCTCGTGCACGGCGCCGAGGCCGACGCCCGGTCGATCGAGAACGTGTCGCCCGGCCACTACCTCTAGGCCGTCGGCTCCAGATGGCCCTGCCCAAGGTGCTCGGCACCGAGACCGAGTTCGGCATCCACGTCGCCGGCGATCCCGACTTCAACCCGTCGCTGGCGTCGTCGCTGGTCGTCAACGCCCTCGTCGACCGGCGGCATCGGGTCGGCTGGTCGTACGACCACGAGATGCCCCGTCGCGACGCCCGCAGCCCTCTGGGTGAGGGATTTGCCCCCGAGTCCGATGCCGCCGCGGTCAACGTCGTGTTGACCAATGGCGCCCGGTTCTACGTCGACCATGCCCATCCCGAGTACTCGGCGCCCGAGACCATCGACCCCCGCGACGCCGCCCTCTACGACAAGGCGGGTGAGCTGGTGGGCCTCCGGGCGGCTCGGGCGGCGTCGTCGGTGCTCGGCGAGGGCCAGCGGGTGGCGTTGTACAAGAACAACACCGACGGCAAGGGCGCCAGCTACGGCGCCCACGAGAACGTGCTGTTGGATCGCCGCCTCGGCTTCGGGCGGGTCATCGCCGCGCTGCCGACGTTCCTCGTGACCCGCCAGCTCATCTCGGGCTCGGGGAAGGTGGGCGACGAGCTCGGTCGGGGATCGGCCGATTTCCAGATCACCCAGCGGGCCGACCACTTCGAGGAGGTCGTCGGACTCGAGACCACCCTGCGGAGGCCGTTGGTCAACACCCGGGACGAGCCCCACGCCGACGAGCGCTACCGCCGACTGCACGTGATCGTGGGCGACGCGACGATGAGCGAGGTCCAGACCTGGGTGAAGCTCGGCTCGCTGTCCGCGTTCCTGGCGGCCCTCGAGGACGACGCCATCCCCGACGACCTCACGCTCGCCAACCCCGTCGAGGCGTGCTGGGCGGTGAGCCGCGACCTCGACCTCGACCAGCCCCTCCCGCTGGCATCGGGTAGGACCGCCACCGCGCTGGAGCTCCAGACCCAGTACCTCGGGTGGGTACGCGAGCACTGGCGACGCGCCGAGGACCCGGGCATGGGGGCCGTCCTCACCGCCTGGGAGGAGCTCCTCGCCGACCTCGAGGCAGACCCGCGACGCGCCGCCGATCGCCTCGATTGGGCGGCGAAGCTGGTGGTGGCCGAGGGTTACCTGGGCCGTGGCATCGGGTGGGACGACCCGAAGTTGGCCGCGGTGAACCTCCAGTACCACGACCTCGACCCCGACCGGGGCCTGTACCACCGGCTCGTGGCCCGAGGTCGCATGTCCCGCCTGTTCACCGACGAGGAGGTGGCCACCGCCGCCGACGAGCCACCCGGGTCGACGCGGGCCTACTTCCGGGGCCGGTGTGTCGACCGCTTCGGCACCCAACTCGTGGCGGCGAACTGGGACTCGCTCATCTTCGACACGGGCGGGGACCTGCTCCGGCGGGTACCGATGCTCGACCCCCTGAAGGGCACCGAGGCGCTGACCGCGGCCCTCATCGACGGGTCCGCCGATGCCGCCGCCCTGCTGGAGGCCCTCGACACCGAGGCCCGATCGACGCCGGCGTAGGGTGCCTGCCCATGTCACTCGTCGAGACGCTCGGCTATCGGCATCGGCCGCCCAATGGCCTCCACCGGGCCGTGCAGGCGGTGGCGGCCACCGGTCCGGGGTCGTGGGCCTTCTCGAAGGCGAGCCCACCGCTGGACCGGTGGGCGTTCCGGGCGAGCGACGGGCGATGGACGCTCGCCTCGGCCCTCGCCGGTCTCCCGGTCGTCATGCTGGCGACGACGGGTGCCAGGAGCGGGCTCGAACGTGAGACCCCCCTGGTCGGGATCCCCCACGAGGAGGACCTCGCCATCATCGGATCCGGGTACGGCCAACGGGCGACGCCGGCGTGGGTGCACAATCTCCGGGCCCGGCCCATCGCGAAGCTGACGTATCGATCCGTCGTCGCCGACGTCGTGGCGACGGAGGTGGCGGATTCGGCGTCGGTCTGGGAGCGGGCCCGGGCCACCTTCCCCGGCTACGCCGCCTATCCCCGACGGGCAGCCCACCGCGCCATCGCCGTCTTCGTGCTCCGGCCGGTGCCCTGACCGGTCGGTCACGCGGGGCGGTACCCTCTGACGCACCGCTTCCGAGAGGCAGCCATGACCGATCGAGAGAGAATCCGCCGCCGTCGCACCGAGGACGAGGCCGTCGTCGACGACGACCTCGTGGCCGAGGACGAGCCGGGCGTCGCCGTCGACTCCGACGAGATCGACGACCTCCTCGAGGAGATCGACACGGTCCTCGAGGAGAACGCCGAGGAGTTCGTCCGCAACTACGTCCAGAAGGGCGGCGAGTGATCGACGACCTCCGGGCGCTCGCCGGGTCCGGCCCGGCCGGGTTCTCCGACCTGCTCCGCTCCATCGGCCAGGCACCTCCGGACCCGGTGGCGGGTGACCTGCCCGAGCTGGGGGAGGCCACCACGATCCTGGCGGTCCGCTGGGCGAGTGGCGTGGTGATGATGGGCGATCGCCAGGCCACCGAGGGCTACAGCGTCGCCCATCGGCGGATCCGCAAGGTCTTCCCCGCCGACGACTTCTCGGCCGTCGCCATCAGCGGCACGGCCGGCCTCGCCATCGAGATGGTCCGCCTCTTCCGCACCGAGCTGGAGCACTACGAGAAGCTGGAGTCGACCCGGCTGAGCCTCGACGGGAAGGCCAACTACCTCGCCCGGATGGTCCGCAACCAGCTGCCGTTGGCCATGCAGGGCCTCGTGGTGGTTCCGCTCTTCGCCGGCTACGACGAGTTCACCGGCTCGGGCCACCTGTTCTCGTTCGACGTCGTCGGCGGCCGCTACGAGGAGCAGGACTTCGCCGCCAGTGGTTCGGGCGGCCGCGAGGCACGCTCGGCGCTCCGGGCGGGGTGGACCGAGGACCTCGACCGCCAGGGCGCCCTCGACCTGGCGATGACGGCCCTCGTGGTTGCCGGGGAACAGGACGTCGCCACGGCCGGGCCCGACCTCCGCCGGGGGATCATGCCGTCGGTGGTCATGGTGGACTCCGAGGGGTACCGGGAGGTCCCCGAGGCCGAGGTGACCGGGTTGGCGGCCCGCATCCTCGAGGTCACCCCATGAGCGTCCCCTTCTACGTCTCGCCCGAGCAACTCGTCAAGGATCGGGCCGAGTTCGCCCGCAAGGGCATCGCCAGGGGTCGGGCCATCGTGGCCATGCAGTACGCCGATGGGATCCTCCTCCTCGCCGAGAACACGTCCTCGACGCTGCACAAGATCGGCGAGGTCTACGACCGGGTCGCCTTCGCCGGCGTCGGTCGGTACAACGAGTTCGAGTCGCTCCGGGTGGCGGGGATCCGCCACGCCGACCTCAAGGGATACATGTACGGCCGCCGCGACGTCACGGCCAAGGGGCTCGCCAATGCCTTTGCCCAGACCCTCGGCAACATCTTCACCCACGAGGTGAAGCCCTACGAGGTGGAGTTGCTCGTGGCCGAGCTCGGCGACGAGCCCGATGGCGATCGCCTGTTCCGGGTGCTCTACGACGGCACCGTCGGCGACGAGCAGGGCGTTGCGGCGATCGGTGGGCCGGCCGACGAGCTCCTGGAGGCGCTGCGCAGCGACTTCGACCCGACCCGGGATCTCGGAACCGCCCGGGGCGTGGCCGAGGCGGCGTTCGAGCAGGTGATCGACCGGTCGGTCGACGGCTGGGAGCCGGCGGTGCTGGAGCGCAACGACCGTCGACGGGCCTTCCGCCGGCTCGACCGATAGTCGGCGGGACTCGGTCCGACCATGGTCCGCGTCCCCCCGGCGTCGGTCACGTCCGTCTGGCTCTCCGGGCGGGCGATGATCGGGACCCGGCCCCACCGCCGGGTGCTGCTCCCCGCCGAGCTCGACGTCGAAGGCGGCGTGGTCCCCCTCCTGTTCGGCTCGGTCGAGCCCCTTCGGCCCGGTGACGTCGACTTCTTCCGGAGCGGCGCCGACGAACGGTGGATCCTCCTCCACGGTCGCATCGGCGACGGCCTGCGCCACCCGGCCATCCACGTCGACTGGTGGACCCGGTATGGGTCCGATCGGCCCCCGGTCAACCACGCGACCGTCGCCGGGGTCGTCCAGCACCGCTGGGAGGAGCTGGACACGGTGGTGATCGGATCGGCCCACATCGGTCCGGGCACGGACGGGGTGGCGGTGGGGGACCGGCTGTTCGTGGAGGGACGGGCGGTGGCACGGTACAACGAGGACGGGCCGTGGGTGTCCGTCGAGGCCGACTCGATGGTGCTCATCGGGGAGTAGGCGGCCGAACTGCGGTGCTCACACCAGACCCGGTCTGGTCCCAGCACCGGAGCATCCGGATACGACCTGCAGGGAACCCTGGGTTCGGAGTGGCGTGGGGGCGGTACCGTCGCGTCATGGCCTGGATCCTCCTCACCAACGACGATGGCGTCGACAGCCCTGCCCTCGTGCCCTTCGCCCGGGCGCTCGGACGACTCGGGGACGTCCGGGTGGTGGTGCCCGACGGCGAGCGCAGCTGGTCGGGAAAGGCGATCACTCGATTCGACCCCATCCGGGTGGCGACCGTCGAGCGCCACGGCATCCCGATGACGACCCACACCGGGACGCCGGCGGACGGGGTGCAGTTGGCTGCGCACGCCTTCTTCGACGACGGGCCGCCGTCGCTGGTGGTCAGCGGCATCAACCTCGGCTTCAACCACGGGGCCGGCTACCTCTGGTCGTCGGGCACCGTGGGGGCTGCGGTCGAGGGCTGGGTGTCCGGGCTCCCGTCGATCGCCCTGTCGACCGGCGCGGTCGTCGACTGGGAGGCCTGGCGCGCCGAGGCCCGCTCCGACGAGTCCGGCCCGACCTGGTCGCGGCTGGCCACCGTCTCGACCGAGCTCGTCGAGGATCTCGTCGACTCGGAGCTGGCCCGCCTCGCCGACGTGGTCTCGGTGAACCTGCCCTGGCACAGCGAGGCCGACACGCCGCGCCGCGTGACCCGCATCGCCCGGACCGGCTACGACCAGTTGTTCAAGCACGAGGGCAACGGCGTCTACGTGCACGACTTCGGGGGCGGGGTGCTCGACCACGGGGCGGTGCCGGGCAACGACGTCAAGGCCGCCCACGACGGCGTCATCTCGATCACGCCGCTGCGGATGCCGGCCGCCGCCGAGTTGCCGACCGAGGTGGTGGCCGAGGTGGAGGGTGGCCGGGGTGGTCGCCCCGACCAGACGTAGGGCCCCCGGCAAGGTCACCGGACAAGCCCTCGGACACCGGTAGCGTCCGAGACATGCAACGACGCGTGTTCGGCCTCGAATCGGAGTTCGGGGTCACGTGCACGCTCCATGGCCAGCGTCGCCTGAGCCCCGACGAGGTCGCCCGGTACCTCTTCCGGCGGGTCGTCTCCTGGGGACGCTCCTCCAACGTCTTCCTGGAGAACGGTGCCCGGCTGTACCTCGACGTCGGGTCGCACCCCGAGTACGCCACCGCCGAGTGCGACTCGCTCGTCGACCTCATCGCCCACGACAAGGCGGGCGAGTGGATCCTCGCCGACCTCGTCGCGTCGGCCGAGCGACGCCTCGCCGAGGAGGGGGTGCGCGGCGACGTCTACCTCTTCAAGAACAACACCGACTCGGCCGGCAACTCCTACGGCTGCCACGAGAACTACCTCGTCGACCGCGCCACCGACTTCGGGACGATCCTCGACACGCTCATCCCGTTCCTGACCAGCCGGTCGATCTTCGCCGGGGCGGGGAAGGTGCTCGTCGGCCCCCGGGGCCCGGTCTTCTCGATGACCCAGCGAGCCGACCACATCTGGGAGGGGGTCTCGTCGGCCACCACGCGGAGCCGGCCGATCATCAACACCCGGGACGAGCCCCACGCCGATGCCGAGCGCTTCCGACGCCTCCACGTCATCGCCGGGGACTCGAACATGAGCGAGTACGCCACCTACGTGAAGGTGGGCACCACGCTGGCGATCCTGCAGATGCTCGAGGACGGAGCCGTCTTCCGGGACCTGACCCTCGAGAACCCGATCAAGGCGATCCGGGAGATCTCCCACGACCCGACCTGTCGTCGGCCCGTCCGCCTCGCCAACGGGCGCGAGCTCTCGGCGTTGGACATGCAATGGGAGTACCTCGACCGGGTGCTGCGGTACGAGCGGACGACCGGGTTCCCCGCCGAGGTGGCCCGGGCGGTGCGGATGTGGGAGGAGCTGCTCACGGGCCTCGAGAAGGACCCCCTCTCCCTCGACCGGACCGTGGACTGGGTCATCAAGTACCACCTCGTGGAGCGGTACCGGAAGCGGTGGGACCTGCCCCTCGGACACCCCCGGATCGCCATGGTCGACCTGAGCTATCACCACATCCACCCCGAGCGGGGGCTCTATCACCTCCTCGAGCGGCGTGGCCTCGTGGAGCGGATCGTCGACGACGATGCGGTGGCCGAGGCGACCAGCCGACCTCCGCAGACGACGCGGGCCCGCCTGCGGGGCGAGTTCATCGCCGCCGCCAAGCGCAAGCGCCGCGACTACACGGTGGACTGGGTCCACCTCAAGCTGAACGACCAGGCCCAGCGCACCGTCCTGTGCAAGGACCCGTTCGTGAGCGAGGATCCCCGCGTCCGCCAGCTCATCGACGAGCTCTGAGGGGGTCGTCGGGGCGGGGCCGGCGCGGTACGCTCGCCCCGATGGGCCGAGTGCTCGAGCGACTCCTCAATCTTCTCGCCTTCCTGCGCACCGTCGATCGCCCGGTGACGATCGACGAGATCCGCTACACGGTGGCCGGGTACGACCGCGACAACGACCAGGCCTTCCGTCGGATGTTCGAACGGGACAAGGGCCTGCTCCGAGGCGCCGGCATCCCTCTCGAGACGGTGGTGATCGACGAGGTCACCCAGCGGCTCGGCTACGTGCTCCCGAGCGAGCGGTTCGAGATGGCCGATCCCGGCCTCACCGACGAGGAGCGGGCGGCGCTGGCGGTCGCCGCCCGCATGGTGCGAATGGGTGGCGATGACATCCGGCCCGCGATCCAGAAGCTCGGTGGCACCGACGACGCCGGTGACGGCGACCCCCGTTGGTCGGCGAACCTCCCGGGCGACCACGACGACGTCGCCGAACTCTTCGACGCCGTCGCCGGTCGGCGGGAGGTGACCGTCACCTACCGGGACCGTCCTCGTCGGCTCCAGCCGCTCGGTCTCCTGCACCGCCGGGGCCACTGGTACCTGGTGGCGCTCGAGTCGGGCGACCAGCGCATCTATCGGGTCGATCGCGGCGAGGGCTGGACCGCCGTCGGCGACGCCGAGGCCTTCGAGCGCCCGCCCGACCTCGACATCGGGAGCGCGCTGCCCGCCCACCCGTGGGAGGCGGGGGAGGAGCCGGTGACGGCCACCGTCCACTTCGACGACGACATCGCCTGGTGGGTCCGACGCCGACTCCCCGACGACGCGCTCTCGATCGTGGGCGGTCGCCTCGTCGCCGAACTGGAGGTCGCCCACCGGGAGGCGTTCCTCGGTTGGTTGCTCGACCTCGGGCCCTCGGCCGAGGTGCTCGGGCCGCCCGAGCTGCGGGCGGCGGTCGTCGACCGGATCCGGGGCGTGGCGTGAGCGACCGCACCGCCGCCCGGCTCAACCGGATCCTCGCCATGCTCCCGTGGGTCATGGCCCACCCCGACGAGGCCACGGTCGACGAGGTGTGCCGGCGGTTCGACTACACCCCCCGGGAGCTCGCCCGTGACCTCGACCTCGTGATGCTGTGCGGGCTGCCCGGGTACTACCCCGACGACCTCATGTACGCGTCGATCGTCGGCGACGAGGTGGTGGTCGAGGCGGCGGACTACTTCGCGGGGGCTCGGCGTCTGACCGCCGGTGAGGGACTCCGCCTGCTCTCGGCGGCTCGCGCCACGGACGCCGCCGGTGCCGGCAGCGAAGCGCTCCGGTCGGCGGCCGCCAAGCTGGCGGCCGTGCTGCTCCCCGACGGGGAAGGGGTGGCCGTGGACGTCCCCGATGAACCGGAGGCGCTGGCCGCGGTCCGGGATGCGGTGGAAGGCCACGAGCGCCTCCACATCACCTACCGGGGCCTCAACCGGGAGACGGACACCGAACGCACCATCGATCCCTGGCAGGTCTTCACGGACCTTGGCCTCTGGTACGTCGACGCCCACGACCACCTCGCCGACGACCATCGACGCTTCCGCCTCGACCGGATCCGACGGGTCGCCCCCACCGGGGAGACGTTCGAGCCGCCGGACGACCTCCCCGAACCGGTCGCCACCTACCAGCCCGGCCCCGACGACATCCGGGTGGTCCTGCGACTGCGGCCTGCCGCTCGCTGGGTGGCCGAGTACTACCCGGTCACCGTGCTGGGGACCGACGGCAACGACCTGCGCGTCGAGTTCTCCTCCTCGGGCCCGGCGGTGCCGGTGCGGTTGCTCCTCCGGCTCGGTCCCCACGCCGAGCTCGAATCCGGCGACGAGGTGGCCGAGGCCCTCGTCGAGGCGAGGGCGGCGCTGCTGGTGCGCTACGACGCCGACTGATCTTTCGCGCAATCGTCAAGTGGTGCCTTCGCCGTGCCGATGCATCCGGAGCATCCCCCGGAGAGACACCCGACGATGACGACGATCAAGACGACCTGCCCCTCCTGCGGCGACGTGATGCTCGGGATCGAGGCGCTGCGACTCCTGCTCACCCCCAATGAGCACGAGGCGGAGTACTCGTTCGAGTGCCCGCTGTGTGCGGTCCGGCGGACCCGCCTCGCGGGGCCGCGGGTGATCATGGTCCTGCTGGCCGCCGGCGTCAGCTACGACATCGTCGGCCACGAGCGGATCACCGAGGAAGACGTGGCGGCCTTCGTCGCCGCCCTCGAGGAGGAGCCGGACCCGGTCCGACTGCTGGGCCGCTGAGCCCAAGGGGTCCCCCGGCAGTACCCTGCGCGGGTGATCTCGGGTACCGAGTACCTCGTCATCGCCGTGGCGATCTTCCTCGTCTTCGGCCCCCGGCGACTGCCGGAGCTCTCCCGCAAGGCCGGGGCGCTCATCCGCGAACTGCGCACGTACACCGCCGGCCTGCGCGAAGCGATCGAGTCGGAGGCAGCCGAGGTCACCGAGCCATTGCGAGAGGTCTCCGACGAGGCCCGGCGCCTCGCCGACGAAGGCCGTCGGGCCTTCGAGTGGCGGGGCCCGGTCCACGACGCGGGGCCGACCCCCGAGGAGGCCCTGGGCGACCTCGAGCGGATCGAGCGTGGCGAGGACCTGCGCCACCACCCCGAGGCCGCCGACCGGGCCTCCGAGGAGGCCCCCGAGGAGGATGATGGCGCGGCGTGAGAACCCCGAGCGGGTGGGGTCGATGCTCGACCACCTCGACGAGCTGCGGTCCCGACTGCTGCGATCGGTCGTCGCCATCGGCATCGGTTTCGCCATCTCGCTGCTCTTCTACGAGGAGTTGTGGGAGGTGCTCCGGGCGCCGTTCGACGCCTCGTTCGATGGCGACCTCCAGTCGACCCTCCCCGCCGAGCCGTTCTCGGTGGCGATGCGGGTGGCGGGCTTCGGTGGGGTGATCCTCGCCAGCCCCTACCTGGTCTGGCAGGCGTGGGCCTTCGTCTCGCCCGGCCTGACGGCTCGCGAGCGGCGGTGGGCGGTGCCGATCGTCACGGCCCTGGCCGTGCTCTTCGTGGGTGGCGTGGCGTTCGCCTACACGATCCTGCCGCGAGCGCTCGAGGTGCTCGGCGGCTTCCTCGACGTCGACTACAGCCCGACGATCGGGCAGTACACGACCTTCGCCCTCCGGTTCCTGCTCGTCTTCGGGCTCACGTTCGAGTTCCCGGTCTTCCTGTTCGGGGCCGCTGCGATCGGTGCCATCAGCTCGGAGCAACTCAGGAGGGGTCGCCGCTGGGCGGTGCTCGTCATCGTCGTCGTGGCGGCGGCCGCCACGCCCACCGGCGATGCGTTCACGCTCGCCCTGCTGGCGGTGCCGCTCTACCTCCTCTACGAGGTGACGCTCCTGCTCGTGCGCCTGGTGCTGCGGAAGTGAGCGCCGACGCGTTCTTCGACGCGCTCCCGTTCGAACCCGACGACTTCCAGCGGGACGCGGCGGCGGCGATCGAGGCGGGCGCCGGGGTCGTCGTCACGGCCCCAACCGGTGCCGGCAAGACGCTGGTCGCCGAGGTCGCCGTCCACCTCGCCCTCGAGCAGGGGCGCCGGGCGTTCTACACCACGCCGATCAAGGCGCTCTCGAACCAGAAGTTCCACGACTTCGTCGCCGCCTACGGCCCCGAACGGGTCGGGTTGCTGACCGGCGACACCTCCATCAACGGCGACGGCGACGTCGTCGTCATGACGACCGAGGTGCTGCGGAACATGATCTACGCCGAGAGCGACGCCCTCGACGACGTGCGCATCGTCGTGCTCGACGAGGTGCACTACCTCGCCGACCGGGCGCGTGGGCCGGTCTGGGAGGAAGTCATCATCCACGCGCCCCAGTCGATGCAGCTCGTGGCCCTCTCGGCGACGATCTCCAACCCCCGGGAGTTCGTCGGCTGGGTGCGGGAGCGCCGGGGCGAGACCGCCCTGGTCGAGACCTGGCACCGGCCGGTGCCCCTCGAGCCGATGTACGCGATGAAGGACCGCTGGGGTGACGACCAGATCAGCCTCCGGCCCGTGTTCGTCGACGGCCGGGCCAACCGGTCGATCCTCCACCAACTCGCCGAGCGCACCGGGGGACGGGGCGGCACGGGCGGTCGGCGGCGCGCGCCCCGCAGATTCGTGACCCCCCGGCGACTCGAGACGATCGAGGTCCTCGAGGACGCCGACATGCTGCCGGGCATCTACTTCATCTTCTCCCGGCGCGGTTGCGAGGACGCCGCCCGCACGGTGGCCACCGTCCGCCGCCCGAAGCCCGACCCGGTGCGCGACCGCATCATCGACCTGGCCGAGGCCCACACCCGTCACCTGTCGGTCGACGATCTCGACGCGTTGGCGCACGACGAGTGGCTCGACCGACTCGAGCGAGGGGTGGCGGCCCACCACGCCGGGATGGTCCCCGCCTTCAAGGAGGCCGTCGAGGCCTGCTTCGTCGAGGGGCTGCTGGACGTCGTGTTCGCCACCGAGACCCTCGCCCTCGGCATCAACATGCCGGCCCGCTCGGTGGTGCTCGAGAGCCTGACGAAGTGGGACGGGGAGGCCCACGAACCGATCACCGCCAGCCAGTACACCCAGCTCACCGGCCGGGCCGGTCGCCGTGGCATCGACGAGGTCGGCTACGGCATCGTCCTGCACTCGCCGTGGGTGCGGTTCGAGCGGGTCGTCGACCTCGTCGGCACCGGCGCCAGCCCACTGGCGTCGTCGTTCCGGCCGACGTACAACATGGCGGTCAATCTCATCGCCAACTACGACCGCAGCCGGGCCGAGGAGCTGCTGGCCGCCTCTTTCGCCCAGTACCAGCGATCGGCGGCCGATGCCCGGGCCACCGAGGGCATCGAGCTGCTGCGCACCGAGCTCGACGAGGCGCGTCGGGAGGCGGCCTGCGAGCTGGGCGACGTCTGGGACTACCTCGAGGCCCGTGGGGGCGGGGCCGCCGGGGAGGCCCTGCTGGAGCAGCTCCGCCCGGGGGACGTGATCGACGTGCCGCGTGGTGCCCGGCCGGGTCGGTACATGGTGCTGCGCCGGGAGACCGAGGCGCCGATCCGCATCGTCGTCCTCTCGACCAGCGGCAAGGTGGCCAAGCTCCCTCCCGAGCACGTCGTGGAGGGCTCCGCGAAGCTGGGCTGGCTCACCTGGAAGGGACCGTTCCGGCCCCGCGACAAACAGTTCCTCCGTCGGCGCACCCAGGACCTGCGGGCCTTCACACCGCGCATGCACGAGCCGATCGGTGTCGACCACGCCCCCGAGCCCCACCCCGTCGCGGCCTGCCCGGACCGGGAGCGCCACGTCCGGGCCGCCGCCCGGGTCCAGAAGCTCGAGGGGCGACTGGAGCGGGAAGGGCTCCCGGCCGCCGGGTCCCTGATGGCCGAGTTCGACGCGGTCCTCGGGGTCCTCGGCGAACGGGGCTACGTCGACGGCTGGGGGCTCGGGCCCAGGGGCGACCGACTCCGGCGCATCTACTCCGAGCGGGACCTCCTCGTGGCCGAGGTGCTCGTGGACGGGACCCTCGCCGAGCTGGCGCCGGGGGAGGTGGCCGCCGTGCTGTCGGGGTTCGTCTTCGATCCCAGGGGGGAACTCCTCCCGCCGACGCTGCCGACCCCCGGCTCGGCACTCGCCGGCGACCGGGTGATCGAACTGTGGTCGGGGCTCCAGGGCGAGGAACGTCGACGGCGACTCACCGAGACGCCACCTCCCGAGTTCGGCTTCGCGGCGGCTGCCTACGCCTGGACGAACGGTGCCGACCTCGACGACATCCTCGACACCTCTCCGATCCCGGTCGGCGACTTCGTGCGGGTGTCCCGCCAACTGCTCGACCTCCTTCGCCAGGTCCGGGAGGCGGACCCCGACCTTGCCCCCGTCGTGGCCGGTGCCATTCGGGGCATCGACCGGGGCATCGTCGCCTCGGGAGTGGGTGCGTGAGCTGGGCCGTGGTCGTCGGCCGGTACGCCGAGGACGCTGCCCGGGAGGCGATCGACGCCCTCACGGCCGCCAACGGCCCCTCGACGGTGATCACCGCCACCGAGCGGGGTGAGCTCGTCGCCCGGGTCCGGGACGCGGTGGCGGAGGGTGGCCGGCTGTTGGTCGTCGGCGGCGACGGCACCATCAACGCCGTCGTCGAAGGCGCCCTCGGCGCGGGTGTCCCCACGCCGACGCTGGCCGTGCTCCCGGCCGGCACCGGGTCGGACTTCGCACGGATGTTCGCCCTGCCGGTGGACCCGGCGACGGCCGTGGCGCGCGCCCTCGGCGGCGAGGACTACGCCGTGGACGTCGGCGTGGTCGAGGGGCCGTGGGGGCGGCGGGTCGTCGTCAACGAGGCCGAGGCGGGGATCGGAGGTGCCACGACCCGGCTCGCCGAACGCCTCCCTCGGTCGTGGGGCCCCCGCAAGTACGAGTTGGCGTTCTGGGGGGCGGTCGGTGGGTTCACGCCCGGCCCCGCCCGGCTGGTGACGGATCGTCGGGAGCTCGAACTCGAACGCGGGGCGGTGGTGGTGGCGGCGAACGGCGAGTACTTCGGCGGGGGCATGCGGATCGCCCCCAAGGCGAGCGTCGTCGACGGGAAGTGGGACCTCATCGTGATGGAGGGCCGCCGGGCGAAGGCCGTGTCGCTGTTCCCGAAGATGAAACACGGGCTCCACCTCTCCGACCGGGCGGTGAGACGGATCGTCACGGCATCGTTCCGACTCGAGACGGAGCGCCCCTGGCCGGTCGAGATCGACGGCGACCACGTGGGTGACACCCCGCTCGAGGGGTGGATCGAACCGGGTGCGTTCCTGCTGCGTGTGTGATCGGCGGCATGCCATATACTCCCGGCCCCGCGACCACCCCCAGGAGACACCGTGGCCGACGACGACGAGGCCCCCGAGGATTTCGACGACGAACTCGATGAGGACCTCGATGAGGACCTCGATGAGGATCTCGACGAGGACCTCGACGAGGATCTCGACGACGAGGACGAGGCCCTCGACGACGACGACGAGGACCTCGATGACTACGACGAGGACGAGGACGAGGACGACGAGGATCGGGACGAGGCCCTCGAGGAACTCGAGGCCGAGGAGCTCGACCTCGAGGACGACCCCGAGACCATCCTCGTCGACGAGGCCGCCGAGATCCGGGAGATGCGCCGCGACGAGCTCGGCCTCGATCCCGGGAGCCAGGAGGTCAAGGCGACCGAGTTCGTGTGCACGGAGTGCTTCCTGGTGAAGAGCGTCACCCAACTCGCCAACAAGACGCGGCTCATCTGTCGCGACTGCGTCTGACGCCAAACGCCCGGTCCGGTCTACCGTTGCCCCCCATGGAACCGACCGTCGTCTCGCGTCCCGCCTCCACCGACGACGTCGGGGAACTGGTCCGGCTCTACGGCCGCCTCGCCCGGGAGATGGATGCCCTCGAGTCGATGTGGGCGATCGCCGACGGCCTCCCCGAGCCCATCGATGCGGCCTTCGTCGCTGCCATCGAGGACGCCGAGACGATGGTGCGGGTCGGCTCCATCGACGGCGTGACCTGTGGGTTCGTGCTGGCCCGGGTGGAGCCGCTGCTCCCCCACACGGACGAGGTCGTCGGGGCCATCCACTTCGTCTTCACCGAACCCGAGGCCCGCGGCGTGGGGGTCGGGGAGGCCATGCGCGACGACACCATCGAGGAGCTCCGGGCACGGGGCGTCCACCGGTTCGACGCCCACGTGCTGCCCGGCCACCGACTGGCGAAGAACTTCTTCGAGGCGGGCGGCTTCAGCGCCCGTCACATCGTCATGTACCACGAGGACGACACGCCGTGACCGCCGCTCGGCCCCTGGTCGGGGTCGGCGTCCTCGTCGAGGACGGTGATCGATTCCTGCTCGTCAAGCGTGGCCGACCGCCGCGCCGCGGTGAATGGGCGGTCCCGGGTGGCAAGGTCGAGCGCGGCGAGACGCTGGTCGAGGCCGCCGCCCGGGAGGTGGCCGAGGAGACGGGGCTGGAGGTGACGGTCGGCGACGTCGCGTGGGTGGGCGAGAGCATCGGCCACGACCACCACTTCGTCCTCATCGACTACCGGGCCACCGTCGTCGGGGGTGAGGCCGTCCCCGCCGACGACGCCGACGAGTTGGCCTGGGTCACCCGGGACGAGGCGTTGGCCCTGCCACTGACCGCCTCGATGCGACAGATGCTGGAGGACCTGGGATGAGCGACGGTCCGGCATGAGTGACGCCCTCCCGGTCGGCGACCGCCCGTTCCGCCACGACCCCGTCACCACCGACGAACTGCCCGAGACCCCGACCCGGGACCACCGGATCCCGGCCACCGCCTGGGTCGACGCCCCCGACGAACTCCTGACGCTCGGCGACGGGATCGGGTTCGACGGCGCCGACGAGCCGCCCTACTACCTGCGCCGCATCCACCGCTTCCTGCTCTGGCGGGCCGGCCCGCCCGTGGGCGAGGCCCGCTACCTCGCCATCGCCGCCGACGACCCGACGACCCGCTACCGCTTCGACCTGCACGGACGACGGGGCGAGGGGATCGGCGCCGACGGGACCGTCCACGATCGGTTCCGCACCTGGAAGGAGTCGCTCCGTGACGCCTGACGTCACCGAGTTGTGCGCGACGCTCATCGCCAATCGGTGTGTCAACGACGGCAGCCCGGGCTCGGGCGGGGAGCGCCGGTCCGTCGAGACCCTCGCCGACGTGCTCGGTCCCGGCTCGACGGTGGTCGAGCCGCACCCGGGTCGGGCATCGCTCGTCCACCGGGTGGTGGGCACCGACCCCGAGGCCCCGACGCTGGCGCTCATGGGCCACACCGACGTGGTGCCCGTCACCGAGGCGTCCTGGGCCCGCGACCCCTTCGGGGGCGAGGTGGTCGACGGGGTGCTGTGGGGCCGGGGCGCCGTCGACATGCTCAACCTGACGGCCGCCATGGCCGTCGTCATGCGCGAGGTCATCGACGGCGACCTCCCCACCCCACCCGGCGGGCTCGTGTACCTCGCAGTGGCCGACGAGGAGGCGGGCGGCGAACTCGGCGCCAAGTGGTTGCTCGACCACGAACCGACCCTCGTGGCCTGTGACGACCTCCTCACCGAGATCGCCTACCCCGCGGTCTCCCTCGGCGGCGCCGCCGCCCAACCCGTGATGGTCGCGGAGAAGGGCCCGGCGTGGAGGACGCTCCACGCCACCGGTACCCCCGGGCATGCCTCGGCGCCGTTCGGCCGACGGTCGGCCCTGGCGCCGCTGGCGGTCGCCGTCGATCGGCTGCTCGAGGCCGAGACGTCGCCGCTCATCGGCCCCGAGTGGCGACGGTTCGTCGAGGGCCTTGATCTCGAGCCGGGGGTCGCCGCCGATCTCGTCGACGCCGATCGGGTCGACGGCGTGGTGGCCGAGTTGGCGACCAGCGACCCGGGGATCGCCCGCTACGTCCATGCCTGCACCCGGCTCACCGTCACCCCGACCGTGCTGGCCGCCGGCACGAAGGCCAACACGATCGCCGACCGCGGCGCCCTGTCGGTCGACATGCGGCTCCTGCCCGGGCAGCCGCCCGAGGCGGCCCGACGACACCTCACCGAGGTGCTCGGCGACGATCTCGGGGGGTTGGCCGACGAGGTCCACATGGCTCGGACGGGAAGTGCGTCGGAGCCTGCCGGGCGCCTGTGGTCGGCGCTGGCGAGTGCCTACCGCTCCGAGGCGGGCATCGAGCACGTCGTCCCCGCGATGTCGCCGGCGACGACCGATGCCCGGTTCTTCCGCGATCGGGGGGTCACGGCCTACGGCGCGGGGTGGTTCGACGACACGTTCGGCTTCGGGGCCTTCCTCGACATGTTCCATGGCGACGACGAACGCATCGGCGTCGCCTCGCTGGAGCGCACCGTGGCGCTGCTCCGGGCCGTCGTGGTCGCCTACGGGGCCGGCCGGGCGTGACCGTCCCGTCATGACGGGGGTGGTCCTCGACCTCGACGGCGTCGTCTATCGAGGCGGGGTCGCCGTGCCGGGTGCCGGCGATGCCCTGGCGGTGCTCGTGGACCGACACGACGTGCTCTTTGCCACCAACAACTCCCGTCGGACACCCGCCGAGGTGGCCGGGGCCATCGAACGGGCCACGGGCGTGGCCGTCGACCCGGCCACGGTGCTCACCTCGGCCCTGGCAGCCGCCGCGGTGGCCGATGCCGTCCCCACGGGGGTCGTCGGGGGAGCGGGCATCCGCGCCGCACTCGCCGAGCGGGGCATCCCCGTCGTGGACCATCCCGACGCCCGACAGGTGGTGACCGGCATCGACTTCGACCTCTCCTACGAGACCCTCCGGACGGCGTCGGCAGCCATCGCGGACGGTGCCCGCTGGATCGCCACCAACACCGATGCCACCTTCCCCGCCGAGACCGGCCTGTGGCCGGGGGCGGGGGCCATCGTCGCCGCGCTTGCGGTGGCGTCCGGCGCCGAGCCGGAGGTGGCCGGCAAACCCCATCCGCCGATGGTCTCGCTGGTGGGGGCCCTGGTCGGCACCGACGCCGTGGTCGTGGGGGACCGGCCCGAGACCGATCTGGCGCTGGCGAAGGCCGGCGGCTGGACGTCGGTGCTCGTGCTGAGCGGGGTGACCGACGACCCGGCCACCGTCCCCGCCGAGTTCGCCCCCGACCACGTGGTCGGATCGCTGGTCGACGTCGTGGACCTGCTCGGGTGAGCGCGGACGCGTCGCAGCACCGTGGCATGATCGCGCCATGAACGAACGCTCTTTCGTCGAACCGACCGAGCTCCCCGCCGACCCGATCGCCCTCATCGAGCTGCTCCGGGCGATCGACCCGGTCGAGGCGCCCGAGCTGGTCGGCCGCATCGCCGACGCCCTCGAGGCGGCGCTCGCGGAGGCCGACGGGGGGTGAGTCGCCGGCGACTCGACGCCGAGCTGGTGCGTCGGGGACTGGCGGCCTCGCGCACCGAGGCCCAACGGCTCGTCGACGAGGGCCACGTCGTGGTGGGTGGGTACCCCCAGCCGAAGGCGGCGACCCAGGTCGACGGGGCCACGTCCATCCGGGTCGCGGCGCCCCTGCACCCCTACGTCTCCCGGGGCGGCTTGAAGCTCCGGGCGGCGCTCGACGCCTTCGCCATCGACCCGACCGGCCGGAGCGTCATCGACCTCGGGGCGTCCACCGGGGGATTCACCGACTGTGCCCTGGCCGCCGGGGCCGCATCGGTGGTGGCAGTCGACGTCGGCTACGGGCAACTCGCCGAGCGGCTCCGCACCGATCCCCGTGTGCTGGTCGCCGACCGCACCCACGTCCGCGACGTCGATCTCGAGGCGGTCGGTGGACCGTTCGGCCTCGTCGTCGGCGACCTGTCGTTCATCTCCCTGTGCGCGGTGGCCGAGGAGATCGCCCGACTCGGCGAGGACGACGCCGACTGGGTGCTCCTCGTCAAGCCCCAGTTCGAGGTGGGCCGGGAGCGGGTCGGCCGCGGCGGTATCGTCCGTGACCCGATGCTCCACGCCGCCGCGCTCACCGACACCGTCGCCTGCCTCGCCGAGGCCGGGCTCGTCGCCGTGGGCGTCGTCGCCTCGCCCATCGCCGGGGCCAAGGGGGGCAACCGCGAGTTCCTCCTCCACCTGCGCCGGACCGGCAGCCCGGTCGACGCCGATTCGATCCGCGACGCCGTCGAGGCGGTCGCCCCGTGATCGGCGTGGTCGTCACCGCCGATCGCCCTGAGGCGGTGGAGGTCGCCCGGCGATTCGTGTCGCTCACCGACGAGGCCGGCCTGCGGGTCGCCGCCTGCGACGCCTCCACCGCCTATGCCCTCGGGGTCCCGGCCGTCGGCCGGGAGCTGTCGGTGGTGGTCGCCGTGGGTGGTGACGGCACCGTGCTCTCGGGGGTCCGGCATGCCATCGACCGGGGGGTCCCGGTGGTGGGCGTCAACGTCGGTCGCGTGGGCTTCCTCGCGGAGGTCGAGCCCGGGTCCCTGGACGAGTTGGTCCATCGCCTCGCCGGCCCCGCCCCGCCCACGGTGCCCCGCATGGCGGTGGCGGCCACGGTGGATGGCACCACCACCGTGGGCCTCAACGACGTCGTCATCCAGAAGACCGAGGGCCAGCACATGGTCGGCGTCGACGTGCTCGTCGACGGCGAACGCTTCCTGACCTTCCGGGCGGACGGGGTCATCGTCTCCACCCCCACCGGGTCGTCGGCGTACAACCTCAGCGCCGGAGGCCCGCTGTTGGACCCGAGGGTCGATGCGCTGGTGGTCACGCCGGTGGCCCCCTACAGCCTCTTCCGGTCGGCGGTGGCGCTCGACCCCGACTCGGCCATCCGGTGCACGGTCATCCACGACCGGTCCGCCTCCGTCGCGGTCGATGGCCGCGAGGTGGGTGTGCTGGCCCCCGGCGAGTCGGTCGAGATCCGCCGGGGGCCGTCGGTGCCCTTCATCGACCTCTCCGGACGCTCCTATCCCGAGAGCCTGAAGCGGAAGCTGCGCCTCCACGAGGGCCTCGACGGCGTCCTCGGCGATCCCCGGATCTGACATGGTCGTCCGCCTCGACGAGCTCGTCGTCCACAACCTGGGCGTCCTCGCCGACGTCTCCCTCGAGCCGGGACCGGGGCTGACGGTGGTCACCGGCGAGACCGGGGCGGGCAAGACCCTGTTGGTCGGCGCGCTGGGTGCCCTGCTCGGGAAGGGCCTCGACGCCGATCGGATCGGCCCGGCGAGCGAGGAGGTCTCGGTGTCGGCCCGGTTCGTGCTCGACGACGGGGAACTCGTCGTCCGCAGCCGACTGGCCCGGGGCGGTCGGACCCGGTCGTACCTGGACGGGTCGGTGGCGGCCGCCGCCGAGGTCGCCGGTCGCCTCGCCGAGATCGTCGACGTCGTCGCCCAGCACGATGCCCTCGTGCTGCGGCGCGAGGCCTCCGTGCGCCACCTGCTCGACCGCGCCCTCGACGACGCCGGGCAAGCCATGGCCGAGGCGTACGCCGCCGCCTGGGACGACCACGCGGCGGTCGTCGCCCGGCTCGAAGAGCTCGGTGGCGACGAGTTGGCCCTGCGGCGCGAGGCCGAGTTGGCCCGCCATGAAGCCGATGAGATCGCCGCCGCCGACCTGCGACCCGGTGAGGAGGACGAGCTGGCGGGGGTGCTCGACCGCCTGGCCAATGCCCAGGAACTCGCCGCCACGGCCGCCGAGGCGGCCACGGCGGGGGAGGGGGTGACCGAGGCACTCGGCGACATCGTGGCGGCGGCCCGCCGCATCGACCGACTCGACGGCACCGCCGGGCTGGCCCGCCCGGCCGAGGGGGTGGCGGCCGAACTGGCCGAGCTCGTCCGGTTGCTGCGCACCTATGGCGAGTCCATCACCCACGACCCCGAGGCCCTCGAGGCCACCCAGACGCGCCTCGCCCGACTCTCGGAGCTGCGCCGTCGGTACGGCCGAACGATCGCCGACGTCATCGCCCACGGGCAGGCGGCCGACGCCCGGGCCGATGAGCTCGCAGCACTGCTGGCCGATGCCGGCCGGCTCGAGGCGGAGGCGACCCAGGCCGCCGAGCGGCTGGCGGCCGCCGGCGCCGAGCTGACCGCGGCGCGGTGGCGGGCAGGGGAGCGGCTGGCCACCGCGGCGACCGCCCACCTCACCACCCTCGGCTTCGATGACCCGGTGCTGGCGTTCGAGCTCGAGCCCCGGGACCCGGCTGCCCACGGCTGCGACCGCGTCGCCCTGCGCTTCGCCTCCGACCGCCGCCTCGAGCCGGGCCCGCTCGACCGCACGGCGAGCGGTGGCGAGCTGAGTCGGGTGGTGCTCGCCCTCCGGCTGGCCGGCGGGGTGGGCGACGCCCCCGTGGTGGTCTTCGACGAGGTCGACGCCGGGATCGGCGGCGCCACCGCCCTCGAGCTCGGACGGACGCTGGCGGCGGTGGCCGACGGGGCGCAGGTGCTCTGCGTGACCCACCTGCCGCAGGTGGCGGCGCACGCCGACCGCCACTACGTCGTCGATCGGGACGGTCCCACCGCCACGCTGCGAGCCGTCGAGGGCGAGGAGCGGGTGGCCGAACTCACCCGCATGCTGTCCGGTCTCGCCGCCTCCGACCGGGGCCGCGAGCACGCCCGGGAACTCCTCCGAACGGCCGGACGGACCGGCTGAGCTCGCGTAGCGTGCCGCCATGGCCGTCAACGACACGCAGCTCACCCCGCTCCTCTTCCTCGAGCGCGCCGGCGAGGTGTTCGCCGACAAGGTCGCCATCCGTCATGGTGATCGCGCCCTCACCTACGCCGAGATGGCGGTCGAGGCGACTCGACTGGCCAACGCCCTGGCGGCCTCGGGCATCGAGCCGGGCGATCGGGTGGCCTACCTGTGCCCCAACATCCCCGAGATGCTCGTGGCCCACTTCGGCGTCCCGCTGCGCCACGCGGTGCTGGTGGCCATCAACACCCGCCTGGCCCCCGACGAGGTCCGCTACATACTCGAACACTCCGGCGCCGAGATCCTCGTGGTGGACACGGGCCTGACGGCGACCGTCGCCCCGATCCTCGACCAGGTCGAGGGCCTTCGGGAGGTGGTGCTCGTCGACGACGCCGGCAGCCCCTCGGCGGTGCCCGGCACCCCCTACGACGAGTTCCTGGCCCGCGGCGTCGTCGACGGCGAGGACGCCTCCCTCTCGTGGCAGGTCGACGACGAGACCCGCATCATCTCCATCAACTACACCTCCGGCACCACCGGCCGCCCCAAGGGGGTCATGTACACCCACCGGGGCGCCTACCTGAACGCCCTCGGTGAGGTGATCCACAGCCGTCACACGCCCCGCTCCGTGTACCTCTGGACGTTGCCGATGTTCCACTGCAACGGCTGGTGCACGACGTGGGGCGTCACCGCGATCGGCGGCACCCACGTCTGCCTCCGACAGGTCGACCCCGCCGAGATCTGGCGGCTCATCCGCTCCGAGGGCGTCACCCATCTCAATGCCGCCCCGACGGTCCTCATCTCGCTGGCCAACGATCCGTCGGCGGCCCCGATCGACGACGGCCTCATCGCCACCACCGCCGGGGCGCCCCCGTCGCCGACGATCATCGCCGAGATGGCGAACCTCGGCGTCGACGTGGTGCACGTGTACGGCCTGACCGAGACCTATGGCCCGATCACGGTGTGCGAGGTCGACCCGGCCTGGGAGACGCTGGCTGCCGACGAGCGGGCCCGGCTGCGGGCTCGCCAAGGGGTCGCCTTCGTGGTGGCCGACCCGATCCGAGTGGTCGACGAGGACATGAACGACGTCCCCCGCGACGGCGAGACCCTGGGTGAGGTCGTCATGCGCGGCAACAACGTGATGGCCGGCTACCACGACGACCCCGACGCGACCGCCACCGCCTTCCGAGGCGGGTGGTTCCACTCGGGGGACGCGGCGGTGATGCACCCCAACGGCTACATCGAGCTACGGGACCGATTCAAGGACGTGATCATCTCGGGGGGCGAGAACATCTCCACCATCGAGGTGGAGCAGGCCCTCATGTCGCACGAGGCGGTGCTCGAGGCGGCGGTGGTGGCGGTGCCCCACGACACCTGGGGGGAGCGACCCAAGGCCTTCGTGATCCTGCGGGACGGCCGGTCGGTCACCGAGTCCGACCTCATCGCCCACGTGCGGGAGCGCCTCGCCCACTTCAAGGCCCCCGACGCGGTGGAGGTCGTGGAGGCCCTGCCCAAGACGTCGACCGGCAAGATCCAGAAGTACGTCCTGCGCGAGCAGGAGTGGGCCGGCGAGGAGAAGCGGATCAAGTAGCGCCGGCTTCGCCGGCGCAGTACCAAGTACCGAGTACTGAGTACCGGGTATCAGGAACCTGGCGGCAGCGGCTGGCTCGAAGCGTTCCCACTCCTGTCTCGGTACTGAGTACTGAGTACTGAGTACTGAGTACCGCAGTCGGCGGCCGCGGGCCGCCGACTGCTACATTGGAATTCCGTGACGAACTACATCTTCGTGACGGGTGGGGTGGTCTCGAGCCTGGGCAAGGGCATCACCGCCGCGTCGCTCGGTCGGCTGTTGAAGGGCCGTGGCCTCCAGGTCGTGAACCAGAAGCTCGACCCGTACATCAACGTCGACCCCGGGACCATGAACCCGTTCCAGCACGGGGAGGTGTTCGTCACCGACGACGGCGGTGAGACGGACCTCGACCTGGGCCACTACGAGCGGTTCACCGGCGTCAACCTCCGCAAGGACGCCAGCGTGTCGGCGGGCGCCGTGTACCAGTCGGTGATCGCCAAGGAGCGCCGTGGCGACTACCTCGGCGCCACCGTCCAGGTGATCCCCCACATCACCAACGAGATCAAGGGTCGCATCCGCCGGATGGGTGAACGCGACGACGTCGACGTCGTCATCAGCGAGATCGGTGGCACCGTCGGCGACATCGAGGGCCTGCCCTTCCTCGAGGCCATCCGCCAGTTCGGCAACGACGTCGGTCGCGACCACGTCTGCTACATCCACGTCACGCTCGTCCCCTACATCTCGAGCTCCGAGGAGCTGAAGTCGAAGCCGACCCAGCACTCGGTGGCCGAGCTCCGGTCCCGCGGCATCCACCCCGATGTCATCGTGGTGCGCTCCGACCGGCCCATCGACGAGTCGGTCCGACGCAAGATCTCGCTCTTCTGCGACGTGCCTGCCACCGCGGTCATCAACGCCACCGACGCCGACGACATCTACGAGGTCCCGCTCATGATGCGCGACGCCGGCCTCGACCGGGTCGTCTGCGACCGGCTTCGCCTCGAGACGCCCGAGGCGAACATCGCCGACTGGGAGGCCATGGTCGATCGGATGCGGGCGGCGACCGGCGAGGTGACCATCGGCGTCGTCGGCAAGTACGTCGACCTGCCCGATGCCTACCTGTCGGTCGTGGAGGCACTGAAGCACGGGGCGATGGCGAACGACGTGCGCCTCGACCTCCGTTGGATCCCCTCCGAGGACCTGACCGGCCTCCTCGCCGACGGCTACCTCGAGGGCCTCGACGCGATGGTGGTCCCCGGCGGGTTCGGAGTCCGCGGCGTCGAGGGCAAGATCGCCGCCATCCGCCACGCCCGCGAGCAGGGCATCCCCTTCCTCGGGCTCTGCCTGGGCCTCCAGGCCGCCGTCATCGAGTTCGCCCGGAACGTGGCCGACCTCGGAGGCGCCAACTCGACCGAGTTCGACCCCACCGGCCCCCACCCCGTGGTGGCCCTCATGGAGGAGCAGGAGGACATCGAGGACCTCGGTGGGACCATGCGGCTGGGGCTGTATCCGTGCCGCCTCGAGGATGGCAGCCTCGCCCGCTCCCTCTACACCGACGAGGTCGTCTACGAACGCCACCGCCATCGGTGGGAGGTCAACAATCGCTACCGGACCAGGCTGGAGGAGGCCGGGCTGCGTTTCGGTGGCCTCAGCCCCGACCGGCGGCTGGTCGAGATGATCGAGTTGCCGGGGCACCCGTTCTTCGTGGCCTCCCAGTTCCATCCCGAGCTGACGAGCCGACCCGACGCTCCCCACCCGCTGTTCGTGGGCCTCGTGGCGGCCGCCGTCGAGCACGCCCGGCAGCCCGTGGCGGTCGCCGAGCCGGCCGACGACGTCGTCGACGTCCCCACGTGACCGATCGGCGGCGGCTCGGCTGGGTGCTCGCCGGGAGCGGCGCCTACGTCCGGCTCGTCCGCCACCATCTGATGGGCGTCGACGGGCCGATCGTGCGGGATCGCCTCCATCACCCCGGATCGGTCGTCATCGTGCCGGTCGTCGACGACGACGTGCTCCTGCTCCGGCAGTGGCGGGAGTCGGTCGGGACCGAGTTGCTCGAGGCCCCGGCCGGTCTGCGCGAGCCCGGTGAAGCCGCCGAGGCCGCCGCCGCCCGGGAGTGCGAGGAGGAGGTCGGCCACCGGCCGGGCAGGCTCGTTGCCCTCGGGAACTGGCATGCGTCGCCGGGCATCTCGGACGAGACGATGGCCGTCTTCGTGGCCGATGGACTGACCGCCACGGAGCGTCGGCCGGACGGTCCCGAGGAGCGGGACGCCACCGTGGTGCGCCTGCCCCTCGCCGAGGCCGCGGACATGGCCGCGTCGGGTCGGATACCCGACCTGAAGACCACCGCCGCCCTGCTCGCCGCCGCCGAGCGGCTGCGTCGGACCACCCCGATCGACGGGGAGTAGGGCCTCCACCCCGGTATCGTGGAGGTGATCCCCCAGGGAACCCCAGGAGAACCGGCCCATGCCGCTCGACCTCGAAGCCATCAAGCGCGCGCTCACCGACGAGCAGTCCAAGCTGCTCGACGTGCTGGCTGACCTCGGTGCCACCGAGGACGGCGAGATCCGGGACTCGGAGAGCTTCCAGCACGGGTTCTCCGATGCCGCCGCCGACACCGCCAGCCGCCGGGAGATCCTCCAGTTGGCAGGCAAGAACGCCGAGGAGCTCGCCGCGGTCCGCCACGCCCTCGCCCGCCTCGAGGAGGGGACCTACGGGACGTGCGAGCGATGTGGGAACCCGATCTCCGAGGAGCGCCTCGAGTTCCGGCCCATCTCGGTCGTGTGCATCGACTGCAAGCGGGCCGAGGCCTAGCCTGCCGTCGTGTCCCTCGCCGGCCCTCCCGGCCATCTCACCCGGCGCTTCGCCTCCTTCCTGACCGCTCGCGGGCTCGACGCCGGCGAACAACGGTGGGTGGCGGCCCGACTCCGCGACGACGAGGTGGCTCCGTTCTGGTCCCAACCGATCGCCGACCAGCGCCACGCCCATGACTGTGCCCGACACGTGGCGGCGCGGGTGGGCGATCGACCCGATCTCGTCCGAGCCGCCCTGCTGCATGACATCGGCAAGCGACATGCCCGCCTCGGCGCGATCGGGCGGTCGTTCGCCACGGTCGCGGCTGGGCTGAGCAGTCGCGGGCTGGGCATCCGCGGTCCGGCGGCGTTCGACCGATACACTCGCCACGGACCCGTCGGGGCCGAGGAGTTGGCGGCGACCGGGGCCGAGCGGCTGGTCGTCGAGTTCACCGCCGCCCACCACGGGCCCCGGCCGGCGACGATCCCGGCCGACGAATGGGCATTGCTGAAACAGGCCGACCAGGTGACGTGAGGGACGATGGCGTATGAGGTGAGGACCGCGGTCTTCGAGGGACCGCTCGACCTGCTCCTCCAACTCATCACCCGCTCCCAGGTCGACGTCGCCGAGGTCGACCTCGCCGACGTCGTCACCGAGTACCTCGCCCATCTCGATGCCATGGCGGCACTCGACCTCGAGGTGACGTCGGAGTTCCTGCTCATCGCCGCCACGCTCATCCAGCTGAAGGCGCGTCGACTGCTGCCCGACGACGTCGAGCTCGACCTCGACGAGGAGTTGGCATTGATGGAGGAGCGGGACCGACTGCTCGGTCGGCTGCTCGCCTGCGTGACCTTCAAGGACGTGGCCGCCGTGCTGGCGATCCGGATCCGAGACGGCGCCCGTCACGCCACCCGGACCCTCGGCATCACCGACGAGATCGCCGCCGATCGGCCGGTGGAGGTGCGCCTCGGCACGGACGCCGCCGGGCTGGCCGCCATCGCCCGTCGGGTGATCGACCGACCGCGGGATCCCGACCTCGACCACCTCGATCTCGACCTCCCGTCCGTGGAGGTCGCCATGGAGGATCTGCGCCGGCGCGTGGAGGAGGCCGCCGAGACGACGTTCTCGGACGTGGTCGCGCGATGTTCCCGCAAGGTGGAGGTGGTGGCCTACTTCCTCGCCCTCCTCGAGCTGGCCCGATGGGGCATGCTCGAGCTGCACCAGCCGACGTGGGACGACGAGATCATGATCCGCCATGTGCCCGACGGGGAGCCGGCGTGAGCGAGCTCCGCCCGACCATCGAGGCGATCCTCTTCGTCGCCGAGTCGCCGGTGCCGCTCGGCGAGCTCGCCGAGGTGCTCGAGGAGCCCCGCGACCGGGTCGCGGAGTCGCTGGCGAGCCTCGCCGCCGACCTCGACGACCGGGGCTCGGGCCTCTGTCTTCGGGAGGTGGCCGGAGGCTGGCGGCTCGCCACCCGCCCCGAGCAGTTCCCGTGGGTGGAGCGGTTCGCCACCAGTCCCACCGCCGCGCGGTTGTCCGGTGCCGCACTCGAGGCGTTGGCGGTCGTCGCCTATCGCCAGCCGGTCTCGCGAGCCCAGGTGAGCGAGCTGCGAGGTGTCGATTCCGAGTCCGCCCTCCGCACGCTCGAACGTCGCGGGCTCATCGCCGAGGTGGCCCGCCTCGACCTTCCCGGCCACCCCGCCGTCTACGGCACCACCGACCGCTTCCTGGAGCTCGTCGACGTGGCGACCCTCGAGGACCTCCCACCGCTGGCCGACCACGTCCCACCAGCCGAGCTCGTCGACACCCTGGAGGAGACGTTCCGGACCGGCGATGCCGACTGAGAAACTCCACAAGGTGATGGCCCGCACCGGCATCGCCTCCCGCCGCGCCTCGGAGATCCTCATCGATCGGGGCCGGGTCACCGTCGACGGCCGGCCTGCCGAGGTGGGGATGCGGGTCGACGCCGAGACGGCCCACATCGAAGTGGACGGCGTGCCGCTCCCGGTGCGCCCCGGACTCGTCCACTACCTGCTCAACAAGCCGACCGGCGTCGTGTCGACGGTCGACGACCCCCAGGGACGGCCGACGGTGGTCGACCTCGTCCCCGACGAGCCGGCCGTCCACCCGGTGGGCCGGTTGGACCTCGACTCCGGCGGGCTGCTCGTACTCACCAACGACGGGGATCTCACCCAGCTGCTGACCCATCCCCGCCACGGGGTCACCAAGACCTACCGGGCGCTCGTCGAGGGTCGCGTCATCGACCGGGAGACCCGGTCCCTCGTCGACGGGGTCGTGCTGGAGGACGGCCCGGCGGCGGCGGTCTCCGCCCGGATCATCGACGTCCACGGCGACCGGTCCCTCGTCGAGGTCGTGATGGGCGAGGGGCGCAACCGGGAGGTGCGGCGGATGCTCGATGCCGTCGGCCACCCGGTCCTCGAGCTCTTCCGGACGGCGATCGGCCCGGTCCACGACGCCGGGCTGCGTGCGGGGGAGTGGCGCCACCTCGCCCTCGACGAGGTGCGGGCCCTGTACGAGGTGGCCGGTCGATGAGCGACCCCGGGCGCCTGGCGATCACCCCGGGACGGGTCGTGCGCGGGCGGCTCCGACCACCGGGCTCGAAGTCGGCCTCGAACCGCCACCTCGTCCTGGCGGCGGGCGCCGAGGGCACCTCGGTCCTCACGGGACTCGGCCCGGGTGACGACGTCGCTCGCATGGTGGCCGCCGTGGCGGCGCTCGGTGCCACCGTGCATCGCGACGGGGACGTCGCCACGGTCACCGGGCTGGGCGGCCCGCCCCGGGGCGACGCCACCCTCGCCGCCGGAGCCTCGGGCACGACGATGCGCTTCGTGACGGCTCTCGCCGCCACCGGTGACGGTTGGGTGACCATCGACGGCACGGCTCGGATGCGGGAACGTCCGATCGGCCCGCTGGTGGCGGCGCTGCGGTCGCTCGGCGCCGAGGTGGACGAACTCGGCGGACCCGGGTACCCGCCGTTGGCGGTCCGTGGACCGCTGGCGGGCGGCGAGGTGGTCGTCGACGCCTCGGTGTCGTCCCAATTCGCCTCGGCGGTCCTGCTCTCGGCGCCCTTCGCGTCCGACGACGTCCGGGTCCGGATCGCCGCCGATGCCGTGTCCCGCCCGTACCTCGAGGAGACCGTCGCCGTCCTCGAGGCGTGGGGCGTCGGCGTCGTGACCCAAGACGACGGGTGGACCGTGCGCGCCGGCGCGCCGACGGCCCGAGACCTCACCGTCGAGCCCGATGCCTCGGCGGCTGTCTATCCCTGGGTCGGCGCCGCCATCACCGCCGGTGACGTGGCGGTGGAGGGCCTGCACCGAGACGGTCTCCAGGCCGACCTCGGGGTGCTCGCGGTGCTCGAGTCGATGGGCGCCGAGGTCGTCGACGAGGCCACGGGCATCCGGGTACGGGGTCGGCGCCCGCTGCGCGGCGGCGACGTGGACCTCTCGGCCTGTCCCGACGGCGCGCTCGCGCTGGCCGTCGCGGCCGCCATGGCTACCGGGCCGAGCCGCTTCACCGGCCTCGGCACGCTCCGGGTGAAGGAGACCGACCGCCTCGCCGCACTCGAGACGGAGCTGCGGCGGGTCGGGGCCGGCGCGACGGCGGGACCCGATGACCTGCGCATCGAACCGGGTCCGCTGCACGGGACGGTCGTGCACACCTATGACGACCACCGCATCGCCATGTCCTTCGCCCTGCTCGGCCTCGTGGTGCCGGGGATCGAGATCGAGGACCCGGGGTGTGTCGCCAAGACCTGGCCGGGCTTCTTCGGGGTGCTCGACGACATCGCCGTGCCGGTCGCCGACGTGGTCGCGATCGACGGCCCCGCCGGGACGGGCAAGACGACCGTCTCCACTGCGGTCGCCGAACGCCTGGGCCGGCTCCGGCTCGACACCGGCGCCTTCTACCGCGCAGCCACCCTCGTCGGGCTGCGGGCCGGGGTCCCACCGGGCCCGGCGCTGGCCGACGAGCTGGGGGGCCACACCTTCAGCTACGACGAGGGTGTCATGGCCATCGACGGGGAGGACGTCTCGGCCGAGATCCGGACCCCGGAGGTGACCGAACGGGTCTCGGCGGTGTCGGCGGTCCCCGGGGTGCGCGAGCGGATGGTCGACGCCCAACGGGCCTGGGTGGCCTCGTCGGGCGTGGGGGTGGTGGTGGAGGGCCGCGACATCGGCACCGTGGTCTTCCCCGGCGCCATCACCAAGGTCTACCTCGATGCCGGCCCCGAGGTGCGGGCGGCGCGCCGGGCGGCCGAACTCGGCACGGACCCCGTCGAGGAGGAGGCCCGCATCCGCGCCCGGGACGAGTACGACTCCGGCCGGGCCACGTCGCCCCTCCGGCCGGCAGACGACGCCTGGCACCTCGACACGAGCGACCTCACGATCGACGAGGTGGTGGCGGCCATCGTCGCCCACCACCGGGGACGGGCCGGCTAGCTCGTCAGGGCCTCCAGCGCCTCGCTGGCGGTGAACTCCCGGTCGTCCTCGAGGACCGACCTGCCGGGGCCGGCCCCGATCCCGGCCCGCACGAGGTCGGAGAGCACGACGAGCATCCGTCGGAGCTCCGGCGGCAGCGGGAAGTACTCATCCTCTTCGGTGACGCTGACGAGGGTGACGCCGTCGGCAGGGGCGAGCGCATCGATGACCTCCTCGACGAGGTGGTCGGGGGCCGAGGCACCGGCGGTGATCCCCACCACGGAGACGCCGTCGAGCCAAGCTGGGTCGATCCGTTCGGCGGCGTCGATCCGATGGGCCGGGGTGCCGAGCTCCCGGGACACCCGCACGAGGGCCCTCGTGTTGGACGACGATTCGGAGCCGACGACGAGCACGAGGTCGGCCGCGTCGGCGAGGGCCGTCACCGCCTCCTGGCGGTTGGTGGTGGCGTAGCAGAGGTCGCTCCGCCGGGCCGTCCAGAGGTCTGGGAACCGTTCGGACGCCGCGTCGAAGACGCCCTCCCACTCGTAGACGCCGAGGGTCGTCTGGGCGACCAGTGCCACCTTGGTCTCGTCCTCGGGATCGAACCGGTCGAGGCCCCACTCGGGCTCCACCAGGGTGATGGCGTCCGGGGCCTCGGCGATCGTGCCAACGGCCTCGTCATGGCCCTCGTGGCCGATGTAGATGATGTCGAAGCCCTTGTCGGCCATCCGCTTGACCTCGTGGTGCACCTTGGTGACGAGGGGGCAGACGGCGTCGACGACCATCGAGGCCCGGTCGCCGGCGCCGGTCACGACGTCGGGCGCCGACCCGTGGGCCGACAGCATGACGGGGGCGCCCTCGGGCACCTCGGAGATGTCGTCGACGAAGACCACCCCGGCCCGCTCGAACGCCTCGACGACCCAGCGGTTGTGGACGATCTCGTGGTAGCAGTAGATCGGTGGTTCGAAGACCCGGACCATCCAGGTCAGGGCCTTGATGGCCATCTCGACCCCGGCGCAGAAGCCCCGCGGTTCGGCGAGGAGGACTCGATCGACGGGCATGCCGGGAAGGGTAGGGAGTGGGGGAGCGGTAGTGCGCGCGGGAGTTGACCGAACCAGGAGAGGTCTCCCCGCCAGGGTGTCGGCGCGCGGCAGTCCGGACACCTCCCCCGGGACCGCTGATCTTCTTGGGAGTTCCCCCGGAGGGTGTCGGATCGCGCGACAGGCCCGACAGCGGCCCCGGACGGGCCGATTCTTGGGGAGATCCCCCCGGAGGGGGGATGGGACCCACGGAGCGAAGCGGAGTGGGAGGG
>CAZTLW010000001.1:0-64012 GCA_964614585.1 uncultured Acidimicrobiia bacterium | reverse complement strand
CGCCTCGGTGGTCGTCGTCGGCGGGATGGTGGTCGCCGTCGTCGTGGTGGGCGCCTCGGTGGTCGTCGTGGCCGGGGCGGTCGTGGTGGTCGTCTCGGGGGGGAGTTCGGGGCGGTAGGTCCAACTCCAGGACTGGCGTTCGACGGTGCCGTCGGGGAACGTCATGATCCGGGTATTGGTGTTCCCGCTCGTCTCCGACTCACAGATCCGGCCGCCGTTGTTGCCAAAGATGGTCACGGTGATGGAGGTCGGCGTGTAGGACGTGTCGACGATGGCCACGGCGTCCGTGTCGTTGCGCCACTGCAGGTCGGGAGCGGGGAACCCGATCGTCGCCTCCCGGATGAAGGGGTACCGGGAGAAGTAGATGCTGTGGGGCTGGTGGAAGACGTCCTCGTAGCACCCGAAGTACATGGCGTTGTACATCGTCGTGGCGAATTGGCTGGTCCCGCCGCCGATGTTGATCGGGCTGTCGCAGCACTCGACGCGACCGCCGATGATGGCCCCGGCCGCCACGAAGCCCTTCTCCCGGGTTCGCTGGCCGACGGTCTCGTTGATCGAGAAGACCTCGCCGGGCATGACGATCGACCCGTCGATGTAGTCGGCCATGAGTTGGATGTTGGTGACCCGCGACTCGCAGCACGAGTGGGTGGTCGTGAACGAGGAGACCTCGCCGAGCGGGCCCATGGCCTCGGCGTCCTCGGTGGTGAACGACGGCTCGGCCCCGTCGGTGAGGGGCACGGCGCCGGTACCGGAGCCGAGTGCAGCCGCGGTGACCACCTCGGGCAGCGCCTCGAGGTCGAGGACCTTCCCGATCTCCGAGGGGACGATCGTGATCTCCTTCGTCTCCTGGTCGAACTCGAAGGTGGCGTCGACCGGATCGATGGTGAAGAGCTCGGCCTGGTCGGCGACCAGCTCCTGCAGCCGATCGGCGTCGAGGCTGACCTCGAGACGTGCCGGTGACCGGCGGACGACCTCGCTCCTGAGCAGGTCGGCCAGCACCGCGGGCCCGTAGACGAGGCGTGCGATGCCTTCCTCGGGGACGAGGATCACGGTGTCGTCGATCAGATCGGCGGCGACCGCCACGGCCTCGTCGACCGCTGCGTCGGTGATCTCGGGTTCCAGGACCGTGATCGGCGCCACGATGGGCTCGCCCCGAACGGTCGCGCCGAGCGCCTCCACCAACACCGGTTCGAGCGCCTCCCGGTCCACCTGTCGACCCGCTTGCGGGTACTCGGGTACGGCCTCGAAGTCGACCACCTGGACGGCGCCCTCGAAGGCCGGCTCCGCCACGAGGTCGCGGGTCCAGCCGTCGACCAACTCGTCGAGCGCCTCGTCGTCGACCTCTATGGGAACGTCGATCGTCACCTCGGTGAACCACGAGGCGAACCAGTCGCCGAGCACGGACCAGAAGCCGTCGGGTCGGGTGGCGAGGGCCTCGGCGACGATGGCCTCCTCGTCGAGCGACAACCCGATGGCGGCCGGATCGACGGTGACCTCGGTGCCCTCGACCTCCACGGCGAGCGGCGTCGAGGCCAGTTCCCGCTCGTAGGCCGCCATCGCCTCGACGGCCTCGGTGGGTGAGAGCCGGGTCAGGTCGACCTCACCGGCGACGACGTTGCGCGGCACCTCGTGGTCGTTCACGACCTCGTCGGCCACGAACCAGCCGACCACCGCGAGCACGACTGCGGTGGGGACGGCTACGAGGAAGATGGTGAGGCGGCGAGACATCGTCTGCTCCGGCAGTGTATGGCCGGGCGTGTCATACCCCCGACAATCGCCGGGGTACCGTCGAATCCATGGACGACCAACCCACCTTCGCGCTGCACGGCACGGTCCCGATGCCCCGCCTCGGGCTCGGGACCTACAAGTCCAAGGACGGGCCCGAGGTCACCGACGCCGTACGGGTGGCGCTCGACACCGGCTACCGGCTCGTGGACACGGCCGCGGTCTACCGCAACGAGGCCGGCGTGGGCGAGGGGATCCGGCAATCGGGCCTCGATCGCGACGAGGTCTTCGTCACCACCAAGGTCTGGAACGACCAACAGGGTTACGACGAGACCCTCCGGGCCGCCGAGGCCAGCCTCGGACGACTGGGCCTCGACCACCTGGACCTCTACCTCATCCACTGGCCCCGCCGCTCCCGCATGGCGGACACCTGGCGAGCCCTCGAGGGCCTGCGCGAGGAGGGGTTGACCCGAGCCATCGGCGTGTCCAACTTCCTGCCCCACCACCTCGACGAACTCATGCAGACCGCCGAGGTCGCCCCGTCGCTCAACCAGATCGAGTTGCATCCCCGCCTCCAACAACGGGACGCGTGGCGGGCCACCGAGGCCCTCGGTGCCGTCGTCCAGGCCTGGAGCCCGATCCAGACCGGCCTGGTCCTCGACGACCCGACCATCGCCGGGATCGCCGCCCACCACGGCGCCGAACCGGCCCAGGTCGTGCTGCGGTGGGGCCTCCAGTCGGGTCTGTCGGTGATTCCCAAGTCGGTGCACGCCGACCGGATCGGGTCGAACTTCGACGTGTTCGGCTTCGACCTGACCGACGAGGAGATCGCGGTGATCGACGGCCTGGAGGCCGGGGAGCGGACCGGCCCCGACCCCGATCAGTTCCCCGGCGACTGACCTCGGCCGACGGCGGCTGCCAACGCCTCGGCGAGCGCGTCGAAACGCCGGCCGGAACGGGCCCCGCCCGGTACCTCCACCTGGACCCCGGCCTCCGGTGGCAGGTTCACCGGGTTGGCGGCGGCCATGCCCCGCAGCCCCCGGGGGATCGCCTCCAGGTCGTCCACCGCCGCCAGCAGACCCGTGGCGCGGACATGCGCCGCAACGGCAGCGGCGAGCCGGCGGTTGCGACCGCCCAACAACACCGAGTGCTCGAGCCCCGGCCGGCCGTATCCGTGGATCGAGACGACCCGGCGCACGCGCCCGAGGAAGGCGGCCAGGCGCGGGCTCGGTGTCTCACCGAAGCGCGTCGAGGGTACGTGCCACCACAGGTCGGGGGGCAGGGTCACCGTGTAGAGCGAGGCGCCGGTGGACGTCGCCACCACCTCGGCGAGCCACTCCGTCCGCTTCTCCAACCGCCCGTGGAGGGCCAGCACGCCGACGTCGCCGCCGAGGTGGACCTTCTCGACCACGCCCGGCGATGCGAGCAGGCGGGTGGCCATGGGAGCGGGCATGGGGCGACCGTACCGGCCGGGTGGCGGCACCGACGCGGGTACCCTGCCGCCCCCCGACCCGAGGGAGCCGACATGCATGCCGGAGACGTGACCCCCGAGGATGCCTACGCCGCCCTCGGCGCCGACCCCGACGCCGTGTTGGTCGACGTGCGCACCCAGGCGGAGTGGGTCTTCGTGGGGACGCCGGACCTCTCGACCCTCGGCAAGCGGCCGCTCCTGCTCGAGTGGCAGCGGCCCGACGGCTCGGTCAACCGTGGGTTCGTGGATGACCTTCGCCGGGCCGGTGTCGGCGAGGACGACGCCGTCTACTTCATCTGCCGGTCGGGTGCCCGCTCCGCGGCTGCCGCCCAGGCAGCCACCGCCGCCGGCTTCGATGCGGCCTACAACGTCGCCCATGGCTTCGAGGGCCCGCCCGACGCGACCCGCCATCGGGGCACCGTCGCCGGGTGGAAGGTCTCCGGCCTGCCGTGGACGCAGTCGTGATCGACGCCGGTCGCCTGCCGGCCCCGTAGGCTGGCCACCGTGCCCGACCCGTCGCCGCCCTGGTCGTCCCGCACCAAGACGATCGTCCTCATCGCCCTGGCGATCGTCATCTCGCTCTTCCTCGCCTTCATCTCCCAGTCCTTCACCCGGCTCCTCATCGCGGCGCTGTTGGCCTTCGTGGCCTCGTATCCCATCCGGGGCCTCGACCGGCTGGGGGTCGGCCACGGACTGGCGGTCGGCATCTCGTACGTGACCGTCACCGTGGGAGCGGTGTTGTTGCTGGTGTTCGGGATCCCCGCCCTGATCCGATCACTCGGGGAGATCGACTGGGTCGAGATCGTGGAGACGACGGCCGAGTGGTTGCTGGCCAACCTCGAGGACCTGCGCTTCATCGAGGTGTTCGGGACGACCTACGACCTCTCCGCGGTCATCGACCCGGTCATCGAGTTCCTGCAGGAGGCCGAGCCGGGGACGGCCGTCGAGGTGGACATCCAACGGCTGTTGGAGATCCTCTCGAGCGGCGCCGGGGTGCTGGTCGGCATCGCCTCCCTGCTCGTGGGGTTCGTGGTCGAGTTCTTCACGATCCTCGTCCTGGCCCTCTACTTCTCGATCTTCCTGCCCCAGGTCCGGGCCGGGATCCCCGACCTGGCTCCGCCCGACCACCGGGCCGACGTCGATCGGCTCCTCGACCGGATGTGGCTCGTGCTCGACATGTACGCGTCGGGGATGGTGCGGGTCGGGCTCTTCATCGGTCTCTTCACGTGGCTCGGGCTCTGGCTGTTGGGGGTGCCCGGGGCGTTCTCGCTCGGGGCCATCGCCGGCGTCCTCAACATCATCCCGACCCTCGGCCCGATCCTGGCGGGGGTGCCGGGCACCATCGTGGCGTTGGTGCAGGGGTCGGAGCGCTGGGAGATGCCCAACTGGCTGTTCGCGATCCTCGTGGTCGCCTGGTACTTCGTGGTCCAGCAGGTCGAGTCGCAGCTGGCGACGCCGCGGATCATGGGTGGCGCGGTCCAGACGAGCCCGCTCACCGTGTTCCTCGGCGTCATCATCGGCCTGCAGGTCGCCGGCATCCTCGGGGCGCTGGTGGCCGTGCCGGTCGTCCTCGTGGCCCGGGAGGGGTTCCGCTACGCCCACGCCAAGTTGCTCGACGAGCCACCGTTCCGGGAAGACATCGAGCCACCCGAGACCGTGTGGGACCCCGGCGACGAGGAACCGGTCGAGGTCGCCGACTAGTTGCGGGCCCGGAGCGCGTCCTCGCCGTCCCCGAGGTGCTCGCGGAGGATCGCCCACACCTCGGGCGAGGCGAGGCGCTGCTTCATCGAGTTGAGCGTGGCCACGAAGGTGGGCACCGCCCGGGTGGGATCCATCGGATTGGGGCGCATCGCGGCCAGCACCGCCGGTCGGGGTCGCAGTACGACGACGTCGGTGTCGGGCCAGGCCGAGCCGATCTGGGCCAACTCGGTCTCGAGGGCCTTGCGCCCCACGCGGTCCAGCAGGGACTCGAAGGGGTAGGCGCGTTGGCGGCCCTCGTCGGCCGCCATCGGGGCGATGATGATCACCAGGTCGAGGGGTTGGTCGGCGGCCAGCACGAGGTCGGCGTGGGTGCCCGAGGCCACGCCCCCGTCCACGTAGGAACGGCCGTCGATCCGATGGGGGTCGAAGATGATCGGCACCGCCGAGGACGCCGACACGGCGTCGCGGAGCGACACGTCGGGAGCCTGCTCGGTCCCGAACGCCACGCGCCGTCGCTCCTCGAGGTCGAAGGCGACCGCGACGGTCGGGCGGTCCGGCCAGGTCCCGGCCGCGTCGGGGCCGATGAGTCCCTCGATCCAGTCGCCGATGCCGATGGGGTCGAATCGGCCGGGTGCGCCGAGCACGAACGAGACGCCGGGGGAGCGGAGGCCCGGCAGCAGACCCCGTCGGGCCCACCGGGCGACGCTGCGGGTGCGACTGCTGGGATAGAGCGTCTCCGTGATCCGCTGGGCCACGGCGTCCTCGTCCTCCATCTCCCGGACCATGGCGCCGACGTCGAGCCGCCCGCCCCGGATGAGGGCGGCGACGGTCGAGCCCGCGGAGGTGCCGATGACCACCTCGGCCTCGTCCGGCTCCCAGCCGGTGGCGAGCCGAATCGCCATGAGCGCGGCGATCTCGTAGGCGGCTCCGGTGACACCACCGCCTCCGAGCACGATGCCGATGCGTCGTCCCATCGGGGGAGAGCGTACTGATCGTTTGTCCGGACGAATGGGCTATCGGCCCGGAGGGCCTAGGGTGCCGCGGCGATGCGACGGCGGCCGATCGAACCAGCAGACGTCCCGGCCGTGGAGTCGTTCCTGGCCGAGTTGGGCGACCGTCTCGGCGGAGAAGCCGTCGGGGAGCGGAAGTGGATCGAGTTGGACCACCGGCCCACCGGCGTCCTGGCCGAGGACGACGACGGTCTCGTGGGTGTCGCCCCCGTGGTCGGCAGCGAGGGGCCCTGCACCTTCGAGGTCGCCACCGAGGACCCGGCCGTGGCCGCGGCGCTCGTCGACGACGTGCTGGCGGCGCACGAGGACTGTCTCGTCCGCGCCTGGAGCCTGCGCGGTCGCCATCGGGACGTCTTCGAGGCGGCGGGGTTCACGCTCGACCGGGTGTTGCATTGCCTACGCCGCCCGCTGCCCGCCGAGACATGGCCACCCGAGGGCGACCTCACGTTCCGTGGGTTCGAACCAGCCGACGTGGATGCCTGGGTCGCCGTCAACAACCGGGCGTTCGCCGGCCACCCCGAGCAAGGCGACCTGACGGCCGAGGACTTCTGGGAGCGGACCGAGCTCCCGTGGTGGGACCCGGCGGGGCTGCGACTCGGGTTGGTCGACGACGACGTCGTCGGCTTCTGCTGGACCAAGGTGCATCCGGGCGGGCTGGGTGAGATCTACGTCATCGGCCTCGTGCCCGAGGCCGCCGGCCGGGGCTGGGGTACGGCGTTGGTCGCCGAGGGCCTTCGGCACCTCCACGAGGACCGGGGGTGTGGGGAGGCCCAGCTCTACGTCGACGGGGCCAATCCGGCGGGCCTGGCGCTCTACGAGAAGCTGGGATTCGAGGAGGGGCACACCGATCTCGCGTTCGTGGTGGATCAGCCGAACCGGCGGCTGCAGCCGGGGCAGCGGTCGTCGTCCTCGGACGTGGCGCACCGACACCATGGACAGGGCAGGTCGTCGGTCGGGAGCTCTTGCAGGAGCTCATAGGAGTCGAGGTCGATGATCGGCTTTCCGAACAGACCCAGTGCCACCGTGCTCATCCTCCCTGTGTGACGAGGCGCAGCGTACGGAGCGAACCCGTCCCAACGGTGGATTTCGCGACCTCGGCCCCATGGCGTGGCGCGAATCGGGCGGGCGCAATCCGTCGGACGACCTACCCTTCGTCCGCCCGCCACCACCGAGGAGAGCACCGGCGATGCAGCTGACGTACCCCGACGGCTCCGTGCACGAGTTCCCGACCGGCACGACGGGTCGCGAGGTGGCCGAATCGATCGGCCGTCGCCTGGCGAAGGCG
Organism: uncultured Acidimicrobiia bacterium; assembly: GCA_964614585.1. Taxonomy (GTDB): domain Bacteria; phylum Actinomycetota; class Acidimicrobiia; order Spongiisociales; family JAENVV01; genus JAHEFX01. The sequence continues at coordinate 56,820 of CAZTLW010000001.1, read as the reverse complement.
GCCGTTGCCGTGAAGGTCGATGGCACCCCCCGGGACCTCGACCGCGAGCTGCCCGAGGCGGGTGGCCGGTTCGAGGTGGTGACGGCCGACTCGGACGAAGGCCGCCACATCCTGCGCCACTCCGCCGCCCACGTCCTCGCCCAGGCGGTGCTGGAGCTGTTCCCCGAAGCCACCTTCGCCATCGGACCGCCCATCGAGGACGGCTTCTACTACGACTTCGCCAACCCCGAGCCCTTCACGCCCGAGGACCTCGAGGCCATCGAGGCGAAGATGGACGAGATCATCGCGGAGGACCAGCCCTTCGTCCGCGAGGAGATGAACGTCGAGGACGCCCTCGAGGTGTTCGCCCGCCACCCGTTCAAGTGCGAGATCATCGAGTCGGTCGACCCCTCGGAGGTCGCCGGCGGCGACGTCGTGAGCGCCTACCGGAACACCGACACGTTCACCGACCTCTGCCGGGGCCCCCACGTCCCCTCGACGGGCCGACTGCGGGCGGTCAAGCTGCTCCGGACGGCCGGCGCCTACTGGCGGGGCGACGAGCACAACCCCCAACTCCAGCGGATCTATGGCACTGCCTGGGAGTCCCCGAGCGCCCTCGAGGACCATCTCCACCGGCTCGAGCAGGCCGAGGCCCGCGACCACCGTCGCCTCGGACCCGAGTTGGACTTGTTCAGCTTTCCCCGCGAGCTCGGCCCGGGGTTGGCCGTCTGGCACCCGAAGGGCGGCCAGGCTCGCAAGCTGATCGAGGACCACTCCCGCGACCTCCATGAACGGTTCGGGTTCGAGTTCGTGTTCTCGCCCCACCTCGCCAAGGCCGACCTGTGGCGGACGTCGGGTCACCTCGACTTCTACGCCGAGAACATGTACCCGGGCATGGAGCTCGACTCCGACGAGGAGTACCGGGTCAAGCCGATGAACTGCCCGTTCCACGTGCTCGTCTACCAGGGGTCCACCCGGTCGTATCGCGACCTGCCGATCCGGCTCGCCGAGCTGGGGGCGGTGTATCGGTACGAGCGGTCCGGGGTCATTCACGGGTTGCTGCGGGCGCGGGGGTTCACCCAGGACGACTCCCACACCTTTGCCACCCCCGAGCAACTCCCCGACGAGCTCGCCATGCATCTCGAGTTCGTGCTCACGTGGCTGCGGGACTTTGGTTTCACCGAGTTCGAGGCCGACCTGTCGACCCGCCCCGAGAAGTACGTCGGCGAGGTCGAACGCTGGGAGGCGGCCGAGCAGGCGCTGGCGGCGGCCCTCGACCGGGCCGGCCTCGCCTACGAGGTGGCCGAGGGCGAGGGTGCCTTCTACGGACCCAAGATCGACGTCCACGTCAAGGACGCCATCGGGCGCCGCTGGCAGATGTCGACCATCCAGGTCGACTTCAACCTGCCCGAGCGCTTCGGCCTCGAGTACACGACCACGGACAACGAACGGGCTCGTCCGTACATGATCCATGCCGCCAAGGCCGGGTCGATGGAGCGGTTCTTCGGGGTGCTCGTCGAGCACTACGCAGGGGCATTCCCGATGTGGTTGTCGCCCGTGCAGGCAACGGTGGTCACGGTCGCCGACCGCCACGAGCCCTACGCCCGTGAGGTGGCGGACCGTCTCGGCGAGGTCGGCCTGCGGGTCGAGGTCGATGCCGGCTCCGGGAAGCTGGGGGAGAAGATCCGCCGGGCGCTGACCCACAAGGTCCCCGCCCTCCTCGTCGTCGGCGACGACGACGTCAGCCACCGCACCGCCGGGTTCCGCCTGCGGGGCGAGGACGAGCGACGGGGTACCCCGCTCGACGAGATCGTGGCGACCATGACGACGCTGGCCCGGGAGCCCGGGTCGTGAGCGACCGGTCGGCCGCCGACGAGCCGATCGACCCCGAGTTCGATCGGTCGGGGATCCGGATTCCCCGCGAGATCGCCGACGCCGAGGGCGTCCCCAGCGAACTCGATGCCAACGTCGGCGAGGAGTTCCTGGTGCCCTCTCCGAGGCGTCGGCGCACCGGCGGCTGGATCTACCTCGCAGGGGCGGGCCTGCTCGCCGCCGGGGCCCTTGCCGGACTCGGCGTCGGGCTGTGGGCGGCTGCCGCCGGGCTGGTCCTGCTGGGGGGCTACCACTTCGTGGCGGCGTGGCCGCTCGCCGTCGACGAACAGCACGCGTTGCGTATCGCGGTCGCCGAGCTGCCCTTCCCGGTCGGCCATGCCTCTGCCGCCGTGCGCTTCACCGGGTGGCGGGCCAAGCCCATCTGGCACGTCGTCGTCTACGACGCCACCGAGCCGCCCGGCAACCGGGCCCTCGTGCGGGTCGACGCCGTGACCGGCGACCTGGTCGAGGCGGCGTTCGTCGAGGCCCTCTGAGGACTTGGACGGACCGTGCCGGAATCGGGGGCACTGGTCGCCTTCACGGTGCTGGCCGTGGCGATCGTGGCGGCACCCGGGCCGAGCGTGCTGTTCATCGTGGGCCGGGCGATGGCGCTGGGTCGCCGGGCGGCGCTCGTCACCGTGCTCGGCAACGCAATCGGGTTGGTGGGCCAGGTCGCGGCGGTCGCGGTCGGCCTGGGTGCCGTGGTGGAACGGTCGGCCGTTGCCTTCACGATCGTGAAGTTGGTGGGCGCCGCCTACCTGGTGTGGCTCGGGATCCAGGCGATCAGGCATCGGGCGGACCTCATCGGTGACGTGGGCGATGCGTTGCCGACGACGGCGGATCGAGGCATCTTCGCGCAAGGCCTGCTGGTCGGGATCGCCAATCCGAAGTCGCTCGTGTTCTTCGCCGCGGTCCTGCCCCAGTACGTCGAGGTGGGTGGGATGCCGGCCGGCGTGCAGATGCTGCTGCTCGGATTCCTGTTCGCAGGACTCGCCGTGGTCATCGACTCGCTGTGGGCGCTGGTTGCCGGTTCGGTCCGGACCTGGCTCGCCGACTCTCCGGTTCGCTCCGGACGGCTCCGAGCCGCCGGCGGGGTCGTGATGGTCGGTGTGGGGGTCGACCTCGCCCTGACGGCGAGGGGCGAGTGATCGCTCCGGACTAGCGCTCTCCAAGAGGCGTGAACGGTCGCTCGGTCTCGCCGGTGTACACCTGGCGGGGGCGACCGATGCGCGTCGTCGGATCGGAGTGCATCTCCCGCCACTGGGCGAGCCAGCCGGGCAGGCGGCCGAGGGCGAAGAGCGTCGTGAACATCTCCACCGGGAAGCCCATCGCCCGGTAGATGATCCCCGAGTAGAAGTCCACGTTCGGGAAGAGTTTGCGGTCGACGAAGTACTCGTCCTCCAACGCCACCCGCTCGAGGCCCATGGCGACGTCGAGGAGCGGGTCGTCGTGGCCGAGCGTGTCGAGCACGTCCTCCACGGCGCCCTTGAGGATGCGCGAGCGAGGGTCGAAGTTCTTGTACACCCGGTGGCCGAAGCCCATGAGGCGGAACGGGTCGTCCTTGTCCTTCGCCTTGGCGACGTACTTCTGGTGGTCGCCGCCGTCGTCGGCGATGTGCTGGAGCATCTCCAGCACGGCCTGGTTGGCGCCGCCGTGCAGGGGGCCCGACAGGGCGTGGATGCCGGCGGAGATCGACGAGAACAGGCTGGCGTGCGACGAGCCGACGATGCGGACGGTCGACGCCGAGCAGTTCTGCTCGTGGTCGGCGTGCAGCACCAGCAGCATGTTCATGGCCCGCTGGATCGCCGGGGTGATCACGTACGGCCGGTTGGGCCGCGAGTGGACCATGTGCAGGAAGTTGGACGCGTAGTCGAGGTCGTAGCGGGGGTAGATGTACGGGCGGCGCTGGCGGTACTTGAAGGACCAGGCGACCATCGTGGGCATGGCGCCCAGCAGGATGCGGGTGGCCAACTCGACGGCATCGTCGTCGAGCGGGTCGGCCGCTTCGGGGTAGTAGGCACCCAGCGTCGACACGCCGGCGGCCAGCTTGGCCATCGGGTGGGCGGCGTGGGGGAAGGCCTCGAACAGGTAGCGGATGTCCTCGGGGAGGGCGGCCCGGTCCCGGATCTCCTCGTCGAAGGACGCCAATCCGCCGGCGGTCGGCAGGGCCCCGTAGATGAGCAGGTAGGCGACCTCGAGGAAGGAGGCGTTGGCGGCCAGCTCCTCGATGGCGTAGCCACGATGGCGGAGGACGCCCTGTTCGCCGTCGATGAAGGTGATCGACGACGTGGTCTCGGCGGTGTTGCCGAATCCCCGGTCGAAGGTGGTGTAGCCCGTGGTTGGCCGAAGCCCCGAGATGTCGATGGCCCGTTCGCCCATCGACCCGACGATGACGTCGAGGGGGAGGCTCTCGCCGTCGAGGGTCAGGGTCGCGTCGCTCATGTCGGGGCCACGTCCTTCCTAGGGTCGTCGAAGCCCGACGCCCGCCGGGCCGAACCGCATTGTACGCGGTGGGTACCGCACCGGGTCCGGGCGACCCCACTGGTACCGTCTCGGGGATGATCGAGACCCGCATCCGGGGACGGATCGAGCCGTTGCTGGACCCGATCGGACGGTTCCTCGCCCGCCTCGGGATCACGCCGACCGCCCTCACGCTGCTGGGCCTGGCGCTGGCCGTGGCCGGTGCCGTGCTGGTGGCGCGTGGTGCCCTCGGCTGGGGTGGGGGACTCTTCCTGGCCGGATCGGCGCTCGACGGCCTCGACGGCACCGTCGCCCGGGTGAGTGGGCGGGCGACCCGCCGTGGCGCCCTCATCGACTCGGTGGCGGATCGCATCGGCGAGACGGCGCTGTGGGGCGGGGTCGCCTTCTGGTTGTCCGACACCCCTCGACTCGTCATGGTGTCGATCTTCTGCCTCGCCGGTGCCCTGCTGACCTCGTACCTGCGGGCCAAGGCAGAGGCGGTCGGCGCCGACGGCCGGGGTGGCGTGGTCGGTCGAGGCGAGCGGGTCGTGATCCTGTCCCTCGGGCTCCTGACCGGGTGGCTCGAGCCCGTGCTGTGGGTGCTGCTCGTTGGCATCTGGGTGACCGTCGCGTTCAGGTTCTGGGCGATCTGGCGCCGCCTGGAGGACTGATGTCGGGTCGGGCCTTCCGGCTCGCCTCCGGCGCCCTGGCGGGTCTGCCCCTTTCGATGGCGCGGCGCCTCGGGGCCCTCGGCGGCCGTCGGTCCCACGATCGCGACGAGCGGCGGCGACACATGGCCGAACGACACATGGCCCGGGTGCTGGGCGGTGACCCCGACCACCCGGACGCCCGGGCTCGGGCGATGGCGCTCCGACTGTTCGAGCTCTATGGCGTGTACCTCGCCGAGACCCTGTGGTTCCGGGAGCGTCGCATCGACGAGGTCGCCGCCGGGTTCGCCTTCGACGGGTTGGAGCACTTCGACGCCGCGGTGGTGGCAGGCCGGGGCGTGATCCTCGCCCTGCCCCATGTCGGCAACTGGGAGTTCGCCGCCATCCATCCCCTCCGGGTCGGCGTCCGTCTCGTCGCGGTGGCCGAAGACCTCCCGGACTCCGACATGACCGAGTGGTATCGCCAGATGCGCGCCCGTATGGGCATCGAGATCGAGCTGGCCGGCACCGAGCGGGCGGGGACCCGGCGGCTGCTGGCGGCGTTGGAGGAGAACGCCGCCGTGGCGCTGGTCAGCGACCGGGACGTCACCGGCACCGGGGTGGCGGTGCCCTTCTTCGGTGAGACGACCTCGATGCCGATCGGGCCCGGCGCCCTCGCCCGGCTGTCGGGGGCACCGCTGCTGGCGGTCGCGTGTTACCTGGCGCCGACCGGCCATCGGTTCGTACTCCGCCCCGTCGAGGTGCCGGTGACGGCCGATCGGCGAGCCGACGCCGTGGCGGCGGTGGTCGCCCTCGCCGGCGAGTTCGAGGGGTTCATCCGCCGGGATCCGAGCCAGTGGCACGTGCTGCAGCCGCACTGGCCGAGCGACCCGGGCTGGCGGTGGGGGAGCCCGGCGTGAAGGTCGGCCTCGTCAGCCCCTACGACCTCGACGTGCCCGGTGGGGTGCAGGGCCAGGTGCTGGGTCTCGCCCACCATCTCGCCGCCCGGGAGCACGAGGTCGTGGTGGTGGGCCCAGGCGCCGCCGCCGACCGTCGGGTCGGCCGGGTGATGGCCGTGCCGGCCAACGGGTCGGTTGCGCCGCTGGGCTTCGGGCGGATCGGCCCCGCCCTCGCCGATCGCGACGTGGTCCACGTCCACGAGCCCCTGCAACCGCTGGGGTGGGCCGCGCTGGGAGCCGACCGGCCCACCGTCGGCACCTTCCATGCCGACCCCCCGGGCTGGGTCGCATCGCTCACGACGGTGGCGGCGCCGATCGTCAGGCGGCGGCTGCGGCATGCGGTCCTGACGGCCGTCTCCGATGTGGCGGCCGCCCGATGGGAGGCGATCGGCCTGTCGGCCCGACGCATCCCGAACGGCGTCGACGTCGCCGGCGTCGCCCCCGACCGACCGGAGCCGGGCCGGGTGGTCTTCGTGGGCCGCGACGAGCCACGCAAAGGCCTCGACGTGCTGGTCGAGGCCTGGGCGAGCGTGCGACGGAGCCATCCCGAGGCCGAGCTCGTCATCGTGGGCTCCGATCGCGACGCCGGGCCGGGCACCCGATCGCTCGGTCGGGTCGCCGACCCGGTGAAGTGGACCGTCCTCGCCGGCTCGGCGGTCGCCTGCGTCCCCGCCACCGGGGGCGAGAGCTTCGGCCTCGTCCTCGTCGAGGCGATGGCCGCCGGGTGCGCGGTGGTGGCGTCGGACATCCCCGCCTTCCGGGCCGTCGCCGGCGAGGCGGCCGCCTACGTGCCGGTCGGCGACGCCCGGGCGCTGGCGGCGGCGATCAACCGCCTCCTCGACGACGAGGTGATCCGAACCAACCTCGCCGACCAGGCCCGACGCCGAGCGCGGTCCTACGACTGGTCCTCGGTGACGGCGGCCTACGAGCGGGCGTACGCCGACGCGATCGGCTGAACGCAGCGACGCAACCGGGACCCCCCTCCTACACTCGGGTACCCCAACCGGAGAGCCTCGATGGAGCAGACCGAGCGCGGCACGGACCTCGTCAAGCGGGGTCTCGCCGAGATGCTGAAGGGCGGCGTCATCATGGACGTCGTCGACGCCGACCAGGCGCGTGTCGCCGAGGCGGCCGGCGCGGTGGCCGTCATGGCGCTCGAGCGGGTGCCCGCCGACATCCGGGTCGAGGGCGGCGTCGCCCGGATGTCCGATCCCGAGAAGATCATCGAGATCCAGGAGGCCGTGACCATCCCCGTCATGGCCAAGGCGCGCATCGGCCACTTCGTCGAGGCCCAGGTGCTCCAGGCCCTCGGCGTCGACTACATCGACGAGTCCGAGGTCCTGACCCCCGCCGACGACGAGCACCACATCGACAAGTGGGCCTTCACCACCCCGTTCGTGTGCGGGGCCCGCAACCTCGGTGAGGCCCTCCGCCGGATCGGTGAGGGGGCCGCCATGATCCGTACCAAGGGCGAGGCCGGCACCGGCGACGTCGCCGAAGCCGTGCGCCACATGCGCACCATCACGAACGAGATCACGGCGCTCGCCGGGATGCGTACCGAGCAACTCATGTCGGCCGCCCGCGACCTCGGCGCCCCCTACGGACTCGTCCGCGAGGTCGCCGAGACCGGTCGGCTCCCGGTCGTCAACTTCGCCGCCGGCGGCATCGCCACCCCGGCCGACGCCGCCCTCATGATGCAGCTCGGCGTCGACGGCGTCTTCGTCGGATCGGGCATCTTCAAGTCCGTGGACCCCGAGCCCCGGGCGCGGGCGATCGTCGAGGCGACCACGTACCACGCCGACCCGGAGGTGATCGCCAAGGTGTCACGCAACCTCGGTGGTCCCATGACCGGGATCGGGATGGACCAGCTGCCCGCGGACCAGCGGTTGGCGGGGCGCGGTTGGTGACGATCGGCGTCCTCGCCCTCCAGGGCGACGTACGCGAACACCGGGCCGTGCTCGAGCGCCTCGGCGCCGACGTCGTCGAGGTGCGTCGGGCCACCGACCTCGATGGGCTCGACGGACTGGTGATCCCCGGCGGGGAGTCGACCACGATCGGGCGCCTCGCCCGCCTCTACGGCCTCCTCGACCCGCTCCGCAAGCACATCGCCTCGGGGCTGCCGACCTTCGGCACCTGCGCGGGGATGATCCTGCTGGCCACCGACGTCGAGGAGGGGACCCAGGACCAGCTCGGCGTGCTCGACGCGACGGTGCGTCGCAACGCCTGGGGGACCCAGAACGAGTCCTTCGAGGCCGATCTCGCGGTCGCCGGACTCGGTGACCCGGTCCGCGCCGTCTTCATCCGGGCGCCGTGGATCACGCGGGTCGGCGACGAGGTCGAGGTGCTGGCGACGTGGGCCGACCGACCGGTGATGGTCCGTCAGGGATCGGTCCTCGCCGCCTCGTTCCACCCCGAACTCACCGACGACGACCGCATCCATCGGATGCTGTTGGACCTGATCGAGGGGGGCCAGGGGTAGCGGCCTGCCCGAGGTCCGGGACCTCAGGTGTCGCCGGACCGACGGATCCGCTCGAAGAGTTCCCGGTTCCACTCGGCGTGGACGCGGGGGTTCAGGTGGTCGGGACGTCTCGGGGGCAACTCGACGCCGGCCTCCTCCGCAGCGACCCGCAGGTTCGACAGTCGGGTGGGCCACCGCTCCGGCCACGGCTGCACCAACGCTTGCAGGTGCTGGAGGTCGACGTCCCAGTGGCGGGCGAACAACTCGGGCGCCTCGTCGGCGTCGAGTCCGAACCACGCCGCCACGCTCTCCTCGGTGGGGATCCACGCCCAGAACTCGTCGACGTCGCCGCAGAATGCCGCCACTTCCGCCGACATCTCCGGGCTCGTGAGTCGTGGCTGGTCGGCGGTGATGAGTGCCACGACCGAGCTGCCGGAGAGTGGCCCGAGATCCACCTCGGCGGCCACGGCGCTCCAGGTGGCCCCGGCCTCGTCGGCGAGCCCCAGCGACAACAACTCGGAGCTCTCCGACCAGGGCGGAGCGGTCCATTCGGTGTCGACGAAGATGCGACGGGTCATGGTGGCCATCATCGCACAGCCGGAGCGGACCTCTAGGGTCATTTCCGACACCGAGCACCACCTCGGAGCGTCGAAGGAGGGCGCTGATGGCCGGTCACTCCAAGTGGGCCAACATCAAGCATCGCAAGGGCCGTCAGGACGCGGCCCGCGGCAAGCTGTTCGCCAAGCTCGCCCGGGCCATCGAGGCGGCTGCCCGCCAGGGTGGGGGCGACCCCGACACCAATGCCACGCTCGCCCAAGCCGTCGCCAAGGCCAAGGCCGCCTCGATGCCCAACGACAACATCGAGCGAGCCATCAAGCGGGGCTCCGGCGAGCTCGACGAGGGCGTCACCTACGACGAGTTCTTCTACGAGGGCTACGGCCCCAGCGGGGTGGCCGTCCTCGTCAAGATCCTCACCGACAACCGCAACCGGGCCTCGTCCGACGTGCGAGTGGGGTTCACCCGCCACGGCGGCAGCCTCGGTGAGCCGGGCTCGGTCGCCTACCTCTTCGACCAGCGGGGCTACGTGCTGGTCGCCGGCGACGAGGAGGACGTCATGCTCGTGGCGCTCGACGCCGGGGCCGACGACGTTCGCGATGCCGGCGACGGCCGCTACGAGGTGATCACCGACCCGTCCGACTTCATGACGGTGCGGCAGGCGATCGAGGACGCCGGCCTCGTCATCGAGCAGGCCGAGGTGACCTACCTGCCCTCGGTCACGGTGCCCCTCGATGCCGAGTCGGCCGGCAAGGTCCTGCGGCTGGTGGATGCCCTCGAGGACATCGACGACGTCCAGGACGTCTACGCCAACTTCGACGTCGACGAGTCGGTGCTCGAGCAGGCGACCTGACGGGCGCCGGTACTTCAGTACCTCAGAGGGGCTCGGTGCTTGGTTCGGTCGCATGCCCGGCATACACTCGTACACATGTTCGTGTTGGGCCTCGATCCGGGGTTGACCCGCACCGGCTTCGGCGTCGTTCGCTCCACGCGTGGGGGGCCGACCGCGGAGCGCTTCGGCGTGCTCCGTACCGAACCCGATCGGCCGGTCCCGGCCCGCCTGGCGGAGCTCGCCGATGACCTCGACGAGTTGCTGGCCGAGGTCCGCCCCGACGTCGTCGCCCTCGAACGGGTCTTCGTCCGCCGCAACCTGACCAATGCCATGTCCGTCGCCCGGGCGTCGGGCGTCGCCATGCTCTGTGCGGCCCGTGCCGGCGTCGCCCTCCACGAGTACACGCCGAGCGAGGTGAAGGCGACCGTCGCGGGCGACGGTGCCGCCGACAAGGGCCAGGTGGCCCGACTGGTCGCCTCCCGGCTCGGCCTCGACGAGGCACCCCGTCCGGCCGACGCCGCCGACGCCCTCGCAGTGGCCCTCTGCCACCTCGCCCAGGCTCGATTCGGGGCGGCCGCCTCGTGATCGGCCGGTTGCGCGGGACGCTGGCGGCGGTGATGGGCGACCGGCTCATCGTCGACGTTGCGGGCGTCGGCTACGAGGTCCACGTCCCCACCCGTGGTGTGACCGAGTTGCCGGGTGTCGGCGAGGAGGTCGTCCTCCACACCCACCTCCACGTCCGCGAGGACGCCCTCACCTTGTTCGGGTTCCCCTCCGAGCGGGGGCTCACCACCTTCCGACTCCTGCTCGCCGCCCCCGGGGTCGGTCCCCGGGTCGCCCTCGCCGTGCTCTCGACGCTCGACCCCGATGCGGTGACGTTGGCGATCGCCGAGGAGGACATCACCACGCTCGCCTCGGTGCCGGGCATCGGCAAGCGCACGGCCCAGAAGATGGTGCTCGAGCTCAAACCGAAGGTCAGTGCCGCCGAGGTCGCCGCCGTCGGCTCGTCGGGAGCACTGACCGAGGTGCGGCTCGCCCTCGGCCAACTCGGCTACTCCGATGCCGAGGTTGCCGAGGTGCTGCCCGACGTCGACCCGGCCACCACCCCCGAGGAGCAGCTGCGGGCGGCGCTCCGGAGCCTGGCGGGGAGGCGACGCGGGTGAGGGACGAACGACTCCTCGACCCCGGGACCACCTGGGACGACGAGCTCGAGCGGACGCTGCGGCCCCAGCGGCTCGGCGAGTTCATCGGCCAGGCCGCCCTCAAGGAGCGGCTCTCCATCTCGATCGAGGCGGCCCGGGCCATGGAGCGCCCCCTCGACCACCTGCTGCTCTCGGGACCGCCCGGCCTCGGCAAGACGACGCTGGCGGGCATCGTCGCCAACGAGCTCGGTGCCCGCATCCAGATCACGTCGGGACCGGCGCTCGAGCGGCCCGGCGACCTGGCCGCCATCCTCTCCAATCTCGACGAGGGCGACGTCTTCTTCATCGACGAGGTCCATCGCCTTCCCCGGACCGTCGAGGAGGTCCTCTACACGGCGATGGAGGACTTCCAACTCGACGTGGTGCTGGGCAAGGGCCCGGCCGCCCAGAGCATCCGACTGACCCTGCCGCGGTTCACCCTCGTCGGCGCCACCACCCGTCTCGGGATGGTCGCCAGCCCGCTGCGCGACCGGTTCGGCATCGTCGACCGCCTCGACCACTACGACGCCGACGAACTCGCCGAGATCGTGCGTCGCTCCGCCGGCATCCTCGAGATCGCCGCCGACGACGAGTCCGCCGACGAGATCGCCCGTCGCGCTCGGGGCACCCCCCGGGTTGCCAACCGGCTGCTCGCCCGGGTCCGGGACTACGCCGTCGCCCGCTCCGACGGCACCATCGACCCGGCCACCACCGGCCGGGCCCTCGAGGTGTTCCAGGTCGACGAACTGGGCCTCGACCCCGTCGATCGGGCCATCCTGCGGGCGATCGCCCAGCGCTTCGGCGGGGGACCGGTGGGGCTCTCCACCCTGGCCGTGGCGGTCGGCGAGGAGCCCGACACCGTGGAGGAGGCCTACGAGCCCTACCTGCTCATCCGCGGCCTGCTCCAGCGCACCCCGCGGGGTCGGACCGTCACGACGGCCGCCTACCTCCACCTCGGCCTCCAGCCCCCGGCCGACACCGCCGACGGGGACGACACCCAGGGGCGCCTGCTGTGACGGCGGGCATCGGATAGGTGGGGGACCTCACCCGCGACGACCTCTGGTACGACCTGCCGGAGACGGCGATCGCCCAGCAGCCCGTCGAACCGCGTGACGCCGCCCGCCTGCTCGACACCCGCGACCTGTCCGACCATCGCTTCGCCGGCCTCCCCGACCTCCTCGAACCCGGTGACCTGGTGGTGGTGAACCGCACGCGGGTGCGTGCCGCTCGGCTCGTGGGGACCCGGCGGGGGACCGGTGGCTCGGTGGAGGTGTTGGTCCTGGCGCCCGTCGGCGACGACACCTGGGAGGCGCTGCTGCGACCCGCCCGACGTCTCCGTCCCGGGGTGGTCGTCGAGTTCCCCGACGGGGTGGACGCCGAGGTGGTCTCCGACCCCGTCGAGGGACGGGCCCGCGTCCGGTTCCGACTCCACGGCGACGTCGATCCCGAGGCGTGGTTCGACCAGGCCGGGCAGGTGCCGCTCCCGCCCTACATCACCCGGGAACTCGAGGACCCCGAGCGCTACCAGACGATCTTTGCCAGGACGGTCGGCTCGGCCGCCGCGCCGACCGCCGCCCTCCACTTCACGGCGGGTGTGGTCGATGGCCTCGCGGCCCGGGGCGTGGCGATGACCGAGGTGGAGTTGGAGGTCGGCCTCGGCACCTTCCGCCCGGTGGCGACCGAGCGGGTAGCCGACCACGTCATGCATGCCGAGCGCTACGTCGTGCCACCCGAGGCCGCCACCGCGGTGGCCGAGTGCCGGGCCCGGGGCGGGCGGGTGGTGGCCGTGGGGACCACCGTGCTGCGCACCCTCGAGTCGACCGCCGACGGCGCGGGCGGGATCGAGCCGGGTGGGGGCAGCACCGACCTGTTCATCGTGCCCGGCTTCGCGTTCCGGTTCGCCGATCTGCTGGTCACCAACTTCCACGTGCCCGGTTCGACGCTGGTGGCGCTGGTGGCGGCGGTGCTGGGCGATCGGTGGCGGGACGTCTATCGCACGGCCCTCGAACGGGGCTATCGGTTCCTCAGCTTCGGCGACGCCATGCTCGCCGAGGTGCCGCGCGGCGGTCGGGACGGTCCGGCCGGTTCCTGAGCCGGCCCCCAAGCCGGTTCCTGAGCCGGTCCCCAAGCCGGTCCCCAAGCCGGTCCCCAAGCCGGCCGCCACGCTCGTTCTCGTGTCGCCCAGCCCTCAAGGGAAGGGCCCACCGACACAGGAATGGGGGAGGGGCCCCACCTCCGCGCCTGCTGGCCGATGCTTGGTACCCGATACCCTCCCGGCCATGCACCCGGCTCCCTTCACCGTCGAGGCGACCGACGGCGCTGCCCGGGCCGGGACCCTGGAACTCGCCCACGGCGCGGTGCCGACGCCCACGTTCATGCCGGTCGGGACCCGGGGCGTGGTGAAGGCGCTCGACACCACCGACCTCGAGGCGCTCGGGGCGTCGATGGTGCTGGCCAACACGTACCACCTCATGCTCCGACCGGGAGCCGACGTCATCGAACGGCTCGGTGGGCTGCACGGCTTCACCGGCTGGTCCGGTCCGTTCCTGACCGACTCCGGCGGGTACCAGGTGTTCTCGCTGGAGCCGACGATCACCGAGTCCGGCGCCGAGTTCCGGTCCACCTACGACGGCTCGACCGTCCACATCGGGCCCGAGTCGTCCATGGCGATCCAGCAGGCCCTCGGCGCCGACGTGGTGATGGCCTTCGACCACCTCATCGGCCTCCCTGCACCCCGCGAGGCGGTGCGCGAGGCCATGGAACGGACGCTGCGCTGGACCGAGCGGGCGATGTCGGTCCACGACCGCGACGACCAGGCCCTGTTCGGCATCGTCCAGGGCGGCGTCGACCCCGACCTGCGGGCCGAGTCGGCCCGCCGTACCGCCGACCTCGGGCTCCCCGGATTCGGGATCGGCGGGCTGTCGGTGGGCGAGTCCGCCGCCGATCGCAACGTCGCCCTCGATGCCTGCATCGCCGAACTGCCCGCCGGCAAGGTCCGCTACGTCATGGGGCTCGGCGACACGGAGGGCGTCCTCGACGCGGTCGCCCGGGGTGCCGACCTGTTCGACTGCGTGTGGCCGACCCGACTCGCCCGCCACGGCAAGGTGCTGACCGCGACAGGTGACTACAACATCCGCACCCTGGCCAACGTCGAGGACGGTCGACCGCTGGACGACGACTGCGGCTGCCTCACGTGCCGCCGCCACAGTCGCGCCTATCTGCGGCACCTGCATCGAACCGGCGAGCTCACCGCCCACCGGTTGCTCTCCATCCACAACCTCCACTACACGCTCGAGGTGCTGCGTGGGGCGCGGGTCGCCATCGCGGAGAGTCGGTTCGACGGGTTCCGCGCCGAGGTGCTGGCGGCGCGTGCCTGAGGGTGGTGGGCGTACGGCGGTCGCGCTCGCTACCCTGCCGCCGGTCATCTCCCCGAGGTCCTCATGCCCCTGATCGTGCTCGCCCAGGCCGAGGCCGGCACCGGCAACCTGCTGACGTCCCTGCTGCCCTTCCTGTTGATCGGCGTCGTCTTCTGGTTTCTGGTGATCCGACCCCAGCGCAAGCGCCAGAAGGAGCAGCGCGAGTTGCTCGGTTCGATCGGCATCGGCGACCGGGTGCGGACGATCGGCGGCATCTACGGCCGCGTCCGGGAGCTCGGCGACGACGACGTCGTGATCACCGTCGAGGACGGTGGCAGCCTGCGCATCCTTCGGCGGGCGATCGCCGAGAAGATCGTCGACTCGCCCGTCTCCGAGGACTGACGTGGCCCGTCGGGTCGTCTCGATCCTCCTCATCGCCGCGTTCGCGTGGGGAGGCATCGCGTGGGCCCTCTCGGCCGGGGTGACCCCGGCGCTCGGCCTCGACCTCCAGGGTGGCATCTCGGTCATCCTCTCGGCCCCGCCCGACACCCCGCGAGACCAACTCGAGCAGGCCGTGGACGTGATGCGGAACCGCATCGAGGATGCCGGTGTCGCCGAGCCCGAGATCTCCATCCAGGGCGACAACGCCGTGCTGGTGCAGCTCCCCGGCGTCACGGACACCGAGGCCGCCCTCGAGATCATCGGCCAGACCGGCCAGCTGTCGTTCCGCCCGGTACTCGAGGTGGCACCACCCGACCAGGTCACGCTGGCCGACGACGACAGTCCCGGTGCCGAGTCGTGGTTGCCGGGCCCGGGTGGGCTCGCCTACCGGGTGGGTCCCTCGGAGCTCGTGGGCAGCCTGATCTCCGAGGCGGTGGCGGCGCCCCAGCCCGATGGCAGTGCCGGGGTCAACATCTCCTTCGACGACGAGGGCGCCGTCCTCTTCGCCGAACTCACGGCCGAGGCGGCGTCCTTCCCCTTCGGCGACCCCCGCCGCGAGATCGCCATCGTGCTCGACGCCGAGGTCATCAACGCCCCGCCGGTGGCCGCCGACGTCTCCCCGTCCACCGGCATCGCCGGGGGGCAGGCCGTGATCACGCTCGGCACCGGCGCCGAGGCCCGGGAGGAGTCCGAGGACCTCGCCGTCATCCTTCGCTACGGCGCCCTCCCGGTGGAGCTCGAGCGACAGTCCCTGCAGCAGGTCTCGGCCACGCTCGGTGAGGAGGCCCTGCGCACCGGGGTGCTCGCCGGCCTCGTCGGGCTCGGTGTGGTGGCCCTGCTCCTGGTGGCCTACTACCGCAGCCTGGGCCTCGTGGCCGTGGTCGGTCTCACCATCTTCGGGTCGCTGCTCCTGCTGGTGTTCTCGGTGCTCGGCCAGGGCATCGGCCTGACGCTCACACTCGCCGGCGTGACGGGCATCATCGTGGCGATCGGCATCACCTCCGACTCCTACATCGTCTACTTCGAGCGTCTCAAGGAACAGGTGCGCCTCGGGGTCGACACCGAGGAGGCGGCGCCGATCGCGTTCAAGAAGGCCTTCCGCACCATCCTGACCGCCGACTTCGTCTCGCTCACGGGCGCCTTCCTGCTGTGGGTGCTGGCGATCGGTCCCGTCAAGGGTTTCGCGATCTCCCTGGGCATCGCCACGATCATCGACGTCGTCGTGGCCCGCCTCTACACCGCCCACGCCGTGGCGATCGTCTCGGGCACCGGACTCGGACGCAGGGGCTTCCTGTCCATCCCGGCGGCCGCCGGTGCCCGGAAGCGAGCCGAGGAGGTGCCGGCATGAGCGCCGTGGGCCGACTCCTGCGTGGCCAGGCGGCGTTCGACTTCATCGGTCGACGGGTCCTCTGGTACCGCATCTCGGGGGCGGCGGTGATCCTGTCGATCGCCGCCCTGGCGATCTTCGGGCTGAACCTCTCGATCGACTTCACGGGCGGCACCACCGTCCTCGTCCCCAACGAGGCGGGGGTGTCGGCCCAGGAGATGACCGACTCCCTGGTGGCCGCCGGATTCGACCAGGTGCGGGTCGAGGAGCTCGATGAGGGGGCCGACCTCCGGGTACGCACCGAGCAGTTGACCGAGGAGGAGGAGCTCGTCTTCGTCGCCACGGTCGAGGAGATCGCCGGGGCCAGCAATGCCGACACCGAGATCGCCTCGGTCGGGCCGACCTTCGGGGCGGCCATCACCCGCCAGGCGCTCATTGCGCTCGGCGTGTTCCTCGGCGTCGTCATCCTCTTCATCTCGTGGCGGTTCGAGTTCCCGATGGCGGTCGGCGCCATCACGGCGCTGCTGCACGACCTGACGATCACGGCCGGCGTCTACGCCGTGGTCCGCTTCGAGGTCACGCCGGCCACCATCGTCGCCATCCTCACGATCCTCGGGTACTCGCTCTATGACACCGTCGTCGTCTATGACACGATCAACGAGAACCTCGAGGCCGCCGAGGGACGGGCGCCGTACGCCGATGTGATCAACGGCTCCATCAACCAGGTGCTCGTCCGGTCGATCATGACCTCCCTGACCTCCCTGGTCCCCGTGGGCAGCTTGCTCTTCGTCGGCAGCCTGCTCCTCGGCGCCAGCACCCTGCAGGAGTTCGCCCTCGCCCTCTTCGTCGGCATCTCGCTGGGGACCTATTCGTCGATCTTCCTCGCCTCACCGATCCTCGTCTCCTGGAAGGCGTGGCGGGGCGAGGACCCGACCCGCCCGGAGGTCGCGTCCCGCCGGCGCAAGGGCGGCACCTACGCGGCCGGTGCCTACGAGTCGGCCAAGCCGCCGAGCGGCCGATCGAGTGGTCGCCGCCGCCCACCCCAACGACCTGGCTGAACAGGCGCCCGCCCCCACCGGGGGAGGGGCATCACCCCGGTACCATGGGCCCATGACGGCCGTGCCGACCCATGACGTCGGGCGGGCACCCCAGTTGGTCGACCTGCTCGACGAGTTCCGTCGCCACCATCCCGACGGCGACGTGGAAGGCATCAGGCGCGCCCACGACGTGGCGGCCGCCGCCCATGAGGGCCAGTTCCGCAAGACCGGTGACCCCTACATCACCCACCCGGTCGCGGTGGCCCTCATCCTCGCCGGCTACGGCCTCGATGCCGTCACGATCGAGGCGGCGCTCCTCCATGACACCGTGGAGGACACCGAGGTGGACCTCGGTGAGCTGATCGAACGCTTCGGCCCCGAGGTCGCCGCTCTGATCGACGGGGTCACCAAACTCGATCGGATCCGCTTCGAGTCGCGGGAGGAGGCCCAGGCCGCCACGATTCGCAAGATGGTCGTGGCGATGGCCCAGGACGTCCGGGTCATCCTCATCAAGCTCGCCGACCGGCTGCACAACGTCCGCACCCTCGACGCGATGCCGGAGGACAAGCAGCGGCGAATCGCCGCCGAGACGCTCGAGGTGTACGCCCCCCTCGCCCATCGCCTCGGGGCCCAGGACATCAAGCACGAGATGGAGGACACCTGCTTCGCGATCCTCCACCCCGGGCCGTTCGACGAGATCAGCGAGCTCATCGCCGAGCGTGCGCCCCAGCGGCAGGCGGTGGTCGACGAGGCGGTTGCCGCGATCGTGGATCGGCTCGCGGCCCGGGGCGTCGACGCCGAGGTGACCGGCCGCCCCAAGCACCACTACTCGATTTGGCGGAAGATGGTCGACTCCGGGCAGGCGTTCGAGCAGATCTACGACCTGATCGGCATCCGGGTCGTGACGGCCGACCTCCCCGCTTGTTACGCCGCGCTGGGCGAGGTGCACGCCCTCTGGACGCCCCTGACCGGGCGCTTCAAGGACTACATCGCCATGCCCAAGTTCAACCTCTACCAGTCGTTGCACACGACGGTCGTGGGCCCCGACGGCAAGCCGCTCGAGGTGCAGGTTCGGTCGTGGGACATGCACCAGCGGGCCGAGTACGGGATCGCCGCCCATTGGCGGTACAAGGAGGGCATCAACGCCGACGACGTCCCCTGGCTCGCCGACCTCCGGGTGCTGCAGGAGGAATCGACCGACCCCGAGCAGTTCCTCGAGTCGCTGAAGCTCGACCTGTACCGGGACGAGGTGTTCGCGGTGACGCCCGCCGGCGACGTGAAGACCCTCCCGATCGGGGCCACCCCGGTGGACTTCGCCTACGCCGTGCACACCGAGGTCGGGCACCGGTGCGTGGGCGCCAAGGTGAACGGGCGGCTCGTACCCCTCGACACCGAACTCCAGTCCGGGGACGTCGTCGAGATCCTCACCTCCAAACGGTCGGACGCCGGCCCGAGCCGGGACTGGTCCAAGTTCGTGTCGTCGTCACGTGCCCGCTCCCGCATCAAGCAGTGGTTCCAGCGGGAACGGCGGGAGGCGGCCGCGGGCGACGGGCGGGATCGGGTGCTGGAGCTCCTCCGCAAGGAGGGTGTCGGCCTCGGTCACGCCGCCCGCGAGCGAGTACTCGCCGAGGTGGCGGCCGACCTGGGCCACCGGGATGCCGACGCCATGTTCGTGGCGGTGGGGGAGGGTGGGATCAGCCCGGCCATGGTGGTGACGCGGGTCCTGCGTGCGGTGCGTCCCGAGGAGGCCGAGCCGGAGCCGTCCGAGTTCCTCGCCCCGCCCCCACCGGTCCGCCGGCGGACGACCGAGGGGCCCGGCATCGTGGTGGACGGGTGGGACGGGATGATGGTGCGCCTGGCCCGGTGCTGCGCCCCGGCGCCCGGCGATCCGCTCGTGGGCTTCGTGACGGTCGGACGGGGCATCTCCGTCCACCGCACCGACTGCGCCAACATCGGCCAGATGGACCCGGGCCGCATGGTCGACGTGGCGTGGTCCGACGATGCCACCGGCCTCTTCTCGGTCTGGATCGAGGTGGAGGCGCTGGACCGCACCGGATTGCTGCGCGACGTGACGTCGGCCATCTCCGGGCTCGATGCCTACATCCTCGCCTCGTCGTCGGCCACCGACGGCGACCGCATCGCCTGGCTCCGCTACGAGGTCCAACTCTCGGACACGACCCAGATCGCCCGGCTCCTCGACGAGGTGCGCGGTGTCGACGGTGTCTACGACGTCCACCGGATGGTGCCGGCCCGCTGACCGGCCCGGAGCCGCGAGGGATTCGCGCAGAAACCTCTCAAGTCGGCGTTCGATTCCTCCGACACGCACCACAAGGACACGGAGGTGTGTGTGGACCGAGGCGCGTCCACGAAGCTGGCCCGGGATGACGACGGCTTCTCCATCATCGAATCGATGGTGGCGTTGGCCATGCTCGCCGTCATCTTCACCCTCGGCGCCGCCGTGCTCGCCTCGTCGCTCAACTCGCTCTCCCGGGCGCGCGTGGAGGCGATGGCCTCCAACCTCGGCCAGGCCCTCATCGAGGAGGTCCGGCTCGTCGACTACGACGACGTGGGTACCACCGCCGGGGTCCCCCTGGGGGTGTTCCCGAGCACCGACACCGTCTCGATCGACGGCCGGGACTTCACGGTCAACTACTCGGTGACCTACGAGGGTTCTGCCACGGGCCTCGACGTCATCGACCCCGGTGGGGCCACGCCGTCCGGTGACGGCACCCCGCTGTCGTACGACTCGGGCATCGACTACAAGCGCGTCGAGATCACGGTCACCGACGACAACGGTCGCCTCCTCTCGCCGACGGTGTTCGAGACCATCGTCGCCCCACCCGACATCGCCGCCAACGAGGGCTTGTCCAACGTGCGCGTCCAGCTCGTGAAGTCGGCCATCCTCGCCTCCGACACCACCCCGCTGCCGCAGGTCTGTCTGACCGACGGCACCGACACGTTCACCGCCACCCCCGATGCGGTCGGCGAGTCGGTCTTCATCGGCGTCGATCCCAACAACGACGATGCCGCCTTCCCCGACTACTGGTACACGGCCAGGATCGGTGCCGCCTGCGACACGGTCGACGCCCTCAGCGGTTGGATGATCGTGCCCGCCGACCTGACGTCCGGTGCCGACCGGGCGCACGTGGCGCCGACCGCCACCGCCACGATCAGCCTCACGCTCACCAAGGCCGAGCAGTTGACCGTCAACGTCTTCGACGACACGGCGACGCCGATCGACGCCGTGCTCGAGGTCGATGACGGGGCCGCCACGTATCCGGTCACGGTCACCGGCGGCACGGTGGACATCAACACCCTCGACGCCGGGGTGCCGCTCACCGCCGGCGAGTACTCGATCACCGCCTCGGCACCGGGCAAGGAGAGCCAGACGCAGCAGGTCGAGGTCGGGACGGTGGCGAGTGTCGACTTCACCCTCGCCGAGGCGACCACGGTCCCCTACGAGCTCGTGCTGACGCTCCGCGACGGCCAACCCGCCCCCTGGGTGGAGGTTCGATTCCTCGGCACGGGCATCGACCTGTTCGGCACCGCCGACGGCGAGGGGAAGCTTGACATCGACCTGCCCGTCACGACCGATCCGGTGCAGATGATCGTCGACCCCACCAACGGGCTCGTGCCCCAGACGTTCACGGAGCTCGTCGAGGACCTGCCGACCGCCCTGACGCTGGAGCCCCCGGCCGGGTGGGGCCACTGGACGCTGTACAACATCGACGACAAGGGCGACCTCGAGTGGCGGACGTACGTCAGCGGGGAGCCAGACACCCTCGTCATCGACCCGAAGCCGGATGCCTTCGGGCACCACACCTGGGTCGCCCCACCGTACGTGTCCCAGCGAGTCGAATGGTGGTGCAACGAGGTGCGGGTCGGGGGCCCGGTGGCGAACTACGTCTCCCTCGGCGAGTGGCGCTACTCGGATGCTGCGGGGGTGAGCTCATGTCCTTGATCCGCCGCATCCACGCCGACGAGCGGGGCACCACCCTCATGGAGGCGTTCGTTGCGTCGGTGGTCACCACCGCCGCCCTGGCGATCGCGTTCGGCATCATCTGGGGCTTCCTCCGCCACACGCAGGGCCAGATCGCCCTGTCGGAGGCCGAGTCCGACAGCCGGGTGGTCCTGCGCGAGATGCTCATCCACCTTCGGGAGGCCTCCGACCCGGGGTCGGGCGACCTGGTCGTGGATCTCGACTGGGACGGGATGACGGTGTTCGCCGACGTCGCCCCGAGCGACGGCGTGCCGGACCGCATCCGCTATGACCTCGTCAACTGCGATGGCCAGTTCTGTGATCTGCGCTTGGTCGTCACCCCACCGGTCGACCCCGCCGCCGCGGTGTTGAGCTACGACGACGACGACGCCCTCCCTGCCCGGACCCTCCTCGAGGGTGTCGTCGCCAGCGACGCCGAGCCGCTCTTCGAGGGCGTCGACTGGGACTCTGCTTCCTCGACTCGTACGACGGTCGACACCTGCACGTCATGTGACGTCGGCGCCATCACCATCGACCTGCGGGTCCAACCGCTGCGCACCCGGGCGAACCCAGGCACCCTCCGGATCCTCGAGGAAGTGAGGCTTCGCAATGCGTGACCTCCGTCGCGACGAGGGGACCGCCCTCATCACCGCCATTCTCATCGGCACCGTCATCATGGGCTTCTCCGTGCTCCTCGCCCAGTTGTCGGTGCGCGAGGTGCGCCAGGCGTCGTTCCAGGAGCAGGAGGACGTCACCCTCGCGGCGACGGAGGCCATGCTCGAGCGCTACGCCACCAAGCTGACCCTCGATCCCGCCTACTACTTCCACCGAGTGGACGAGGCCGAGCGCACCCGGGTCTGCACCGATGTTTCGTCCGTCTCGCTGGGCGTTTCATTCGACCCCGGCTCGGACTGGGACGACTCGTGTGGGACGTGGGACTACGTCGATCCTCCCGACGGCGATGGCGACGGCCGACCCGACTGGTGGGTGCACCCGCTCTTCGACCAGGACGGCGACCCCGCCACCCTCGGATCCAAGGACGCGGCCGTGATGATGGAGGTCGCGCCCCCGGGTGACGGCGAGCCCGTGCGGGTGACCGTGGTCGGCCGGCGCGGTGACTCGGTGAACCGTCGGGCCATCTCGGCGTCGGTGCGGGCCACCGCCCTGTCGGAGTTCGCCCGGGTGGCCGAAGGCGACATCTCCTTCGGGTCCGGCGCCATCCTCAACGGTCCCGTCTATTCCGGGGACGACCTCGACTTCGCCTCGGACAACGAGACCTTCTACAACATCTACGCCGAGGATCAGATCTTCAGCGAGCCGATCGTCCGCGACGACGCCGTGTTGTACGACGGGCGGGGCGAGCACGAGGACATCCGCGAAGTGTTCCCCGAGCCGCTCGACTTCAACAACTTCTGGGACGACCTCGACCTCATCCGGGGGGTTGCCTGTGACGCCGGGGCCGGCATCTGCCTCGACGATGCCGACGCCACCGCCTGGATGCTCCATCCGTACGTCTCCGCCGGCATCGGTCGGATCGCGATCTGGAAGTCGACGGTCAACCCGCCCACCAACTCCTGTCTGAACAGCGACGAGTGGTGGATCCTCAACCCCGAGCCGGCGCTGCCCGAGGAGGGCCGCAACGGATCGACGACGCCGGCCCCTGCCGGCGCGTTCAGCGACCTCTGGACCCTGTGGGACGACGTCGAGTACCCCGACGCCGGGGTGGTGTGGGCCAACGAGGCGGTCGTCATGGGCTACCGGGGGTTCCCGTCGGCCACCGACTCCAACGGCGACGGATTCAAGGAGATCGTCATGAAGGGCGGGCTCACGGTCTACGCCGGTTCGTCGGCCGACTCGAAGAACATCACGATCAACGCCGACATCCTCCTGAGCAACGAGACCGGGTTCACCGACGTCCTCGGGTTGGCGGCTTCGGAGTCGATCGCCATCAACCCGTATGCGATCTCGACGGTCGACCGGGAACTCGAGACCTGGGTCGCCTGGCTCGGCCAGTCCCCCAACTCCAACTTCACCTCCCGGGCCTGCGGGCGCAACAGCGGCAACGGCGTGACCCCGCCCAACTCGGTGCTCGACTTCCACGGATCGCGGGCGTCGCGGAGCACGTCGGCGATGTCGGGCTCCGCCCTGTTCTCGGTCCGCAACTACCAGTTCGACGACCGCCTCGCCTTCCTCCGTCCGCCCTTCTGGCCGCTGCTGGTCGACCAGTGGCGCTACGAGGACTGGCAGGAGGACCCACTCCCGCCGTGGGGTCGGATCGAGGGAGTGGTGACGACGACCACCATCCCCTGAGCGGTCCCTAGCCTCGCGGGAGTGATCGTCGACCATCGCGTCCTCTGGTTCGCCGCCACCAACACGTGGGTCCTCGCTCCCGAGCGAAGTGGCCCCTGCTTGGTGGTCGATGCTCCGCCGGACCCCGAGGGGATCGACACCCTGTTGGCCCACCATGACCTGTGGCCGGAGGCATTGCTACTCACCCACGGGCATGTCGACCACATGGGCGGTTCGGGAGGCCTGGCGGCCTCCCATCCCACGATGACCACGTTCGTCCATCCGGCCGACGACTTCCTCACCCTGCATCCGGCCGATCAACTGCGGGGCCTGTTCGGGATGGTGCCGCCGGGTTCCTACGAGGCTCCGACCGAGCGACATGAGCTCGTCCACGGTCAGCTGCTGGAGGTGGCAGGGCTGTCCGTCGAGGTGCGGCACACGCCGGGCCATACGCCCGGCCATTGCGTGTTCCTGTTCGCCGACGAGGGCGTCCTCTGCTCGGGGGACCAGTTGTTCGCCGGGTCGATCGGTCGCACCGACCTGCCCGGTGGTTCGCTCCCACAGTTGGCAGCGTCGATGGCCAACGAGGTGATGTCGCTCGACGACGACGTGCGAGTCCTCACCGGCCACGGTCCGGAGACCACGATCGGCCGCGAGCGCCGCACCAACCCGTTCCGCGACCTCTGGACCTGATCCAACCCTGGGTTGTGGGCGTCGGATTCCGACGCTCACGGCCCTCGGTCCACCCGCTGTCGACGCTCACAACCCAGGGTTGACGGTTCGGGTGTGGGTGGGGGCGGGAGCGCCGGTACCATGCCGCCCCCGTGGCCTCTCTGCGCCCGCCCAAGGGCACCGACGACATCCTCCCGCCCGCCTCCCGGACCTGGCGGCGCGTCCTGCGCGTCTGGGACGACTGGGCCGAGCGGTTCGGGTACGAACTGGCCATGACCCCGCTCTTCGAGGCGACCGAGTTGTTCGAGCGCGGGGTGGGCGAGAGCACCGAGATCGTCCGCAAGCAGATGTACACGTTCACCGACCTCGGTGGGCGGTCCGTCACACTCCGCCCCGAGGGCACCGCCGGTGTCGTGCGCGCCTACCTCAACGCCGGCCTGCAGGGCGAGCTGAAGGTCGCCTACGGCGGCGCCATGTTCCGCTACGAGCGGCCCCAGGCCGGCCGCCGCCGCCAGTTCTGGCAGGTCGGCGTCGAGCACCTCGCCACCGAGCGGCCCGAGGCCGACGCCGACGTCATCGAGCTCGGCTACCGCTTCCTCGTCGACCTCGGCGTCCCCGACGTGGTCGTCCAGCTCAACTCCCTCGGCGACCCCGGCGACCGACCCGCCTACGTGGCCGAGCTCCGGTCGTGGCTCGAGGACCGTGTCGACGACCTCTGCGCCGACTCCCGAGAGACCCTGGTGGTCAACCCGATGCGGGTGCTGGACTGCAAGACGTGCGCCCCGCTCCTCGTGGACGCACCCACGCCCCGGGACCGTCTCGGCGCCGACGCCGCCGCCGCCTACGAGGTGGTGAAGGCCCGACTCGACGCCGTTGGTGTGCCCTGGGAGGACGACCCGCGGCTCGTCCGCGGCCTCGACTACTACACCCGCACTGCCTTCGAATACGTCGGCGGGTCGCTCGACATCGCCCAGGTGGCCCTCGGTGGTGGTGGCCGCTACGACGGCCTCGCCGAGGAGATCGGTGGGCGCCGGGTGCCGGGCGTCGGCCTCGCCATGGGCGTCGACCGGATCATCCTGGCGCTCGGGGACGAGACCCCGCCTGCCGACCTCGACGCCTTCGTCGTGACGGCGGGGGAGCGGGCCACCGAGTCGGCCCGGTTGCTCTCCGAGCTCCGCCGCGACGGCCTGCGCGTCGACGCCACCGACCCCGGACGCTCGGTCAAGGCCCAGTTCAAGGCCGCCGACCGGTCGGGCGCCCCGGTGACGCTCGTGGTGGGTGACGAATGGGACGCCGGGATCGTGCGGGCCCGACGCATGGCCGACGGCACCGAATCCGACATCGATCGCCTGGAGGTGGCCACATGGCTGCGCAGCTGAGAACCCACTACGCCGGTGACGTGCCCGAGGCGGCCGACGACACCGAGGTCGTACTCGGCGGCTGGGTGGCCCGCACCCGGGACATGGGCGGCGTCGTCTTCTTCGACCTCCGCGATGCCAGCGGCAAGGTGCAGGTCGTGGCCGATCCCGCCGCGATCCCCGGCGTGGACGAACTGAAGATGGAGTACTGCGTCCGGGTGGTGGGCACCAAGCAGCCCCGCCCGCCCGGCACCGAGAACCCCGAGTTGGCCACGGGCACCGTCGAGGTCCACGCCACGGACGTCGAGGTGCTGTCCGCCGCCGACCCGTTGCCGTTCATGGTCGACGACCGATTCGACGTCGACGAGCTCACCCGACTCCAGTACCGCTACCTCGACTTCCGCCGCGACCGGATGGCCGCCAACCTGCGCGCCAGGTCGCATGCCACCGCCGCCATGCGCTCCGCGCTCGTGGAGCGGGACTTCCTCGAGGTGGAGACCCCGACGCTCATCGCCTCCACTCCCGAAGGCGCCCGGGACATGCTCGTGCCGTCCCGGCTCCGCCAGGGCTCGTTCTACGCCCTGCCCCAGAGCCCCCAGATCTTCAAGCAGCTGCTCATGGTCGGCGGGATCGACCGGTACTTCCAGTTCGCCCGCTGCTACCGGGACGAGGACTTCCGGGCCGACCGCCAGCTGGAGTTCACCCAGCTCGATCTCGAGGGTGCGTTCTGGGGCGAGGCGGACGTGCGGGCCGCCATCGAGGCGGCCATCGTCGCCGCCACCGAGGCGGTACGGGGCACCCCACCCCCGGCCCCCTTCCCGACGCTGACGTGGCGGGAAACCATGGACCGCTACGGGATCGACAAGCCCGACACCCGCTTCGGCCTGGAGTTGGTCGACGTCTCGGCCGTCTTCGCCCACACGGGCTTCCGGGGCTTCGGCGGCGCCCTCGAGGCGGGCGGCATCGTCCGCGGGATCAACGCCGGGCAGCTCGGGCTCTCCCGAGCCGGGTTCGACGACCTCACCGACCGGGCCCGGGCCCACGGCGCCGCCGGCCTCGTGTGGGCCGTCGTCGAAGCGGACGGCACCCTCCGCTCCCCGGTCGCCAAGTTCCTCTCCGAGGCCGAGGTCGCCGGGCTCATCGACGCATTCAGGGCGGTCGAGGGCGACACCCTGCTGCTGGTGGCCGGGCCGTGGCGGACCACCGTCGAGGCCCTCGGCGCCCTCCGGGCCCATCTGGGGACCCCCGAGGACCCAGGGGAACTCGCCTTCCTGTGGGTGGTCGACTTCCCGGTGTTCGAGCAGACCGACGAGGGTCTGGTGCCGGCCCATCACCCGTTCACCGCCCCGAAGTCGGTCGCCGACCTCACCGAGCGACCCGCCGAGGCGATCGCCCAGGCCTATGACCTCGTCCTCAACGGCTCCGAACTCGGGTCGGGTTCCGTGCGGATCCACGACCCCGCCGTGCAGTCCACGGTCTTCGAGGTGCTGGGCATCTCGGCCGAGGAGGCCGAACGGCGCTTCGGCTGGTTCCTGCGGGCCCTGCGGTACGGCACGCCACCCCACGCCGGCTTCGCAGTCGGCCTGGACCGGTTCGTGGCCATCCTCGTGGGCGCCGACTCGATCCGCGAGGTCATCCCCTTCCCCAAGACCCAGCGTGGCGTCGACCCCCTCACCGGCTCCCCGACCCCGGTCGAGGAGGCCCAACTGATCGAGTTGGGCCTGGATCTGCGCCCGGAGACACGAGCGGCGTTGGAGGAGTCGTCTCAGTACTGAGGACTCGGTACTGAGTACTGAGAGCATGGACGACCTCTTCTCCGAGCAGCGGGCCGAGCGGCGCCAGGCCGCCGCCCCCCTGGCGGCCCGCATGCGGCCGGAGCGGCTCACCGAGGTCGTCGGCCAGCGTCATCTCCTCGCCGAGGGTTCGGCGTTTCGGGCGATGGTGGGGAGCGGCCGGCTGGTCTCGGTGTTGCTGTGGGGGCCCCCGGGGACGGGCAAGACGACCATCGCCCGGGCGATGGCGGCCGAGACCGATGCCCGCTTCGACCAACTCTCGGCGGTCACGGCCGGGGTGAAGGAGGTGCGCGAGACACTTGCCGCCGCCCGCCGCCGACTGGAGGACGACAGCCGGAGAACCGTGCTGTTCCTCGACGAGATCCACCGGTTCAGCCGCAACCAACAGGACGCCCTCCTCCCTGGGGTGGAGGACGGCACCGTCGTGCTGGTGGGTGCGACGACCGAGAACCCGTTCTTCGAGGTCAACGCGCCCCTGCTCAGTCGTCTTACCCTGTTCCGGCTCGAACCGTTGTCGACCGAGGACGTCGCCATCCTGTTGGAGCGGGCCGCCACCGACCCCGAGGGTCTGGCCCGGGACGGGCTCGGTCTCGAGGACGATGCCCGCGATGGCCTCGCCGACCGCTCAGGAGGCGATGCCCGCCTCGCCCTCAACGCACTGGAGACCGCCGCCATCGTGGCGGCGGGCCGGGGCGCCGATCGGATCGAGGTGACCGACGTCGAGGAGGCCCTCCAACGTCGGGTCATCCGCTACGACAAGGCGGGCGACGCCCACTACGACGTGATCTCGGCGTTCATCAAGAGCCTCCGGGGCACGGATCCCGATGCTGCCCTGTACTGGCTCCACACCATGCTCGAGGCGGGGGAGGACCCGGAGTTCATCGCCCGCCGGATGGTGATCTTCGCGTCCGAGGACGTCGGGATGGCCGACCCCACCGCCTTGCCGCTGGCGGTGGCCGCCGCCGACGCCCTCGCCTACGTGGGGCTCCCCGAGGCCTCGTATGCGCTCTCCCACGCCGCCGTCGCCCTCGCCACCGCCCCCAAGTCGAACAGCGTCACCCGGGCCATGGGCGAGGCCCGCCGGTTGGTGGGGGAGCAGAGCCGCGTGTCGGTGCCGATGCACCTGCGCGACGCCCACTACCGGGGTGCCGCCGCCCTCGGCCATGGCGAGGGGTATCGGTACCCCCACGACCACGCCGGCCACGTCGTCGCCCAGCCGTACTTCCCCGACGAGATCGGGGAGGCGACCCTGTACCACCCGACGGACCAAGGTGCCGAAGCGGAGGTGGCCAAGCGGCTCTCGGACGTCGACCGCGTCACGAAGCGCCACCGCGACCGCTGATCCGTCGTACCGTCATACCGTCGTACCGAGGTACCTCCGGGCCGCAGGCCCGGCCACCGCCCTATCCTGCCGCCACGATGGACTCCAACCAGATCCGGCGCGCCTTCGTGGATTTCTTCGTCGAGCGGGAGCACACCTACCGCCCGTCCGCGTCGCTCATCCCCACGGACCCGACCCTGCTGCTCAACAACGCCGGCATGGTTCCGTTCAAGCCGTACTTCCTCGGTGAGGAGCCCCCGCCGTTTCCCCGGGCCGTGAGCGTCCAGAAGTGCGTCCGCACGATCGACATCGACATCATCGGCACCACCGACCGCCATCTCTCGTTCTTCGAGATGCTCGGCAACTTCAGCTTCGGGGACTACTTCAAGGAAGGGGCGATCTCGCTCGCCCATGAGTTCGTCACCGAGGTGCTCGGAATCGCCCCCGAGCGGCTCTGGTACACCGTCCACGAGACCGACGACGAGGCCGCCGACATCTGGACGGACGTCATCGGCGTGCCGGGCGACCGGGTCCAGCGGGGTGGGAAGGACAACTTCTGGCAGATGGGCGTCCCCGGCCCGTGCGGACCGGCCTCGGAGATCTTCGTGGACCGGGGACCCGAGCACGGTCCCGACGGCGGCCCGATCGGTGGGGGCGAGGACCGCTTCGTCGAGATCTGGAACCTCGTCTTCATGCAGAACATCCAGGACGAGCCGTACCACGTGGTCGGCGACCTGCCGAGCAAGAACATCGACACGGGCATGGGCCTCGAACGACTCGCCATGGTGCTCCAGGACGCCGGATCCAACTTCGAGACCGACCTCATCCGCCCGATCATCACCGTTGCCGAGCACCTCACCGGGACCGCCTACGGCGGGGAGGGCGACACCCGGCTGCGCATCATCGGCGACCACGCCAGAACGACCGCCATGCTCATCGGCGACCACGTCATGCCCTCGAACGAGGGTCGGGGCTACGTGCTGCGGCGCATCATGCGGCGCGCGATTCGGGCCGCCCACCAGCTCGGGGCCGACGACCTGGTCATGCCGGCCCTCATCGACGAGACGGTCGGCGTGCTCGGCGAGGCCTACGAGGACCTCGCCGCCGCCAAGGACCACGTCATCGAGGTCGCCACCCGCGAGGAGGAACGCTTCCTGCGGACCCTCGGACAGGGGGAGCGGGAGCTGGAGGTGGCACTCGAGGGGCTGTCTGGGGGCGACACCCTGTCGGGGGACGCGGCCTTCACGCTCCACGACACCTTCGGGTTCCCCATCGAGTTGACGACCGAGATCGCCCTCGAGCGTGGCGTCACCGTCGATCTCGACGGGTTCGAGGCCGCCATGGAGGCCCAGCGGGATCGGGCCCGGGCGGCGTGGAAGGGCGGCGAGACGGCTGCCCGCGAGGATGCCTACCGGCGCATCCTCGACGTCACCGGCCTCACCGACTTCGTGGGCTACGACGCCGAGCTCGCCACCGGCCAGGTGCTCGCCATCCTTGCCGACGGCGAGCAGCTCGATGCCGCCGAGCGGGGGCGAGAGGTCGAGGTCTTCCTCGACGTGTCGCCCTTCTACGCCGAGGCCGGTGGCCAGGTCGGCGACGTCGGCACCATCACCACGCCCACCGGCACCGTCCGGGTCACCGACACCCAACATGCCGTCCAGGGTCTCCACGGCCACCGGGGCGTCGTGACCCGGGGCTCGGTCGCCGTGGGCCAGGAGGCCGAGGCGGCCATCGACTCGCCCCGTCGCGACGAGATCCGCAAGGCCCACACCGGTACCCACATCCTCTACGCCGCCCTGCGCGACGTCGTCGGTGACCACGTCCGCCAGGCGGGCTCCCTGAACGAGGCGAGTCGGTTGCGGTTCGACTTCTCGCACTACCAGGGCGTCGACATCGAGACCCTCGGGGAGGTCGAGCGCATCGCCAACGAGCACGTCGTCGCCAACCTCCCGGTCCACACCGACGTCATGCCGAAGGAGGAGGCCCTGGAGTCGGGGGCCGTCGCCTTCTTCGGTGACAAGTACGGCGAGATCGTGCGCGTGGTCAGCGTCGGCGCCTACTCCAAGGAGTTCTGCGGCGGCACCCATGTCGACACCTCCGGCGCCGTCGGGCCACTCGTCGTGACCGGCGAGTCGTCGATCGGTGCCAACACCCGTCGCGTCGAGGCCCTCGTGGGGGAGGCCGGCTACGACCGGTTCGCGGCCCTGCGGGGATCGCTGTCCCGGGCCGCAGCGCTGCTGCGTGCCCCGGAGGAGGAGGTGCCGGCTCGGATCGAGGCGCTCATCGAGCGAACGAAGGGACTCGAGACCGAGTTGGCCACCCTTCGCGATGCCCAGCGCGGCGAGACGGCTACCGCGCTCCTCGACCAGGCGGAGATGGTGGGTGAGCATTCGCTGCTCGTCGCCCGCGAGGACCTGCCCCCCAACGAACTGCGCAACCTCGCCCTCGAGCTCATCGCCCGGCTGGGATCGGGGGTGGTCGTGCTCGGAGCGATGAACGGTCCCAAGGGCGCGCTCGTCGCGGTGGTCTCCGACGACCTCGTGGACGAGGGGGTCAGCGCCGGTGAGATCGCCGGACTCGCTGCGCGCGAGGTCGGCGGAGGCGGCTCCCGTGACCCGCGACTCGCCCAGGCCGGTGGCCCCGAGGGCTCCGGCATCGACCGAGCCATCGACGTCGCCCGGGAGGCCGCCGGGAGGGCGATCGCCGACCGATGAGCGTCGGGCGAGTCCTCGGCCTCGACTACGGAACCGTGCGAATCGGCGTCGCCGTCTCCGATCCCCTGGGCATCACCGCCCGCCCCGTGGGGAGCGTCCCGGCAGGCGAGTTCGAGGACCGGCTCCCCGCCCTCGTCGAGGAGCTCGACCCGGCCCGCGTCGTCGTGGGCCTGCCCACGGGACTCGGCGGGCACGAGGGTCCCTCTGCCGAGGGAGCCCGTGCCCTCGCCGAACTCGTCTCCGATGCCACGGGGCTCCCGGTCGAGTTCGCCGACGAGCGCTTCACCACGACGCGGGCCGAGGAGCTGCTCGCCGCCCGTGAGCGCGATCGCCGTCGGCGCCGGGAGCAGGTCGACGCGGTGGCGGCCAGCGTGATGCTGCAGGGCTGGCTGGACGTGCAGGCTCGGCCCTGAGGGGCCGGGTACCGAGTACCACGTACCGAGTACTCAGTACGAAGTACTCGGTACCCACCTTGCTACTGATTCAGTCGCGCCGCTGCCACAATTCGTGGCACCCATGTCGCGCTCTGCCCTACGTCCGCTCGTCATCGTCGCCGTCGTCGCCGCCG
Organism: uncultured Acidimicrobiia bacterium; assembly: GCA_964614585.1. Taxonomy (GTDB): domain Bacteria; phylum Actinomycetota; class Acidimicrobiia; order Spongiisociales; family JAENVV01; genus JAHEFX01. Next base: position 25,022 of record CAZTLW010000001.1, on the reverse strand, counting down.
TGGGTCTCGTGACGTGGTGGGGTGCCACGGGGCTCGCAGAGTGGGCGTCGGGGCTCGGCGGGGGGCCGGACGCCACGATCGTGGCCGGCCAGGAGGTGGTGGTCGTGGTCCCCGAGGGATCCACGGCCCGCTCCATCGCCGGGCTGCTCGAGGAGGAGGGCGTCATCGCGGCCTCGGCATTCGACCAGGCAGTCCGGGAGCGATCGGCGGGTGCGCAGCTGCAGGCGGGGGAGTACACGCTCGTCTCGGGGTCATCGGCCGACGTCATCATCGACGCCCTCGTCGCCGGGCCGGTCATCGAGACCTACCGCCTGACGATCCCCGAGGGTCTCCGAGTCGATGAGATCCTCGACGTCATCGTCCGTGAGTCGCCCATCGAGCGGTCCGAGCTCGAGTCGGCCTTGCTGTCGGGTGCCGTGACCTCGTCGCTGCTCCAGGACACGGACGAGGCAAGCCTGCAGGACTGGGAGGGATTGCTGTTCCCCGACACCTATGAGTTCTTCGACGACGCCACCGCCGCCGACGTGCTGGGCCTGCTCGCCGACACCATGGAGCAGCGGGTGGCGGCCGTCGACTGGTCGGGCCTCGAGGAGGCCGGCTTCACCGTGTACGAGGGGATCGTCATGGCCTCGCTGATCGAATCGGAGGCGGCCATCGACGAGGACCGGCCGCTCATCGCCTCGGTCATCGCCAACCGGTTGGAGATGGGGATGCGGCTCCAGATCGACGCCACCGTCCTCTATGCGCTCGACCGGCGGGGTGGCGCCGTGACCCTCGACGACCTGCAGGTCGACTCCCCCTGGAACACCTACCGGGTGGACGGGCTGCCGCCGACGCCCATCGGGGCCCCGGGCGTCGCCAGCCTCGAGGCAGCGGCCGCTCCGGCCGAGAGTGACTACCTCTTCTACGTGCTCACCTCCACCGACGGCAGTCACTCCTTCACGGTCGACTACGACGAGTTCCTCGCCCTCAAGGACCAGGCCAAGGCCGACGGCGTCATCCCGTGACCCGGCGGTTCGTCGTCCTCGGCCATCCGGTCGCCCACTCCCTGTCACCCGCCATCCACGAGGCCGCCTACGCCGAGTTGGACCTCGACGCCACCTACGGCCGTCGCGACGTCGACCCCGCCGGGCTCGCCGCCGCCATCGAGGACCTGCGTCGAGGGCGTCTGGACGGGGCCAACGTGACCATGCCCCACAAGTCCGCCGCCGTCGGCCTCGTCGACCGCCTCGACCCGGTGGCGGCGCGGCTGGGGGCGCTCAACACCCTCGACGTCGACGGCGGTCGGGTCGTCGGCCACGCCACCGACGGCGCGGGCGTGCTGCACGCCTGGGCGAGGGGTGGGCTGCCCATCGACGCCCCGGTGCTGGTCCTTGGGGCCGGGGGAGCGGCTCGCGCGGCGGTGGACGTCCTCGCCGGCCGGCACGAGGTCTGGGTGGCCGCCCGCCGCCCCGAGGCCGCCGCGGCCCTCGACTCGCTGGGAGCGGCCGGCGCACTGGCGTGGGGTGAGCCACTCACCGGTGCTGTCGTCGTCAACGCGACCCCGATCGGGATGGCCGGCGACGACCTGCCCGACGGGGTCGTGGAAGAGGCTGCCGGCCTGTTCGAGATGGTCTACGCACCCGAGGTGACGCCGGCCGTCAGCCGCGCCCGAGCCAACGGCCTCCCCATCGGTTGGGGGCTCGACATGCTCGTCGGCCAGGCCGCAGCCGCGTTCGCCCTCTGGTTCGCTGCCGAGCCGCCCGTCGAGGCGATGGCCGCCGCGGCAAAGCACTCAAGGGGCTCCTGAGCGAGGCCGATTCACCTCCTAGACAAGGAGGTTCAAACCGATGGCGTTGTCGGGCACCCTGGATTCATTCCCCCTGCCCGAGGTCCTGCGCCTGCTCGGCCGCTCGGGACAGACGGGCCTGTTGCTCGTGAAGGCGGATGACCAGGAGATGCGGGCCTACTTGCAGGGCGGTCGACTGCTGTTCGCCTGCGCGGGCGACGAGCGGGCCGTGAAGTCCCGCCTCGTCGGTGGGGGGTTGTTGGACCGGGACGGCTGGGAGCAGGTCTCCTCGGGTGACGTGTCGGCCGACGAGCTCCTCACGGACGAGGTCTCGCCGCTCGACTACGACCGAGCCGTCCGCTCCCTCACGGTCGACGCCTTCGTCGAGATCATGCGCCGCCGCCAGGGCTCGTTCGAGTTCGAGGAGGGCGTCACCACCTCGATCCGCCTCGGCACCGAACTCTCCATCGACGACACCCTCGACGAGGTCGACGAGCGGCTCCGGGCCTGGAACGCCATCCGCGAGATCGTGCCGTCCATGACGGCCCGCATCCACCTCGCCGAGAGCCTGCCCGAGGGCAGCGAGTTCGTCGAGCTGAACCAGGACGAATGGTCCCTGCTCGGCCTCATCGCGTCGGGGACCACCGTCAAGCGCCTGTCGTCGCACACCGGCGAGAGCGAGTTCGACGCCGCTTCCAAGGTCGCCGCGTTCGTGAGCCGCGGGCTGGCCTGGGTCGGCGACAACGTCCGGGCCGGCCGGGCCACCGGCGGGTTGGACCGGTTCCCCGGCGTCGAGGTCGACGAGGACCCGCTGTCGGCCGAGGGGCCCACCGGTTGGACCAACGAGTTGGTGTCCATCGCCGCCACCGACGAGCCGGAACCCGAGGAGGAGCCGCCGTTGATGGACGCCGAGCCCTTCCCGCTCGCAGAAGGGGCGGGCGACGGCGACGAGGACTCCGGCGTCGACTTCGGCCTCAAGGGCTACGCCCCCAAGCCCGGCATCCGGGCCGACGACGAGGACGACCAGGACGAGGCCCTCGACGAGATCGACGACGACGTGGCGGCCATGCACGAAGAGGACGCGCTCGCTCAACTGGGCGTCGACGACGATGCCTCCGGCGAGTACGCCGAGGCGGTCGACGGGGACGCCGACGGGGACGCGGACGAGCCCGCCGACGAGCCCGCCGACGAGCCCGTCGACGACGACGGGGACGCCGACGACGAACCCGCCGTCGAGGAAGAGTCCAACGGGGGCCTGCCGAACCTGCTCAGGCGACGCTCCAAGGGCCTCCTCGCCAAGGAACTGAGCTCCCTCGGCGACTGACGCCGGGGCCGGGCTGGGGAGAACGACGATGACCGAGGAACAGGCCGGTGTCGCAGCCGTCCTCATCGAGGAGGGCCTGCTCACCTACGACCAGTTGTACTCGGCCGCCGACGCGGCCGAGACGGCAGGCATGACCCTGTCCAAGTACGTCGTGGCGGAGTCGTTGGTCGACGAGAAGACGCTCGTTCGGGTCATCGCCAAGCACATGGGCTACCAGTTCGTCGACCTCGGCGAGATCACCGTCGACCCCGCTGCCGCCGCCCTCCTGCCGGAGCCGTTGGCTCGCAAGCACCAGGCGATCCCCTACGCCTTCGACGGCGAGAAGCTGCTCGTCGCCACCGCCAACCCCTACGACATCCTCGCCAAGGACGACATCCAGGCCGCCACCGGGCGATCGATCGACCTGCACGTGGCGATGAAGCCCGACATCGATGCGGTCGTGAAGCGCCTCGGTTCGCTCGAGGACGCCGTCAGCGACTTCGTCGGGTCGTCGGAGGACGGCATCGACGTGGAGGACCTGGCCGCGGTCGAGGCCGCGTCCGCGGACGCCCCGATCGTCAAGTTCGTCAACCAGGTGATCCTCAAAGCAGTGAGCGATGGCGCCTCCGACATCCACGTCGAGCCCGGCGACCACGACGTCCGCGTCCGCTACCGAATCGACGGTGTGCTCCACGAGGTGATGCGCACCAATCGCCGGCTCCTCGCCGGGGTGGTGTCCCGCCTGAAGATCATGGCCGACATCGACATCGCCGAGCGTCGTCGTCCCCAGGACGGCCGCATCTCGGTGAAGACCCCCAGCGGGTCGGTCGACCTCCGTGTCTCCACCCTCCCCACGATCTACGGGGAGAAGGTCGTCATGCGGATCCTCGACAACTCGACGGCAATGCTGGACCTCACCGATCTCGGCTTCCACCACGACAACCTCGAGCGCTACCAGGACGCGTTTCGCCGGCCCTACGGCACGATCCTCGTGTGCGGCCCCACCGGCTCCGGCAAGTCGACGACGCTGTACGCCACCCTCAACGTGCTCAACGACGCCGAGCGCAACATCGTCACCGTGGAGGACCCCGTCGAGTACCGGCTCGCCGGTGTCAACCAGGTGCAGGTCAACCGCAAGGCGGGGCTCGGCTTCGCCAACGCCCTCCGCTCCTTCCTCCGCCAGGACCCCGACATCATGCTGGTGGGCGAGATCCGGGACCTCGAGACGGCCAACATCGCCATCGAATCGGCGCTGACCGGTCACCTGGTGCTGTCGACCCTCCACACCAACACGGCGCCTGCCGCCGTCAGCCGCCTCATCGAGATGGGCGTGGAGCCGTTCCTCGTGGGGTCGGCGCTCGACGCCGTGCTCGCCCAGCGCCTCGCCCGGCGCCTGTGCACGAAGTGCAAGGAGCCGCACGAGCCCACCCAGGACGCCCTGGACCGCATCGGGTGGGACCCGGCCGTGGTCGACCCCGGCGGGAACGCCACCATCTTTCGGGCGGTGGGTTGCACGGCGTGCGCCGGCACCGGCTACCGGGGACGCATGGCGGTGCACGAACTCATGACGATGACCGAGGACGTGGAGCGGATGGTGGTCCAGCACGCCACCACGGAGGCGCTCACCCACAAGGCGCTCGAGCAGGGCATGACGCCGCTGCGCGTCGACGGGCTCCGCAAGGTGGCCGCGGGCGACACCAGCCTCGAGGAGGTCCTCCGGGTCACGGTCTGAGTCGGCCGGAGTCGCCCCTCAAGGTAGGCGACTCGGCGACCGACACTTGGTACGGACGAAGGAGCAACGGGACATGGCGAACCACTCACGAACCCTCGGCGAACTGCTGGTCGACCAGCGTCTCCTCTCGCGCGACCAACTCGAGCGACTGCTCGCCCTCGAGGAGGAGACCGGCACCTCGTTCGACGAGCTCGTCGTCTCCGAGGGCCTGGTGCTCGAGGCGGACCTCGTCCGGGTCTTCGCCGCCCGGGTGGGCCTCGAGTACGTCGACCTCGAGGGCATCATCTTCGCCCCCGACATCGTCCACCGCCTCGACGCCGACACCTGCCGCGCCCTCCAGGTCGTGCCGATCGAGATGGTCGGCAACGAGCTGAAGGTGGCCGTCGCCGACCCCTACGACGAGGAGGTCCTCGACCGGGTGGAGGCACGGGCCGGGTGTGGCATCCGGGTCGCCGTCGCCCCGGCGCGAGCCATCGAGAAGGCGATCGACGGGATCTTCGGCGTCGAACTCCCCCCCGGGGTCGGCGGGGACGCCGAACGCATCGCCGCGGCCCGCCAGGACGAGATCCCCCGGGTCCATCCGAACACGCTGCTCCTCGAGTTGCTCGAACGGGCCGGCTCCGACCTGCACCTGACCGCCGGCACCAAGCCGATCGTGCGCATCAATGGGCACCTCACGGCGCTGGAGGACTACGACGTCCTCACCCCGGCCGAGTTGCGGGCCATGATCTACTCGATCCTCACCGAGAAGCAGCGCGAGACGCTGGAGAACACGCTCGAACTCGACGCTTCCCACCCCGTGCCCGGCCATGCCCGCTTCCGGATGAACGTCTTCTTCCAGCGCGACGCCGTCGGCGCCGTCTTCCGGGCCATCCCCGAGGTGGTCAAGCCGCTCGGGGAGCTCGGCCTCCCGAAGGTGCTCGACGGGTTTGCCGAGTATCCCCGCGGGCTCGTGCTCGTCACCGGGCCGACCGGTTCGGGCAAGTCGACGACCTTGGCATCGATCATCGACCAGATCAACCTGCGGCGGTCGTGCCACATCCTCACGATCGAGGACCCGATCGAGTTCGTCCACACCCACAAGCGGGCGCTGGTGAACCAGCGCGAGGTGGGTGCGGACACCATGGACTTCGGCGCCGCCCTCAAGCACGCCCTGCGCCAGGACCCCGACGTGATCCTCGTGGGCGAGATGCGCGACCTCGAGACGATCCAGACCGCGCTGACCGCCGCCGAGACCGGCCACCTCGTGTTCGCCACCCTGCACACCCAGGACGCCCCCCAGTCGATCGACCGGATCATCGACGTGTTCCCCAGCCACCAGCAGTCGCAGGTGCGGGTCCAGTTGGCCGCGACGATCCAGGCGATCGTCACCCAGCAGCTCCTGCCCACGCGTGACCGCCGCTCGCGGGCGGTGGCGACCGAGGTGATGCTGGCGACGCCGGCGATCCGGAACCTCATCCGGGAGGCGAAGATCCACCAGATCACCACCGCGATGCAGGCCGGCGGCAAGCACGGCATGCAGACGATGGACCAGTCGCTCGCGCACCTGGTCCGCCAGAACGTCATCGACTTCGACACCGCAGTCGAGCGCTGCACCAACATCGAGGACCTGCGGCGCCTGCTCGGACGCGTCGCCTAGGAGGTAGCCCATGGCCACGACATACGCCTACAAGGCCCAGGACGACAAGGGCCGGGTCAAGAACGGGAAGGTGTCGGCCGTCAACGCCGAGGCGGCCGCCCGCGAGCTCGCCCAGAAGGGGCTCAAGCCGGTCACCCTCGAGGAGACCGATGCGGCGGGGCTGAGCGGCGAGGTCCGCATCCCCGGGATCACCGACCGGGTGGCCGCCAAGGAGGTGGCGGTCTTCAGCCGCCAGTTCGCCACGATGATCGCGTCGGGTCTCTCGCTGCTGCGGGCGCTCTCGATCCTCGCCGAGCAGACCGAGAACACGACACTCGCCGAGGTGATCCTCGGCGTGAAGACGGACGTGGAGCAGGGCAAGAGCCTCAGCCAGGCCCTCGAGGCCCACCCGAAGGTGTTCAGCAAGCTCTACGTCTCGATGGTGCGATCCGGCGAGACGGGCGGCCTCCTCGACGACTCCCTGCTCCGCCTCGCCGACACGCTCGAGGCCCAGGTTGCGCTGAAGAACAAGATCCGCTCGGCGATGATGTACCCGATGGCCGTGGCGGTGCTCGTGGTGCTGATCACCGCCGCCATGCTCATCTTCATCGTCCCGATGTTCGACGGCCTCTACGCCGACCTCGGTGGGGCGTCGCTGCCGGTGCCCACCCAGATCCTGCTGGCCATCTCGGGCTTCCTCACCTCGTTCTGGTGGGTCGCCGTCCTCGGTGGGATCGTGAGTTGGGTCGTGTTCCGGCGGTGGAAGCAGACCGAGGGCGGCCGCTACGCCTGGGACAGCATCAAGCTCCGCATGCCCATCTTCGGCAAGCTCATCCACAAGTCCGCACTCGCCCGATTCGCCCAGACGATGGCCGCCCTCACCAAGAGCGGTGTCCCGATCCTCCAGGCCATGGAGATCGTGGCGGAGACCTCGGGCAACGCCGTGGTCGAGGAAGCCGTGATGGCCTCCCGGGCCTCGGTCTCGGAGGGCGAGTCGATCGCCAAGCCGATGGCCGAGCGGAAGATCTTCCCGCCGATGGTCGTCCAGATGGTGGCCGTCGGCGAGGAGACCGGCGCCCTCGACACGATGCTCGAGAAGATCGGCGAGTTCTACGACAACGAGGTCGAGACGATGGTCGAGGGGCTCACGAGCCTCATCGAGCCGCTCCTCATCGTGGTGCTCGGCGGCGTGGTCGGCGGCATGCTCATCGCCCTCTACCTGCCGATGTTCAACATCGTCAACCTGGTCCAGTAGGCGCTGGCGCCTGCGACGGACGGGGCCCCGGCCGATCGGTCGGGGCCCCGGCGCGTGGCGCGGTCTCGGGTATCGGGTACCGGCGCCCATGCCGGATCCCGTGGTCTCGCGTCGGGTTGCTGCGTGGTCCTTCGACCACGGAGCGTCGAAGAAAAGTCCTCAAGAACCGGCGCTCCGGCCCCGATATCCACCATCGGAGAAGGGGCGCCAACGCCCATACGCAAACAAAGGAGTACGACAACATGTCGTGGATCCGCAACCAGCTGAAGAAGGATGAGGGCTTCACCCTCATCGAGCTGATGGTCGTGGTGCTCATCATCGCCATCCTGATTGCCATCGCCATCCCGACCTTCCTCGGTGCCCGTGAGCGTGCCCAGGACCGGGCCGCCCAGTCGGACCTTCGGAACGCCCTCACGGCGGCGAAGGTGCACTACACGGACACCGAGGACTTCTCGGACGGCGCTGGGGCCGACGTCACCGTGGCCCAGCTCGAGGCGATCGAGCCGAGCCTGCAGTTCGTGGCCATCGCTGCGTCCGATGCCGACAACGTCGGCTATGCGGTCGAGAGCGTTGCCGGTACCGATCGCCAGCAGATCACCTTCGCCAAGCAGTCGGCGTCGGGGACCTGGTTCTGCATCAACGAGACGGCGACCGGTGCCGGTTCCGGCACGTTCTTCGCCTCGAGCGAGACGGCACTCGTCGATGTCGACACCGCCGGCGAGTGCAACGGCGCCTCCTGGTAGTCCGACCCATCAGCTAGACCGTCCGAGGGCGGGGGCTTCGGCCCCCGCCCTCGACGCGTTCGGGCTAAAGGAATCGGCCGCCACGGCCGATGGTCACTTCGACAACCCAGAGTGAGGGGAACCCATGGCCCGCATCAAGCGGGACGAGGGCTTCACGCTGATCGAGTTGATGGTGGTCGTCCTGATCATCGCCATTCTCCTGGCGATCGCCATCCCGGTCTTCCTTGGAGCCCGCGTCCGAGCCCAGGACCGGTCGGCCCAGAGCGACTTGCGAAATGCGCTCACCGCCGCCCGCGTCTACTACACCGACGAGGAGGACTACGGCTTCGCCGTCGCCGACCTCGACGACGTCCACGCCAACCTCGAGTTCGTGGCCGGCAATGCCCCGGCCGACGACCAGGTCGGCTTCCTGATCCTGCCGAACACCGATGGCACCGCCGACCAGGCAGTCATCTTCCTGACCGCCAGTGAGTCGGGTGAGTGGTACTGCCTCGCCGACGAGGTGAGCGGTTCCAACACCGGCACCCGCTTCGGCCGGTCGCTCACCGGAGGAGCGTCGCTCGACACCCTCGCCGAGTGCGTCGGCGGATGGGACTAGCGACACGACTCGAACCGCGGAACCACGGGACCACGGAACTCGCCCCGGGCCAACCGGCCCGGGGCGGTTCGCGTCTGGCGGTTGCCCCGGGCCGCCGAGACCCGAGCTCGGTGGTCGTGCGGTTCCGCAGTCCTGCCCGGCAGGGTTCCTCCTCAAGGTTTCGCGACTTGCTCCGATACCCACTCGTGGGTTGGGAGGCCCGGCGAATGAGCGGAACGCATGCACCACCACGACCTCGAGGCGACCACGGCGACGACCGACCCAAAGGCGTCGGCGCGACCGGACGCCCCCCTAGGGTGCGCGGCCGATGACCGCCGACCTGCCCCTCTGGTTCTGGCCGACGGCGATGGGCCTCTTCGGCCTGGCGACCGGCTCGTTCGTGAACGTGGTGGCCTACCGGATCCCGCTCGGCCGCTCGGTGATGGGACGCTCCCATTGTCCCGCCTGCGGTCACGCGATCGGGCCGATCGACCTGCTGCCGGTGGTCGGCTGGTTGTTGTTGGTGGGGAAGTGCCGTCACTGCCGGGCGCCGATCTCGTGGCGCTACCCGGCGGTCGAGTTGGCGACCGGCCTGCTGTGGGCGGCGGCGACGCTGCTCATCGGCTTCCGCTGGGAGCTGCCCGCCCACCTCTGGGCGCTCTCGATGACGGTGGCGCTGATCCTCACCGACCTGGACACGCACCGACTGCCGAATCGCATCGTCTACCCGGGGACCGTGGTGGCGACGCTGCTGCTGGTGGCCGGGTCGTTCGCCTCGACGACCGCCGACCGGCTGGGGTGGGCCTTCGCCGGGGCAGCGCTCTACTTCGCGGTGATGCTCGTCCTGGCCCTCGCGGTACCGGGCGGCTTCGGCTTCGGGGACGTGAAGCTCTCGTTCCTGTTGGGCCTCTTCGTGGCCTTCCAGGTGCGCCAGCCGACCGTGGGAGCGCTCGAAGCGCTCGGCTCGGTGGGCGTGGCGATATTCGGTTCGTTCCTGATCGGCGGGTTGGCGGCGATCGTGCTGCTGGTGTTGCGCCGGCGGGGCCGCAAGGACCACCTCGCCTTCGGGCCGCCGATGATCGTCGCCGCATGGGTGGCGACCGTGGCGGGCACGGAGCTCCTCGACCTCTATCTCGGCTGAGCGGATCCCGCGACGCCGGGTCCCCGATCGTTGGTGCGATCGGACCCACCCACTACGCTCCGAAATCACAGAACGGTAATTACACCCATGTACGGAGCCGTGTGACCCTGAACGCGACCGAACCCAGGAGGAGGGCATGACTGCCACAGTCGGCCTCGACATCGGCACGAGCGCCGTAAGGGCTGCCGTGCTGCAAGGAGGCAAGAAGGGCGCCCCCGTGCTCCGCAAGTACGGGGAGGTCGGCCTCCCCAAGGGGGCCGTGGAAGGCGGTGAGATCGTCGACCCGGCCGTGGTGGCGGACGCCGTCTCGCGCCTCTGGAAGTCGTCGAAGCTACCCAAGAAGGGCGTCGTCATGGGACTCGCCAACCAGCGGATCATCGTCCGCCGGGTGGAGGTCCCCGACATGAGCGACGAGGCCCTCCGGGCTTCGCTGCCCCAGCACGTCGGCGAGCACATCCCCATGGCGACCGAGGACGCGATCCTCGACTTCGTGCCGCTCGAGGACATCCCCGGCGGCGAGGGTGAGGAGTCCCGACGGGCCATCCTCGTCGTCGCCGCCCAACGGGAGATGATCGACCAGTTCCTCGGCGTCGTCGAGTCCGCCGGTGTCCGCGTCGACGCGGTCGACCTGCAGGCGTTCGCCCTCGTGCGATCGGTGTTCGGGGCCCGGATCCCGCTCGGGGACGCCCCCCAGGCGGTCGTCAGTCTCGGCGCCGGGATGACCCAGGTGATCGTCACCAAGGACGGCACTCTCCGCTTCCTGCGCCTCATCCCGATCGGCGGCAACGACATGACCCGGGCACTGTCGACCGGACTCGGGATCGCTCCCGAGGAGGCCGAGGAGGTCAAGCGGCGGGTGGGCGTCCACGCCGACCCGGGCGCCGTCTTCGGTGCGTCGTCCATGCCCGACGACCGGGCCCGCGACATCCTCACCGAACAGGCGGCCCAGTTGATCGAGGAGATTCGCGGGACGCTGGAGTTCTACAACTCCTCGTCGGCCGACGCCGCCGTCGGCGAACTCATGATCAGCGGCAACGCTGCCCGACTCCCACACCTCGCCACCCGGATGGGGATGGCCCTCGACATGCCCGTCACACCGGTGAAGCTGTTGGGGGAGTCCGTCCAGGTCGGCAAGACGGGGTTGAGCGACGAACAACTCGCCCATGCCCAGCCGGTGCTGCCGGTGGCGGTGGGCCTGGCCGAATGGGGGCTCGTCTGATGTCGAAGATCAACCTGCTGCCCCAGGAGCGAGCCGAGGCCCAGAAGGCCCGGCGAGGGTGGATCGGCACGGCCTTCGTGGCCATCGCCTACCTCGCCCTCCTCGGCGCCGTGTTCATGTTCTTCAAGGGCCAGGAGACAACGGCCCAGGCCGAGTACGACGCCCAGGTGGCCCAGAACGCCCAACTCCAGGCGGAGATCGCCGCACTCGAGCCCTATCGGGAACTCCGTGATGACTACGACCAGGGCGCCGACCGCGTCCGGCACGCCCTGGCGGCAGACGTCGCCTGGGGCCGCCTGCTGGGCGACTTCGGCCGGATGATCTCCGACAAGCGGGTCTGGATGGAGTCGCTGTCGATCACCGCCGGGGTCCCGACCGAGGAGGCGCCCGGCGTCTATGGCGGCGTCGCCATGGCCGGCTCCGGGTTCGACTACCCGGACGTCTCGTCGTGGCTCCTCACCCTCGACTCCCAGGACTGGGACTCGGTGACCGGGGCCTGGGCCGCATCCGTGCTCCAGAACGAGGACGACGAGGCGAGCCTCGTCGCCTGGAACCTGACGACCTCGATCACCGGTGGGGCCCTGTCCGACCGGGCCGAGACCCGGATCCCGGAGGTGGCCGAATGAGAGCCCGACTGCTACTCGGGACCCTGCTGGCGATCCTCGTCGCCGCCGGGTTCTGGTTCCTCGTGATCTCCCCGATCATCGACAACACCAACGAGATCGCCGCCCAGACGGAGTCGGAACAGCAGCGGGAGGCGGCGCTGACCGCCGAGCGCAATGAGCTGCTCCGCATCCAGGAGGCCGAGCTCCAATACATCGACGCCGTCGGCGAGCTCGAGGCGTCGATCCCGGCGAGCCCATCCCAGAGCGAGCTCATCAATGCCCTCGAGACGCTGGCGACGGAATCGGCCGTCACCTGGAACGGGGCGTCGTTCGGCACCCCGGCGCCGAACGACGAGGGCGGCTACAACGAAATCCAGACGACGGTCTCGGTGACCGGCCAGTACTTCGAGCTCCTCGGCTACCTGTATGGCATGGAGGACCTCGACCGGCTGATCCGTCTGGACTCGGCGGCGTTCTCGCCGGCCGTGGAGGACAACACGGTCGAGCTCACCGTGACGATCCAGGCGACGGCGTTCACCACGGGTGACATTGCGGCACCGGTCGTCGACGTGCCCGGAGGCGATCTCGGGACGGGCGGGGACGGCATGTCCGACGCCGATCCGCCCACCGACGACGCCACCTCCGACACGGAGGACGCCGTCGACGAAGCCGAGGGTGCCTCGGCGGAAACGAATGGAGGCTGAGATGGCAGCGCATGCAAACCCTCGGCCTCGCTCGGGTCTGGCGACAGCCCTCGCCATCCTCCTGATCGGGGTCGGATTCGCCGCCGCCTGGTGGGCCGTCGCCCCGACGGTCCTGGGCGCCGACACCCCCGCGATCGGGAACCTCGACGGGGCGTACGCCGAGACGGTGGTGGCCGATGCCGCCCCGGCGGCGGCGCTCAGCGAAGGCGTCCGGATCTCGACGTCGATCCAGGTGGCCCAGCCACGCGACCCGTTCCGACCACTCGTGTCGGATGGCGGTGACGGTGGCGCCACCGACCCCGGCGACCGCCTGACCTTCGGGCTCGTGTCCGTCAATGAGGTGGACGGCGTGCCCCGGGCGGTCGTACAGGTCGACAACGTCGAGTACACCGTCGGGGTCGGCGACACCTTCGCCGGCAACTTCAAGGTCGTCTCGCTCACCCCGTCCGATGACGGGTCGACCGCCTCGGGTGTGTTCCAGTTCGGGGACAACACCTTCGAAGCGAGTGTCGGGCAGTCGATCCTGAAGTGAGGCCGGCTTCACCGGCCGTACCGAGTACCGAGTATCGAGACGAGGCCCCGGGGCGATGCCCCGGGGCCTCGGTCATGGAGCGGCGTCCGCCAGGTGGGATCGGACGGCCGCCGAGATCACGTCCCGTTCCCGGTCCAGCAGGGCGTTGTGCATGGACCGTTCGAGCCAGACGAGGCGGGTGTCACCGGTGAAGGCGTTGGCGAGGATGCGGGCGCTGATCGAGGCCACCGTCTCGTCGGTCCTCGACTGGATGACGAGGGCGGGGACGTCCACCCGGCGGGCGGCCAGGAGCGCTCGGCCGATGATGCGATTGAGATCGCCGAGCCGGCGGGTCGGAAAGCCCGGGTAGGTCAGCCAATAGGGCTCCACCTCGGGGTCGAGGTCGAGTTGCTCCTCCTCCCAGCGGATCTCGGGCATCCACCGGGCGAACAGGGGCGCCACGTAGCTGCGCGGATCGCGCACGACGACCGGGCTGTCGATGGTCGTCACGGACGCCACCGGCAGCCGGGCGGCGAGCAGGATGGAGATGAGGCCGCCCATCGAGAGGCCGCCGAGGTGGACGAGGGCCTTGTCGGCCGCCGCCTCCTCGTAGGCGGCGGTGGCGCTCTCGATCCAGTCGTCGGCGCCGGTGCGGTCCATGTCCTCCATCGACGTGCCGTGGCCGGCGAGCCTGGGCACGATCACCGTGTACCCGGCCTCGTGCAGGTCGCCCGCCAGCGGCCGGAAGTGGGCGGGCACGCCGGTGAAGCCATGGAGCAGCACCACCGCCTCGTTGCGGTCGCCGTCGAGGCGGAACCCGGCGGCCAGGGGGTCGAGGAGCTCGGTCATGACCGAGCCGTCGTCGTCGCCTCGTCGTAGCGGGCGAAGACCACGGCGGCGACGGCGCACAGGGCGAAGCCGACGACGCCCGACAGGCGGATGCCCAGGTCGTCGCCGACGTCGCGACCGAGGCTGGTGAGCATGGCGAAACTCATCACCCCGAACGTCTGGCCGAACTTCTGCATGAGGGTGCGGGACGCGAAGAACATGCCCTCCCGGGGCTCGCCCGTCTCGTTGGCGTCGAACTCGGCGATGTCGGCGAGCACCGCGTTGGGCAACACCCCGAGGAAGGCCAGGGGCACCGAGAGCAGCAGGACCAACAGGTAGGCCTGGGCGAGGGCCGGGACCGCCTCGGCGCCCAGCAGGGGGACGGCGAGAAAGACGAGTGACATCCAGACGAAGGCCCCGACCATGAGCGGCTTCTTGCCGGTTCGGCGGGCGAGGAGGTTGACGATCGGATAGAAGACGAACGACACGATGACCAACAGCGCCAGCAGGGTGGCCACCAGCGCCTCCTCCTGGCCCAGCAGCACGGTGACGTAGAACAGGAGACCGGTCTGCACGATCGTGAGCCCGGTGAAGTAGGCGAAGTCCGAGACGATGAACCGGCGGAACTGCAGGTTGGCGAAGGTCGCCCGGATGGCCTCCAGCAGCGGGACCGTGCTCGGTCGGCCGGTGGAGTAGCGGCGCTCGTCGATGGCCAGCACCGGGACGAACATGCAGATGACGGCCAGCAGCGCCAACCCCCCGATCGCCACCTGGAACGCCCGCAGGGGTTCGAGTCCCAGCCCGGTGCCCACCGCGTCGGCGATCGCCGGCACCAGCCCGGCGAGGATGATGCCCAGGGCGAACGTGATGGAGATCCACGTGCTGAGGTTGAGGCGCTGCTCGGGGGTGTGGCCCATCTCGGGCAGCAGGGCGAAGAACGGCGTCACGTAGACGGTCAGCGAGACGTAGAACGCGGCCTGGACGACCACGAGCCACACGATGTTCCAGCCCGACACCTCGCCGACCGGTGGGGTGAACATGAGCACCAGGAACACCGCGGCGGGCAGGGCGCCCCGGGCCATGAACGGGATCCGACGGCCGCGTGGGTTCGTCGACCGGTCGCTGAGCCCGGCGATCCATGGGTCGGTGACGGCGTCGAGGAGCCGGCCGGAGGCGGCGATGAGCGTGATCGCATTGAGCACGCCGAGGAACGTCACCCCGGTGATCAGTTGGGGGAGTCCGGCCGCCTCAGGGGGCAGGTAGAAGTAGACGAGCGAGACGCCGACGATGTTGATGAGGGTCGACCAGCCGAGCTGGCCGATGGCATAGGCCGCCTGCTTGGCGGCCGGGAGGTCCTCGACGGTGTGGGCCATGGCCCGGCCAGCGTACGCGTCGAGCCCGGGGCAGGTGCGACCCGGCCCCTATCCTGCGGCGGATGCTTCGCTACCTCACCGCCGGCGAATCGCACGGGCCCGGACTCGTCGCCATCGTCGAGGGCGTCCCTGCCGGTCTCGAGGTGACCGTCGACGGCCTCGCCCACCAACTGGCCCGGCGGCGCCTCGGCCACGGTCGCGGCAACCGGATGAAGCTCGAACGCGACGAGTTGGAGATCCTCGGTGGGGTCCGCTTCGGCCGCACGCTGGGCTCCCCGGTGGCCGTCCTGGTCCGCAACACCGAGTGGCCGCGCTGGGAGCAGGACATGTCCCCCCATCCCGGCGGCGAGGCCCGCCGGACCCTGACGGCACCCCGTCCCGGCCATGCCGACCTCGTCGGGATGCAGAAGTACGACACCCACGACGCCCGGGACATCCTCGAGCGGGCGTCGGCCCGCGAGACCGCCGCCCGAACGGTGGTCGGCCTCATCGCCCGCCAACTGCTCGCCGCGATCGACGTCGAGATCCTCGGCCATGTCGTCGCCATCGGCGACGTGACCGCACCCGGCGAACTGGTGCCCGAGCGGGGAAGTCAGGACGCGATCGACGACGACCCGGTGCGGTGCCTCGACCCCGACTCCTCGGCGGCGATGGTGGCGGCAATCGACGCCGCCAAGGCCGATCGCGACACGTTGGGCGGTGTCGTGGAGGTGGTCGTCCACGGCCTGCCGCCCGGTCTCGGCAGCCACGTGCACTGGGACCGCAAGATCGACGCCCGCCTCGCGGCCGCCCTCATGTCGATCCAGGCCATCAAGGGGGTCGAGATCGGCGACGGCTTCGAGACGGCGCGCCGGCGCGGGTCGGCGGCCCACGACGAGATCCTCCCCGACGGCGACGGGTTCGCCCGGGCCACCAACCGGTCGGGCGGCACCGAGGGCGGCATGACCACCGGGGAGCCCCTGCGGGTGCGGGCGGCCATGAAGCCGATCTCCACCGTCATGCGTCCGTTGCGCACCGTCGACGTGGCGACGAAGGAACCGGACGTCGCCTTCCGGGAGCGCAGCGACGTCTGCGCGGTGCCCCGGGCGGGCGTCGTGGCCGAGCAGGTCGTTGCCATCACCTTGGCCGACGAGGTCCTGCGGATGTTCGGCGGCGACACCGTCGACGACGTGGTCGCCGCCGTCGATCGGTACCGGGCCCGGGTCGCTGCGTTCTGATGATCTGGCTGGTCGGGATGATGGGGGTGGGCAAGTCGGCCGTCGGTGAGGCCGTCGCCGCCGCCACCGGCCTCCGCCACGTGGACACCGATGCCGAGATCGAACGCCGATCGGACTCGTCGATCAACCGCCTCTTCGAGACCGTCGGGGAGCCCACGTTCCGGTTGTTCGAGGCGGCCGTGGTGGCCGAGCTCGCGGCCGACGGGGGGGACGTCGTGGTCTCCACCGGCGGCGGCGTCGTCCTCGACCCGGCCTCCGTCGAGCACATGCGGGCCTCCGGCGATGTCGTGTGGCTCACCGCCGCCACCGGCGACCTCGCCGACCGGGTGGGTGCCGGCGAGGGACGCCCGCTGCTGGCCGACGACGACGTCGAGGGCAGTCTCGGCGACCTCCTCGCCCGCCGGGCCCCGCTCTACGAGGCCGCCGCCCACCACCGGGTGACCACGACGGGCCGGGAACCGGCGGACATCGCCGGCGAGGTGATCGAGCTGTGTCGACCGCGCTGACCCTGCCCGGCGGCGGCAACGTCCTCGTCGACGACGTGCTTCCCCAGGTGCTCCCACCACGGGAGGGCCGCCGACGGGTCGCAGTCCTCACCCAGCCCGGCGCCTCGGACATCGCCGACCGGGTCGTCCGACGCGTCGACCTGCCCGTCGACGTCCGGGTGCTGCCCGACCGCGATGCCGCCAAGACGCCCGAGGCGCTGGCCGACGTCTGGGCCTGGTTCGCCGACATCGGCCTGGGACGCGGTGACACGGTGGTCGGCGTCGGCGGGGGAGCGGTGACGGACCTGGCCGGGTTCGCGGCCGCCACCTGGATGCGGGGCGTGGAGGTGGTCCACGTCCCCACGACGCTGCTGGCCGCCGTCGACGCGGCCATCGGCGGCAAGACCGGGATCAACGTGGCCGGCAAGAACCTCGTGGGCTCGTTCTGGCAGCCCGCCCGGGTCGCCATCGACGTGTCGGTGCTCGAGACGCTCCCCGCCCACCTGCGCCGAGAGGGCATGGCCGAGGCGCTCAAGGTGGGCTACCTCGCCGATGCCGAGTTGCAGGCGATGGTGTCCCGGGACGGTCTCGGTGCCCCCCTGCGGGAGGTCGTCGAGCGCGCCGTGGCCGTGAAGGTGGCCGTGGTGGGAGAGGACGAGCGGGAGGCGGGACGGCGGGCGATCCTCAACTACGGGCACACCATCGGCCATGCGATCGAGCGACTGGCGGGACTGAGCCACGGCGAGGCCGTGGCCGTCGGGATGGTCGCGGCCGCTGCCGTCGGGGCGCGCCGCACCGGCTTCGACCCGAGCAACGAGCACCGGTCGACGCTCGAGGTCGTGGGACTGCCCATCGCGGTCGGGGGCCTCGACCCCGAGGAGGTGCTCGAGCTCGTCGGCCTCGACAAGAAGCGCACCGCGGCGGGGATTCGCATGGTGCTCCTCGAGGCCTACCAACGGCCGGTCGTCGAGGTCGTCGACCTCGACGACGTCCGGGCGGGTATCGCCGCCGTCCTCGCGTAGACCCCGCCCACGCTCGTTCTTGTCGGGCTCAACCGTCCCAGGCATGGCCCCGCCCGACCAGAACGCCGGTGACAGGCCCGCCCACGCCCGTTCTTGTGTCGTCCAGCCCTCGAGAGAAGGGCTGGACGACACAAGAACGGCGCTCCGGGGCGGTGCAGCGCCGGCGGACGGGTACCCTCGCCGGGCCATGATCTCCACCAATGACGTGCGCCCCGGGATGGCGCTCAATCTGCCCGACGGCCTGTACTCGGTCGTCCAGCAGGAGCACGTGAAGCCGGGCAAGGGCAAGGCCTTCGTGCGGATCAAGTTGAAGAACATCGAGACCGGGCAGGTGCTCGATCGGACGTTCCGGGCCGGGGAGGACGTGCCCCGGGCGATCGTCGAGACCCGCGACCACCAGTACCTCTTCCGCGACGACCTCGGCTTCCACTTCATGAACCTCGACGACTACGGCCAGTTCGCCCTCTCCGAGGACCTGGTCGGTGACGCTGCCGACTACCTGCTCGAGGGCGCCACGGTCTCCATCACGATCTTCGAGGGCACCGCCATCGGCGTCGACCTCCCGACCTCGGTGGAGTTGGAGGTCGCCCACGCCGAGCCGGCCGTCAAGGGCGATCGGGTGTCGGGGGCCACCAAACCGGTGACCACCGAGACCGGCCTCGTCGTGCAGGTCCCACTCTTCGTCGAGCAGGGCGACCGCATCAAGGTCGACACCCGTTCCGGCGAGTACATGACCCGCGTGTGACCGACGGCGAACCACGCGACCGGGCGCTGCAGATCCTCTACGAGGCCGAGCGGCGCGGCTTCGAGGAGCCCGATCTGGGGCCCCTCACCGGGAAGGCGGCGCGGATCGTCCACGGGGTCACCGAGCACCTCGCCGACATCGACGCCACGCTCAACCGGCTCTCCGCCCATTGGCGGACCGATCGCATGCCCGTCGTCGACCTCACCGTCCTCCGCATGGGCGTCTACGAACTGCTGTGGGAGGACACGCCGCCGGGTGTGGTGCTCTCGGAAGCGGCCCGCCTCGCCTCGGCCTACTCGACCGAGAAGAGCGCACCGTTCGTCAACGGGGTCCTCTCGGCGGTGGCGGCGGAACGGACATCCGGACCGGCGCCGCCGCACTAGCGATCGGGCGGGACCAACGATCCTCGGTCGGCGCCAACCGAGGGCTGTGAGCGTCGGAATCCGACGCTCACAACCCAGGGTCGGCGGGAAGGCGACGCTCACAACCCAGGGTTGGCGTCCGAGGCGCTAGGGTCGGGGACGAACCCTTTAAGCCGGTCCCGTGAGGCCGGGAAGGAGCCGAATGCGACACACGAACGGCGGTCAGCGGTGACCGCCACCATCCTCGACGCCGCCGACGTGCGGCGTTCGTTGCGTCGGATCGCCCACGAGATCGTGGAGCGATGCCGCAGCGTCGACGACGTCGTCCTCGTCGGCCTCCACACCCGAGGTGTCCCGCTCGCCCGCCGCCTCGGCGCCGACCTGGCCGAGGTGACCGGCACCGAGGTGCCGGTCGGGACCCTCGACATCGGCCCCTATCGGGACGACCTCGGCACCCGCCCGACCCCCGTCCTCGCCCGCACCGACATCCCCGTCGACCTCGACGGCCGCACCGTGGTGCTCGTCGACGACGTCCTCTACACCGGTCGCACGATCCGGGCCGCCCTCGACGCCCTGGCCGACCTCGGCCGGCCGGCCGCCGTCCAACTGGCGGTGCTCGTCGACCGCGGCCACCGCCAACTCCCCATCCGCGCCGACTACGTCGGCAAGAACCTGCCCACCGCTTCGGGCGAGCGGGTGACCGTCCAGGTCGACGAGGTCGACGGCGCCGACGCCGTGCTCCTGGAGCGACCGTGAACCACCTGCTGTCGCTCCGCGACCTCGGCGAGACCACGATGACGGGGCTCCTCGACCAGGCGGACGAGTTCCTCGAGGTCCTCGAGCGACCCATCCCCAAGGTCCCCGCCCTGCGCGGCCGCACCGTCGCCATGCTCTTCTTCGAACCGTCCACCCGCACGAAGCTCTCGTTCGACCGGGCCGCTCGGGCGTTGTCGGCAGACACGATGGCCTTCTCGCCGTCGGGCTCGTCCCTCTCGAAGGGCGAGAGCCTCAAGGACACGGCCCTCACCCTCCTCGCCATGGGCCCCGAGTGCCTCGTCGTCCGCCACACCGCCACGGGGGCGCCGTGGCGCATCGCCGAGTGGACCGGCGTCCCCACCGTCAACGCCGGCGACGGGGCCCACCAGCACCCCACCCAGGGCCTGCTCGACGCCCTCACCCTCCGCCAGCACTTCGGCGAACTCACCGGGCTCCGGATCGCCCTCGTCGGCGACATCCGCCACAGCCGGGTGGCGCGATCGGACATCGACGCCTTCACCACCCTCGGGGCCCGGGTGACGCTGGTGGGGCCTCGGACGATGCTCCCCCCGACGGTCGAGGACTGGCCGGTCGACGTCACCGACGACCTCGACGCCATCCTCCCCGACCTCGATGCCGTCTACCTGCTCCGGATCCAGACCGAACGCGGCGGCGGCGACGTGTTCCCCTCGGTCGCGGAGTACATCGATCGCTACGGCCTCACGGTGGCCCGAGGCGACCGGCTTCCCGACCACGCCGTCGTGCTCCACCCCGGGCCGATGAACCGTGGGGTGGAGATCGACCCGTCCGTGGCCGACGGGCCCCGCTCACTCGTCACGACCCAAGTCCGCAACGGGGTCGCCATCCGAATGGCGGTCCTCTTCCACCTGCTGGGGGGATCGCCATGACCAGGCTCCTGCTCACCGACGGCGACGTCGTCGGCGCCGACGGCACCATCACCGCCGATGTCCTCGTCGTCGACGGCGTCATCGAACGGATCGGTCCCGACCTGCCCCGAGACGGGGTCGACGCCACCATCGACTGCCGCGGCGCCTGGATCGGCCCCGGACTGGTCGACCTCCACGTCCACCTGCGCGAACCGGGCCAGGAGTGGAAGGAGGACGTCGCCACCGGGTCGGACGCGGCCGCCGCCGGCGGGTTCACCGCCGTCGTGGCCCAACCGAACACCGAGCCGGCGATCGACGCCGGCCACGTGGCCCGCCACGTCGTCGCCAGGGGGCGGGAGGTCGGCCTCGTCGACGTCGCCGTCGCCGGCGCCATCACCCTCGGCCGACGCGGTGAGGCACTCGCCCACCTCGACGAGCTCTGGGCCGCCGGGGCGCGGCTCTTCTCCGACGACGGCGACACCGTCGCCGACGCGGGAGTCCTCCGCCGGGCGATGGAGTACCTCGCCGACCGCGGGGCCGTCATCGCCCAACACGCCGAGGACCCGGGCCTGGCGCGGGGCGGCCACATGCACGAGGGCAGTGTCTCGGCCCGCCTCGGCATGCGCGGGCTGCCGGCCGTGGCCGAGGAGGTGGTGGTCGCCCGCGACCTCCGCCTCGTCGAGCTGACCGGCTGTCGCTACCACGTCCAACACGTCTCCACGGCCGGCACCGTGCGCCTCGTCGCCGAGGCCAAGGCGGCGGGGCTCCCGGTGACCGCCGAGGTCGCCCCCCACCACCTCGCCTTCGACCACGGGCTGGTCGAGGCCATGGACGGCGTCGCCAAGATGTACCCGCCGCTGCGGACGCCCGACGACCGGGCGGCGCTCGCCGAGGCCCTCGCCGACGGCACCATCGACGCCGTCGCCACCGACCACGCCCCGCACTCGGCGAACGAGAAGGACGTCCCCTTCGAGGAGGCGCCCCGCGGGGTGATCGGCCTCGAGACCGCGGCGGCCGCCGTCCACACCGACGTCGGGCTCGGACCGGTCGACTTCTTCGACCGCCTGAGCGTGCGACCCGCCCGCATCGCCCAACTCGACGCCCACGGCCAGTGGCCCGCCGAGGGCGGGATCGGTCACCTGACCGTGTTCGGTCCCGATCGTCGCTGGACGGTCGGCCCGGTCTTCCGCTCCAAGTCCGCCAACTCCCCCTGGGTGGGGCGGGAGCTCGGCGGCCGGGTCGTCGCCACCGTCTTCGGCGGCCGCATCACCCATCTCGACGAGGAGGCCCCATGAGCACCGCCATCGCCGTCACCGCCGACGGCGCCGTCTTCCGAGGACGGGGGGTGGGCGCCGGCGGCGTCGCCGTCGGCGAGGTCGTCTTCAACACGGCCATGGCCGGCTACCAGGAGATCCTCACCGACCCGTCCTACGCCGGCCAGGTCGTCGTGCTCACCGCTTCCCACGTGGGCAACTACGGCACGACCCCCGACGACGACCAGGCCGCCGGCCCCCACGCCCGGGGCCTGATCATCCGGGCGCTTGCCCGACGGCACTCGAACTGGCGGGCCACCGGCAACCTCGCCGCATGGCTCCGGCACCACGGGCTCGTCGCCCTCGCCGACGTCGACACCCGGGCGCTCACCCGCCACGTCCGAGACCACGGCGCCCAACCCATCGCCATCGGTACCGACGTGGACGAGGCCGAACTGCGGCGGCTCGCCGCCGACGCCCCCCGCATGGAGGGACAGGACCTGGCGACCGCGGTGGGCACGACCCAGTCGCACCGGGTCGAGGCCACCGCCGAGCGGCGGGGACTCGTCGCCGCCCTCGACCTCGGCATGAAGCGCGACATCACCACCCAACTGGCCGCCCGGGGCTGGGACGTCGAGGTGCTGCCGGCCACGGCGACCGCCGACGACGTGCGGGCACTGGGCCCCGACGGCTTCTTCATCTCCAACGGACCCGGGGACCCCGAGCCACTCGAGGGCCCCATCGCCACCGTGCGGGCACTGCTGGGCGAGGTGCCCACCTTCGGCATCTGCCTCGGCCACCAGGTCCTCGGCCTCGCCCTCGGCGGCGCCACCTTCAAGCTCCCCTTCGGCCACCACGGCGGCAACCACCCGGTGCGGCGCATCGCCGACGGCACCGTGGCCATCACGAGCCAGAACCACGGCTTCGCGGTCGACCCCGGCAGCTTCGGGGTGCCCATGCCGGCGGCGCCCGAGGCCGGCAATCCGTGGGACCGGCCGTTCCCCGACCACCTCGAGACGGTCGTCGGGCGGGCGGTGGCCACCCACCAGAACCTCAACGACGGCACCCTCGAGGGCCTCGCCTGCCTCGAGGTGCCCGCCTTCGGGGTGCAGTACCACCCCGAGGCCGCCCCCGGCCCCCACGACGCCGTCGGGCTGTTCGACGACTTCACCCGCCTCATCGAGGAGGCCGCCGATGCCCGGGCGTAGCGACATCGAGACGATCCTCGTGATCGGGTCGGGGCCGATCATCATCGGCCAGGCCTGCGAGTTCGACTACTCGGGGACCCAGGCCACCAAGGTCCTGCGGCGAGAGGGCTACCGGGTGGTGCTCGTGAACTCGAACCCGGCGACGATCATGACCGACCCCGAGTTCGCCGACGCCACCTATCTCGAGCCCATCACCCCCGGCGTGGTGGAGTCGATCATCGCCAAGGAGCGCCCCGATGCGCTGCTCCCCACCCTCGGAGGCCAGACGGCGCTCAACGTGACCACCCAGCTCGTCGAGGCGGGGGTCCTCGAGCGGTACGGGGTCGAGCTCATCGGCGCCGGCATCGACGCCATCGAGCGGGCCGAGGACCGGGGCCTGTTCAAGGAGACGATGGAGGCGGTGGGGCTCGAGACGCCTCGAGCCGTCTACGCCCGCTCCATGGACGAGGCCCTCGCCGCTGCCCGTGACATCGGGTACCCGGTCATGATCCGCCCCTCGTACATCCTCGGCGGGGGCGGGACCGGCCTCGCCGAGGACGAGGCCGAGTTCCGCGCCAAGGCCCGGATCGGACTCGAGACCTCGCCGATCGCCGAGATCCTCGTCGAGGAGTCGGTGGAGGGCTGGAAGGAGTACGAGCTCGAGGTCATGCGCGACCGGGCGGACAACGCCGTGATCATCTGCTCGATCGAGAACCTCGACGCGATGGGCGTCCACACCGGTGACTCGATCACGGTCGCTCCCGCCATGACGCTGTCCGACCGCGAGTACCAGGCGATGCGCGACGACGCCATCACCTGCCTGCGGGCGATCGGGGTCGAGACCGGCGGCTCCAACGTGCAGTTCGCCGTCGACCCCGAGACCGGTCGACGCCTCATCATCGAGATGAACCCGCGGGTGAGCCGTTCGTCGGCCCTCGCCTCCAAGGCGACCGGCTTCCCGATCGCCAAGATCGCCGCCCTGTTGGCCGTCGGCCACACGCTCGACGAGATCGCCAACGACATCACCGGCAAGACCCCGGCGTCGTTCGAGCCGGCGCTCGACTACGTGGTGGTCAAGGCCCCCAGGTTCGACTTCGCCAAGTTCCCCTCCGCCTCGGCCACCCTCGGGACGTCGATGCAATCGGTCGGCGAGGCCATGGCGATCGGACGCACCTTCCCCGAAGCGCTCCAGAAGGCGCTTCGCAGCCTCGAGACGGGCCGAGCCGGTCTCAATGCCGACCCGGCCGAGGGCGCCTATCGGGACCTGTCCGACGACGAGGTCCTCGCCCGGGTCGCCACCCCGACCCCGTCTCGGATCTACCACGTCGGCGAGGCGCTCCGGCGAGGGATGGACATCGACGACGTCGCTGCCGCCAGTCGCTACGACCCCTGGTTCGTGGCCGAGATGGCCGAGATCATCGCCGTTCGTCACGACCTCGAGGCCGCCACCCGGCCCGAGCCGGCGCTCCTCGCCGACGCCAAGCGCCTCGGGTTCTCCGACCGCCAGATCGCCCATCTCACCGGCGACGACGCCGACGAGGTTCGGGCCCGCCGACTCGAGGCCGGCATCGTCCCCACCTACAAGACCGTCGACACCTGCGCCGCCGAGTTCGAGGCGACGACGCCCTACCTGTACTCGACCTACGAGGACGAGGACGAGGTCACCCCCGCCGACCGTCCCCGTGTCGTGGTCCTGGGCTCGGGGCCCAACCGGATCGGCCAGGGGATCGA